>NZ_CP051651.1:902884-1203846 GCF_012848175.1 Xanthomonas campestris pv. badrii | reverse complement strand
GGGAAGTGCCGCAGTGTCGGAAGGCTGCGCACGCGACTCGTTGCCTGCGGCAAACACCACCAGGCCATCGTTGTTGATGACAAAAGACCGGTATTCCTGCGCGATCTGGTTGGTGACCGATGCATCGTTCCAGTACAGGCCGCCCCAGGAGTTATTCATGATGCGCACGCCGGCACCGATCAGGTCCGTGTGCACGGGTCCCAATCCGAGCGGGCCATCCACTTCATTGCCTTGGCCGCTGCCATCGTCCACCGGCGCGCGGTCGCTGATGATGCGCGCAGACACCAGCCCGGCGCCGGGTGCAACACCGCCCGGCCATTGGTTCACTGCGCGCCCGGCCGCTAGCTCGGCGACGATGGTGCCGTGCCCGACCACGTCGCCCACCGCGACGTTGTTGGTTCGCGGATCGACATAGATGAAGCTGTCGCTCACCCGCCCCTGCAGCGCCGGATGATTGGCGTTGATGCCGCTGTCGATGACCCCGATGCGATACCCCGCGCCGGTGAAGCCCAAGGCCTGCGCCGCACGTGCATTGGTCAGCGCCAGATGCGCATCGATCGCCGGCTCCGGCGTCGGTGCGGTGACCGGCGGTGGCGGTGACGTGGGCGGCGGCGGGGAGGTCGGAGGCGGCGGAGGTGGAGGCGATGTCGGCGGCGGCGACACCGGCGGCGTTGGGCGGATACCACCGCCACCGCCGCCCCCACCACCGCCGCACGCGGTCAACGCCACGGCGAGCGCCGAAGCCAGCACAGTTCTCGCAACATCCCCTTTTTTCATCGGTGTTCTCCCCGAACCCATTCCATGGAACGGACCCAACCCCGGGCCCGACTATGGATTTTTATACTGTATGCGATGCACTTGCTCCAGCGCGGCGTGCGCTGGCGCGATCCGGCCATGAGGCAGATAATCGTTTCACTTTAAACGGTATCCACTCATGTCCGACATCGTCATCGTTGCTGCAAAACGCACCGCCATCGGCTCGTTCCTTGGCCAATTCAACGCAGTGCCGGCACCTGCGCTCGCCGCTGCCGCGATCGAAGGCGCGCTGGCGCAGTCGGGGCTCGCCCCGGCCGATGTCTCCGAGGTCATCGTTGGCTGCGTGCTGCCGGCCAATCTCGGCCAGGCGCCGGCACGCCAGGCCGCCATCGCGGCCGGCATTCCGACCTCGACCGGCGCCACCACCATCAACAAGGTGTGCGGCTCGGGCATGAAGGCGATCATGTTCGGCCACGACCTGATCAAGGCCGGCTCGGCCAGCATCGTGGTTGCCGGCGGCATGGAGTCGATGAGCAACGCACCGCATCTGCTGCCCAATTCGCGCACCGGCAACCGCTACGGCAATTTCCAGGCCGTCGATCACATGGCCTGGGACGGCCTGACCAACCCGTACGACGGCCAGGCCATGGGCGTGTTCGGCGAAGCCACTGCTGAAAAGTTCGGGTTCAGCCGCGCCGACCAGGACGCGTTCGCGATCGCCTCGGTGGAACGTGCACAGGCCGCACAGCACAGCGGCGTGTTCGCCGAAGAAATCGTCCCGTTCACGGTAGCCACGCGCAAGGGCGAGGTCATCGTCGATCGCGATGAGCAGCCCGGCAGATCCGACGTGGCGAAGATCCCGACCCTGAAGCCGGCCTTCAAGAAGGACGGCACCGTGACCGCGGCCAGTTCGTCGAGCATTTCCGACGGCGCCGCGATCACCGTGCTGATGCGTGCCGACGACGCACAACGTCGTGGCGTGACCCCGCTGGCACGTATCGTCGGCCATGTCACCCACTCGCAGGCGCCGGAGTGGTTCACCACCGCGCCGGTGGCGGCCATCCAGTCGCTGCTCGGCAAGATCGGCTGGCAACTGGACGAGGTGGACCTGTTTGAAATCAACGAAGCCTTTGCCGTGGTGCCGATGGTGCCGATCAAGGAGCTGGGCATCGCGCACGACAAGGTCAATGTTCACGGCGGCGCCTGCGCATTGGGTCATCCGATCGGTGCATCCGGTGCACGATTGGTGGTGACATTGGTGAATGCGTTGCGCACGCGCGGAGGCAAGCGCGGGATCGCGACGCTGTGCATCGGCGGCGGCGAAGCGACCGCCATCGCTATCGAATTGATTTAACAGCATTTAACGGCGATTTTGCAAAACTGAATGCGCGTGCGCTTGACACCCGTCTTGTGGCCGTCATCATGTCGGGGGCGCGCAATAGCGCGTTGCCTAATCTAACGACGAGGATTGAAACAATGACCATCAACAAGCTGCTGATCGCAATGGCGCTGGGCCTGGCCCTGACCGCTTGCTCGAAGCCGGAACAGGCTCAGGACGCTGCTGCTTCGGCCAACGAAGCTGCTGCCGACGCTCAGACCGCTGCCGACCAGGCTGCTGCCTCGGGCTCGCAGTCGGCTGACGCCGCTCAGGCTGCTGCCAACACCGCCGCTGCTTCGGCCGACACCGCTGCTGACGCTGCCCAGGCTGCTTCCGGCGCCGCGACCGACGCTGCTGCTGAGCAGGCTGCCGACGCTGCCAAGACGGCTGAAAACACCGCCGAAGCTGCCAAGGACACCGCCGAAGAAGCCAAGAAGTAATCACTTCTTCGCTTTGAGCGCGTTCGGAGAAAGCCGCTGGTTTCCAGCGGCTTTTTCTTTGCCTGTCATCCACGCTGGTTCTCTGCTGTTCGCCAGAGACGCGTCACTGCATCGCCACCAGATCTCCTGCCTGCCCGGCATCGGGTAGCAGGCTGCACCTTGACGCAGGCTGCATCGGCCCCTGCCTAAGCTCCGCTCTCCACTACCGGAACAGGAACAGGACCACCCATGAAGACGATCCGCATGCTGTCGTTGAGCGCCATCGCTGCGCTCACTCTTGCCGCCTGCCAGGGCCCTGACGCCGAGCAGGCGCGCCGCGACGCTGCCTCGGCCGCCAAGCACGCTGCCGCCGCGACCGAACAGGCCGCCGACCGCGCCGCCGTGGAAGCCAAGGCCGCCACTGCCGATGCACGCGTCGCCGCGCGCGAGCTGGCTGCCGACGCCAGCCGCGCCACCGCCAATGCCGCCGACGCCACCGCGGACAAGACCCGCGAGCTGGCCAACAAGGCCGAGCAGAATGCCGACAAGCACGACGCCGAGCATCCCCAGCACTGAGCGCCAGTGACGCTGGATGCGCTCATCTGCAAGCGCGTATCCAGCGCATGACGGCCGGCGTGGCTATCGCCTGGACCCAGGCGTCAACATGCCGCCCATGTCTGATGACGGACGCTCGCCACCAAGGCGCCAGCCACTCCCATCACATTGCATTACTTCGTTTGCGCGCCGGCCATTTCGTGCCGGCGCGCACGTCTCCGGCCGGCATCGCACTCGTGTTGTCGAGGCTGGCACGCTAGCATTCGGCCATGCCCTCTTCCTTTACATCGCGCCGCCGCAACCAGCTGGCGCTGGCCTTCTCTGCGCTGATCTTTATCGCCATCGGCGTTGGCATCTTTGTCGGTGCACGTCGCTCGCTGGCCGATGCGGCCCTGGTGTCGCATACGCATGAGGTGATCGGCCGGGTCGACGAAATCCAGGCGCGGTTGCTGGATGCCGAATCGGCGCAGCGCGGCTTCCTGCTGACCGGCAACGACGCCTACCTGCTGGATTACCAGACCAGCGTCGAACGCCTGCCGATCCTGCTCGCCAACCTGCGCCGGCTGATCGTCGACAACCCCGCGCAGGAGCAGCATCTGGAACAGTTGCAGGCCCTTGTGCAGACGCGGCTGCAGCAGATCCAGCGCGTGCTGGATGTCTACGCGCAGAGCGGCCTGGAGCCGGCACGGGCGAACATCCGGCAGACCGCGTTCCGGACCACCAGCGCCATCCGCGAGCAGGCGCTGACGATGGTGCAGCGCGAACAGGAGCTGCTGGCGCAACGCGCCGAAAGCAGCCGGCAGAGCGCCACCTTGCTGCTGGTACTGGCATTGGCCGGCATTCCGTTCGGGCTGCTGGTGGTGGGCGCGGTGTATGCCTTGCTGATGCGCGAATTGCGCCATCGGGCGCAGGCCGAACGCCTGGCGGCGCAGGCCAATCGCGAGCTGGGCGATAGCGTGGGCGCGCTGCAACGCAGTACCGCCGATCTCAACCTGCTCAGCCGCTATACCGGGCTGCTGCAGAGCTGCATCAGTGCAGAGGAAGCACTGGTGGTCACCAGCCGCACCCTGGCCAGCCTGTTGCCCGGCGTTGCCGGAAGCGTGTATCTGCTGCGCGCATCGCAGGACCGTGCCGAGGCGATCAGCCACTGGGGCGAGCCGCCGGTACAAAGCGCCCCGCACCTGCTGCCGGAAGAATGCTGGGCCTTGCGCCGCGGCCAGCCGCATGTCGTCGATGACCTGCGCCGGGATGCGGTGTGCGCGCATATCGAAATGCCTGACACCGACCTGCCCGTCAGCACCGCGTGCCTGCCGATGTCGGCGCAGGGCACCCAACTCGGCTTCCTGTTTCTGTCCTCGCCTGGCCCGGGGCCGATGCCGCGGCTGGAGATCGCCGAGGCGGCAGCCGAGCAGCTGTCGCTGGCGTTGAGCAATCTGCGCCTGCGCGAATCGCTGCGCCGGCAATCGATCCGCGATGCGCTGACCGGCCTATACAACCGCCGCTACCTGGAAGAATCGCTCAGCCATGAACTGGCGCGCTGTGCGCGACGTGGGCTGCCGCTATCGGTGCTGATGCTGGATGTCGACCATTTCAAGCAATTCAACGACAGCCAGGGGCACGCCGGCGGCGACCTGCTGCTGGCTGCAGTGGGCGAATTGCTGCTGACCCGCCTGCGCGCCGAGGACGTGGCCTGCCGCTACGGCGGCGAGGAATTCACCGTGATCCTGCCCGAGGCCGATGGCGAGGAGGCCATGCGCGTGGCCGACCAGATCCGCGGCCACATCGCGGCGCTGGCGGTCAGCGACGGCCAGCGTGCGTTGCCGCGGGTGACCGCCTCCATCGGCGTGGCCAGCTTCCCGGCCGATGGCGAACTGGCTGCCAGCCTGATCCAGAAGGCCGATGCCGCGCTGTATGCGGCCAAGCATCGGGGACGCAACCGGGTCGAGCGCCATGGCGCAGGACTGCCTGCGCTGGACTGAGCACGCATCGCGTCGATCCTGGATTGGGCGCGCTGTCACAAAAAAGATCGATTGACGCGGCGATAGTCGGCTTCGACCCCCGAAGCGAGGCAATCCGATGTCGATGTGGCGCGATCAAGGTCCCAACAAGAAAGACGGTGTTCCCCCTGCCCCCGAGGTTCCGGCCGCCGACGGACGGCTGTTTACCGCAGACGCCAGCCCGGCCCCGCCCGTGCCGGCCGCCGCCACGCCGGGCGTGACGCCCGCGGCTACGCTCTCGCCACGGCAGAGCGAGGCCAAGGAGTCGCTGATCGCCGCCGACATCAGCATCGAGGGCAAGATCGAGGGCGCCGGCCATGTCCGTCTGGCCGGCCGCTTCAAGGGCGATGTCAACGTCAAGGGCGATCTCACCATCGAACGCGGCGCCAAGCTCAACGGCGGCGTGCGCGCCAACAAGGTCATCATTGCCGGTGAGCTGGAAGGCAATATCGAATCGGCCGCACAGGTGGAGCTGCAGACCTCCGGCGTGCTGGTCGGCGACGTCAAGGCCGGCAGCCTGACCGTGGCCTCGGGTGCGCGGATGCGCGGCCAGGCGGATTTCGGCTGGGGCGAGGACGCGGCCAAGCCCGGCGGTGGCAACAAGAGCAACGGCAGTGGCGGCAGTGGCGCCGCCGACAGCAGCGGCGGTGGCGACAGCGACGCCCCATGAGTGCACCCCGCCCGGGCACGCCCGGCGCTACCCGCAGCTGCCCGCATTGCAAGGCCACGATCCTGGAAAGCGCCAGCGTCTGCCCGGCCTGCAAGCACCACCTGCGCTTCGACTCGGCGGCTGCGCAGCACGCGCAGCCGGCGCCGATCGTGCCGCTCAAGGTCGACGGCACCATTCGCCATCCTGCCGATGGCGATCCGTGGGAATACACGGTGGTGGTGATCGTGCGCAACGGCAAAGGCGAGGAGATCCGGCGCCAGGTCGTCGATGTGGGCGCGATGCTGGGCGGCGAAGAACGCGGCTTCACCCTGGCAGTGGAAGCGGCGGCCGTGCGTTCGCCTGGCCGGCGCACGCGGCATTAGGGTGTTGCTGGGCCAGCATCGGCCGACCGGAATTTGGGATTGGGGCCTCGCGCGGAGTAGTTGATCTGCAGCCTGCGCAGATGCCCGCTTGCCGGCTGTGACTGGCCGTTTTCGATGGGGCCACGTCCGCGCTGGATTGAAAGCGCAGCGCGGCATGCAACGGCGCCCGACCAACGCTTGCCGCACACCTGTGCCGATGGAGGCATTCCCATTCTCAGGATCTGCACACCGGCTTGCCCAGAGTTGCCGCATGCGCAACGGCAACGACGACATCTCTCACACACGCGGCGATCTGGTGGTGCTGGGGCCCGATGGGCTGTATTGCCCGCAGGGCGACTTCCATATCGACCCGTGGCGGCCGGTGCCGCGTGCGGTGATCACGCATGGTCACGGCGACCACGCGCGCAGCGGCATGGGCGAGTACCACTGCACGCGCGAAAGCCTGCCGATCCTGCAGTGGCGGCTTGGCGAACAGGCCTATCACACGCACGCCGATGGTGAAGCGTTTATGTTGGGACGTGCCCGCGTGTCGCTGCATCCGGCCGGACACGTGCTGGGCTCGGCGCAGGTTCGCATCGAAGTGGATGGCGAGGTCTGGGTGGCCTCGGGCGACTACAAGCGCCAGCACGATCCCACCTGCAAGCCTTTCGAGGTGGTGCCGTGCGACACCTTCATCACCGAAGCGACGTTCGGCCTGCCGGTGTATCGCTGGCCGGACACCTCGGGCGTTGCCGCCGACATCGTCGCCTGGCGCCACGAATGCGCCGCGCGCGGCGAGGCCGCCATCCTGTATTGCTACGCGCTGGGCAAGGCGCAGCGTGTGCTGGCCGAACTGCGCGCCTGGGACAGGCAACCGGCGTTGCTGCATGGCGCGATCGCCACCGGCGTGGAGGTGTACCGCCAGGCCGGCATTGCGATGCTGGACACCCAACCGGTCAGCGAGCATGCACGCGGCGCCGACTACGCCGGCCAGCTGGTGCTGGCGCCGCCTTCGGCCGCGGGCAGCACCTGGATCCGCCGTTTCCGGCATGCGCAGCAGGGATTCGCCTCCGGCTGGATGCGCATCCGCGGCAACCGGCGGCGGCGCAATTACGACCGCGGCTTCGTGGTGTCCGACCATGCCGATTGGCCGGACCTGTTGCGCACCATCGAAGACACCGGCGCGCGCCGCGTGATCGCCACCCATGGCAACACCGATGCACTGATCCAGCACCTGCGCGAGCGCGGCGTGGCAGCCGAAGCCTTCCGCACCGACTTTGGAGCCGAGGAATGAACCCGCTGCCCGCACGCCGGTATACGCGCGCACGTCCGCGCATTCGTTTGAGCGGCGCACTGGCGTTCCGCCGGCATGCGCTGGCATTTCGCGTGCACCGCAGCGCACCGGCCGCCGTCATCGGCCCACCTCGGCCGCAACGCCGCCCACGCACGCTGGCTGCATTCACGCGCCGCGCGCTGGAGCTGCGCGCAGCCGACCGACACGCTACGGCGCAGGCGCTGCGGTGAAGCGATTCGCTGCGCTGTACCGCACCTTGGACCGCAGCACCGGCACGCTCGACAAGCGTGCCGCGCTGGTCGCCTATTTCCGCGACGCCGCTCCGCTGGATGCGGCCTGGGCGTTGTACCTGCTCGCTGGCGGCAAGGTCGCCAGCAGCCGCATGCGCATTGCCAGCAGCGGCGAGCTGCGCGAATGGATCACCGACACCGCCGGGATCGCCGACTGGCTGGTGGCCGACAGCTACGACCACGTAGGCGACCTGGCCGAAACGCTGGCATTGCTGCTCGACGACCCGGCCACCGAAGCGGCCGATCTGCCGCTGGCCGACTGGATCGAACAGCGGCTGTTGCCGATCGCCAACCAGGATGTGGACGTGCGCAAGGCATGCATCGTGCAGGCCTGGCGCAGCCTGGCTTTCGACGAGCGCCTGGTGTTCAACAAACTGCTGACCGGCGCCCTGCGCGTGGGCGTCTCGCAGCGGCTGGTGCAACAGGCGCTGGCCGAGTTGTCGGGCGTGGACATCGCCCGCATCGCCCAACGCATGCTGGGCAGCTGGCGCCCGCATCCCACCTACCTGGCCGAGCTGTTGACCAGCGAGGAATTGCCCGGCGACCGCCAGCAACCCTACCCGTTCTTCCTGGCATCGCCGCTGGAAGCCGAAGTGGAAACACTGGGCGCGGTCGACAACTGGCTGCTGGAATGGAAATGGGATGGCATCCGTCTGCAGCTGATTCGCCGTGCGGGCGAAGCCGCCTTGTGGTCGCGTGGCGAAGAACGCCTGGATGGCCGCTTTCCGGAGATCGAGCAGGCGGCGTTGCAGTTGCCCGACGGCACCGTCATCGATGGTGAGCTGCTGGCTTGGCAACCCGAGCAGCCCCTGCCGATGCCGTTCACTGCATTGCAGACGCGCATCCAGCGGCTCAAGCCCGGGCCCAAGACCCTGGCGGCCGCACCCGCACGCGTAGTCGCCTACGATCTGCTGGAACTGGGGGGCGAAGACCTGCGCGAGCGCCCGCTGCAGGAGCGACGCGCATTGCTGGAAGGCGTGCTCTCCGCGCTTGCAGACCCGCGCATCGTCGCCTCGCCGCTGGTGCAGGTGAGCGACTGGCAAGCCGCAGCGCAGGTGCGCGCGGAAGCGCGCGAACGCGGCGTGGAAGGGCTGATGCTCAAGCGCGCCAACTCCGTGTATCAGGCTGGTCGCCGTCGCGGCGATTGGTGGAAATGGAAGATCGACCCGCTCACCATCGATGCGGTGTTGTTGTACGCGCAAGCCGGCCACGGCCGGCGCAGCACGCTCTATACCGACTACACCTTCGGGCTGTGGCATGAGGGTCAATTGGTGCCGATCGCAAAGGCGTATTCGGGCCTGGACGACAAGGAAATCCTGCAGCTGGATCGCTGGATTCGTGCCAACACCACCGAGCGGTTCGGCCCGGTGCGCGCGGTCGCTGCGCAGCATGTGTTCGAGCTGGGGTTTGAAGCGGTCAATCGCAGCGCACGGCACAAATCCGGCATTGCGGTGCGCTTCCCACGCATTTTGCGCTGGCGTCAGGACAAGCCGATGTCCGAGGCCGATCACCTGAGCAGCCTGCAGGCACTGGCGCGGTGACGGCGGCGCAGCACGCACGCGGCACGCCCTTGCAGCAGTGGCGCGACTGGTTCGCACAGCGGGGCTGGGCGCCGTTGCCATTTCAACGCGATGTGTGGAAGCGCTATCTCGATGGCGAATCCGGCTTGCTGCACACGCCCACCGGCAGCGGCAAGACGCTGGCGGCGTTCGGCGGGCCATTGCTGGACGCATTGGCTGCGCGCGGGCGCAAGTTACCGCTTAAACAAGGCAAACCTGCTGCACCTGCGCGGCGCCAGCAGCAACGCAATCTGCAGGTGCTGTGGATCACGCCGTTGCGGGCATTGGCCGCCGACACCGCGCGCGCATTGCGCGAACCGGTGGAAGCACTGGGGCTGGACTGGCAGGTGGGACTGCGCACCGGCGATGCCAGCGCGCGCGACAAGCGCCTGGCACGCAGCGGCAAGCTCGATGTGCTGGTCACCACGCCCGAATCGCTGGCCCTGTTGCTGTCGTACCCGGACACCGCGCCGCAGCTGTCGGCGTTGCGCTGCGTGATCGTGGACGAATGGCACGAGCTGCTGGGCAACAAGCGTGGCGTGCTGCTGCAGCTGTGCCTGGCCCGCCTGCGCGGCTGGACGCCGACACTGCGCATCTGGGGCCTGTCGGCCACCTTGGGCAATCTGGCGCAGGCACGCGACGTGCTGCTGCCGCATCTGCCCGATGCCGCACTGGTGTCCGGCGTCAGGCCACGTGCCATGACGCTGGAGACGCTGTTGCCCGACAGCGGCGAGCGCTTTCCGTGGGCCGGCCACCTGGGCCTGGCGCAACTGGCGCGCGTGCTGCAGAAGATCCAGCAACAGAACACCAGCCTGGTCTTCACCAATACGCGTGCACAGGCGGAGTTGTGGCACCAGGCCCTGAGCGCAGTATGGCCGGAGGATCCGGCCACGCTTGCGCTGCACCACGGCTCGCTGGACCCGGGCTTGCGCGCAGCAGCCGAGCAAGGGCTGCGCGATGGCAACTTGCGCTGCGTGGTGGCCACCTCCAGCCTGGATCTGGGCGTGGATTTTCCGGCGGTCGATCAGGTGCTGCAGGTCGGCAGCCCCAAGGGCATTGCGCGGTTGCTGCAACGCGCCGGCCGCGCGCGTCACCGGCCCGGCGAATCCGGCCACGTGGTGTGCGTGCCCTCGCATGCGCTGGAACTGGTGGAGTACGCCGCTGCGCGTCGTGCGATTGCCCACGGCCACATCGAAGCGCGGCCGCCGCCGCGGCTGTCGCTGGACGTGCTGGCACAGCACTGCGTCACCCTCGCGCTCGGCGGCGGCTTCGATGCCGATGCCTTGTTCGCGCAAGTCCGCGGCACCGATGCCTTCGCCGCACTGGACCCGGCCACCTGGACGGCAGTGCTCGATTTCATCGTGCAAGGCGGCAGCGCGTTGGCGCATTACCCGGATTTCCACAAGGTGATCCGCGACGACGATGGCATCTACCGCGTCACCGATCGGCGCGTTGCGCTGCGCCATCGGCTGTCCATCGGCACCATCACCAGCGATGGCAGCGTGCGCGTGCAGTTCCTGCGTGGCGGCCGGCTGGGCGCGGTGGAAGAACAGTTCGTCGGCCGCCTGCGCCGCGGCGACCGCTTCCAGTTCGCCGGCCGGCTGCTGGAACTGGTGCGCCTGGAAGACATGACCGCATACGTACGCGTGGCAAAAGGCGGCAGCGGCGTGGTGCCCAAATGGATGGGCGGGCGCATGCCGCTGTCGTCGGCATTGGGGCGCGAAGTCGAAGCGCTATTTGCCGACCCCGGCGACGCACCCGAGATGCAGGCGCTGGCACCGCTGGTGCACTTGCAGGCCGCGCTGTCTGCATTACCCAGCCCGGACCATCTGTTGGTGGAAAGCATCAAGGCGCGCGATGGCCGGCATGTGTTCGTGTATCCGTTCGCCGGCCGCCAGGTCAACGAAGGCTTGGCCGCGCTGTTGGCCGCACGCTGGGGCCGTCGCCAGCGCAACACCTTCAGCTTCGCCGCCAACGATTACGGCTTCGTGCTCTCGCCGGCGCAGGACGTCGAGATCGATGCCGACCTGCTGCAGGCACTGCTATCGCCGGTTGGCCTGTTCGACGATCTGCGCGACAGCCTCAACCTGGGCGAGCTGGCACGCCGCCAATTCCGCGAGATCGCACGCGTGGCCGGCCTGTTGTCGCCATCGTTGCCCGGCCGCGCACCGCGCAGCCTGCGCCAGCTGCAGGCCTCCAGTGGTTTGCTCTACGACGTCCTGCAGCGCTTCGATCCCGACCATCTGCTGCTGGCGCAAGCCGAACGCGAGGTGTTCGAAGGCCAACTGGAACTGGCGCGCCTGGCGCATGCGCTGGAGGACTGCGCCCGGCGCGAGCTGCGCCTGTGCAGGCCACGCAGCCTCACTCCGTTGTCGTTCCCGCTGTGGGCCGAGCGCGTGCGTGGCCAGCTGAGCACCGAAGACTGGAAAGCGCGCGTGTTGCGCGCCGCCGAACAACTGGAGCGCAAGCATGGGCGATAGCGTGCAGCTGCAGCTGGGCGGCGAAACCGTGGAACTGCTCGGCGAACGCGCGCTGTACCGGCCGGCGCGGCGTGCCTTGCTGATTGCCGACCTGCATCTGGGCAAGGCCGATGTGTTCCGGCGTGCCGGCATCGGGCTGCCGGCAGGCGGCACCGCACATGATCTGAACCGGCTCGATGCCTTGCTCGCGCAGCGCGAGGTGGACGCGCTGTGGATTCTGGGCGACCTGCTGCATGGACCGGCACCGCGTGCGGCCTGGCATCGGCGCTGGAGCGCCTGGCGCGAACAGCATTGCAGCTTGCGCGTGATCGCCATCCGCGGCAATCACGATCGCGCCCTGGCGGGTGCGGACCTGCATATCGAAGCAGCCGGCGAACAGGTCGAAGACGGCCCGTTCGTGCTGCGCCACGATCCACTGCCGCACCCCACCGGCCATGTGCTGTGCGGGCATCTGCATCCGCTGGCGGCACTGCCCGGGCTGTCGCGGCGCTGGCCGGCGTTCTGGTTGCGCGAAAACGTGACCATCCTGCCGGCGTTCTCGCAGTTCACCGCCGGCGTGGTGCCGACCCTGATCCAAGGCGAGCGTCTGGTTGCCTGCGTGGAAGGCGATGCGGTGGCCTTGCCGGTGCGTTGACGTCATGCTGCCGCGGGTGCGCCCGGCCCGAAGACTGCCCGCTAGGGCCTGCCGACCACTCCAACACCGGCCACGCGCTAACGCGCCACCGAGTCACCAACCTTGCCGATCGGCTGCGGCACCGGCTGCGACAACGCCTCCACAAACTCCGGTGCCAACGCCAGCTTGCCGAACCAGCCGTGCTGGGTACCGCTGAGCACGCGCAGCATGTGTCCACGCCCACCCGGCACGCGGCCCATCGGTTGCAGCAACAGATCACGCCCGTAGGCCCACAGATCGCGCTCGGATTGAAACAGCGGCGTCAGCCAGCGGCTCCAGCGGTGATAGATCGCCACATGCGCCTGGCGTTGCCGCTGATAGTGCAGCAAGGCCTCATCCAGATCGGCCCCGGCGCGCAGCGCGTCGCGCATCGCCAGTGCATCCAGCAGCGACATGTTCACTCCCTGCCCCAGCTGCGGACTCATCGCATGTGCGGCATCGCCAGCCAATACGAAACGCCCGCGGTGCCAGCGCGTCATCACCGCATCGCGATAGCTGGCGCGTGCCAGCGCGGTGTGCACCTGCACCGTCTGCAGGCGCGCGATCGCATCGGGCCACATCTGTGCCACTTCGGCGCGCCAGGCATCGATGCCGCGTTGTTCCCATGCAGCGAAATCGCTGCATGGCAGGCTCCAGAAAAAGCTCAGGCGCGCAGTATCGTCCCCCGGGCGCGTGCCGACCGGCAGCAACCCGATCATCTTGCGTGCGCCGATATAGCGCTGACGCAGCTCGTCCACGAACGGCCAGTCCTCGCGCGGCAGCAGGCACCACAACGCTCCCCACGGGTATACCCGGTCCAGCCGCGTGCCTTGCACCTGCGCACGCAGTGTCGACGCCGAACCATCGGCGGCGATGATCAGATCGTAAGGGCCGTGCCATTGCCCGCGCTGGTCCTGCACGCGCGTGCTGTCATGGTCGATCGCAGTGATCTGGGTATCGGTGTGCAGCTGCGCGTATTCGGGCCAGGCATCGCACAACAGCGAGAACAACGCTCCGCGCTGCATGCCCAGCCCCATCAGTCGCGGGTCCAGGTCGCGGTACTGCATGTCCATCACCGCGCGCCCGCAGGGTGTTTCGCCGTAGAGCCGCCGCACCGGCGCGCCATGTGCCAGGGCTTGCGACAACAGGCCCATCTTCCACAGCACCTGCAGGCCGCTGGGCTGCAACAGGAAGCCGGCGCCCACCGGCCCGGGCGCCGTAGCGCGTTCGAAGACATCCAATTGGTGGCCGTCGGCGCCCAGCAGCACCGCCAAGGCCTGACCCGCCGTTCCATAGCCCACGACCGCAATCCGCAATGTCCGTTGCATCGTTCCCGACTCTGTTCTGCTCTTGCCGCCCGTCTGGGCCGGCGCAAAAAAAACCCCGCCATGGCGGGGTTCTTCAACCGCACAATCGAGTCAGCTTACTCGATCGGCGTGATGTTCGAAGCCTGGGCACCCTTGGGGCCCTGGGTCACGTCATAGCTGACGCGCTGGCCTTCCTGCAGGCTGCGGAAGCCCTTGGAGTTGATCGCGGAGAAGTGCGCGAAGACATCGGCGCTGCCGTCCTCCGGTGAGATGAAGCCAAATCCCTTGGCGTCGTTGAACCACTTGACGGTACCGTTCGGCATGGTGATGCGAGACCTTTGCAATAATTAATGGGTGGTGTACGGCGGTGCGTACGCGCCGAGTATGCAAAGCTTATGCCCCGATGACAATCACCCGCGTGCAAGTTCGCCGATCAGCTCCGGCAGCCCGGACGAGGCCGCATCCACGTTGGCCAACACCTCCGCCATGGTGATCTCCAGGGCGTCGCCACACCCGGCCGCCCAGTTGGCCACGATCGCCAGACACGCATATTCCAGGCCTTTTTCGCGCGCCAGCGCGGCCTCGGGCATGCCGGTCATGCCGACCAGGTCGCAGCCGTCGCGGCGCATGCGCGCGATCTCTGCAATCGTTTCCAAACGCGGCCCCTGCGTTGCACCGTAGCACCCGCCCGCCACCAGCGTGATGCCGGTGACCTTGGCGGCGGCGATCACCTTGCTGCGGAACATCGGCGAATACGGGTGGCCGAAATCCACGTGCTGCACCTCGCTGCCCGGCTCTTCGCAGAAGGTGGAAATGCGGCCCCAGGTGTAGTCGATCAGTTGGTCCGGGCACGCCAGCACGCGCGGTCCAAACTGATCGGTGATGCCGCCCACCGTGTTGAGCGCAAGCACGCGCGAAGCACCGATTTGCTGCAGCGCAGCGATGTTTGCGCGGTAGTTGACCTTGTGCGGCGGCAACGAATGCCCCTCGCCGTGCCGGGCCAGGAACGCCACGCGATGGCCGAGCAACATGCCGACACGGATCGGCCCGGACGGTGCGCCGTACGGGGTGTCGAGCTCATGCGTCTGCACGTCGTCGAGCTGCGCAAGCGTGTAGACACCGGTGCCGCCGATGACGGCCAGGGCGATGGAATTGGGGGACATGGACGACCTCTGCTACGAACGGACGTGGATGCGCGCGGCGCGCGCCAGATTGCCCGCGCAGTGGCGGGCCAGGACGAACGACGCCGACGAGGCTGTCGGTGTCGATATTGAACTTGATTGAACATGCGCGACTGCGCTCTGCGCATTCCCAGCCTCGGCGCACGCGACGAACCTCGTCCGCGCACTGCCCGGGCCTTGAGCGCAGCCGACACACTCGGCCGCGCAGTGTGGACCTGGGGCGGCTAACAAAACGCAGCCAGCCGCCGGTGCGTGTGGACGGCGCGCTTGGAACCGGAGTGCACGAGTGGTACATGCCGCACCGAGCACCGGCCACGCCCGCCTGGCGGCGGTGCGGCCGTGTGCCAGCCGCTCTTACTGCTTCATCGCATAGATGGCGGGAATGCCGCGCAGTTGCTCGTTGACGTCCATGCCGAAGCCGAACACGTAGCGATCGGGCACTTCCACGCCCACGTAGTCGGCGCTCACGCCCTGCACGCAGCGGTCGTGACGCTTGACGGTCAACACCGCCACGCGCACATCGGTGGCGCCCTGCTCCAGGCACCACTGGCGCACGCCCTGCAGCGTGTAGCCCTCATCGAGGATGTCGTCTACCAGGATCACCCGGCGACCGAACAGCGCGGTGGCCGGGCGATGCTTCCACACCAGCTCGCCGCCGACGGTGTCGCCGCGGTAACGGGTGGCGTGCAGGTAATCGAACTGCAGGTCCTGGCCGCGCGCACCCAGCTCCAGCGCCAGCTGGCCGGAGAACGGCAGCGCACCGTGCATGATGGTGAGGTACACCGGCACTTCGCCGGCATAGTCGCGTGCGATGGCGTCGGCGATGGTGGAGACGGCCGTGTCGATGGCGGGGCGATCGACCAGCAGATCGGCTTGGGCCAGGGCCTGGGAAATGGTGAGCGTGGACATCAGGCGAGTGTTCCGAAAGGGGCAGAAGGAGTGTTGAAGGAAGCGTCGGTGCCGGCCAGCAGGCCGTCCCAGCCGAGCGCACCGCGCCCGATCAGGCCGATCAGCGCGGCGGTATTGAGGTGACGGCCCTGCACGGCCTGCAGCGACTCGTCGACCAGTTCCGGATGGCAGACCAGCACCACATCGCAGCCGGCATCCAGATGCGCATGCACGCGCCCGGCCACACCGCCGGCGCTGAACGAGGCGGCCATGCCGATATCGTCGGAGAACACCACGCCGCGAAAGCCCAGTTGCCCGCGCAGGATCTGCTCGATCCAGCGCGACGAATAGCCGGCCGGTTCCGGCGCCACCTGCGGGTAGACCACGTGCGCCATCATCACCGCGTCGGCGCCGGCCTCGATGCCCGCCACGAACGGCAACAGGTCTTCGGCCTGCAGCACCTCCAGCGAGCGCGGGTCGCTGGCGTGATCCACATGGGTGTCTTCCAGCACCGTGCCATGGCCGGGGAAGTGCTTGAGCGTGGCCGCCATGCCGGCGCCATGCAGGGCCTGCACGTAGGCGCGGGTGAAGCTGGCCACGACCTGCGGATCGTCGCTGAAGGCGCGGTCGCCGATGGCGCGATTGCCGCGGCCCAGATCCACCACCGGCGCAAAGCTCAGGTCCACGCCGCTGGCGCGCACCTCAGTGGCCATCAGCTGTGCATGCGCGCGCGCCGCAGCCAGCGCGCCCTGCGGGTCCTGCGCATACTGCGCACCCAAACTCTGCAACGGCGCCAGCGCGCTGAAGCCTTCGCGAAACCGCTGCACGCGGCCGCCTTCCTGGTCCACGCAGATCAACACCGGGCGCGGCGCGGCGGCGCGGATGGAGGCGGACAATTCGGCCACTTGCGTGCGCGAGGCGAAATTACGCTTGAACAGCACCACGCCGGCGACCGCATCGTGCTGCAGCCAGTCGCGTTCCTGTGCGCTGAGTTCGGTACCGGCAACGCCGATCAAAAGCATGTTGGGGGACTCCCGGGCCAGGCGCCACGAGGGCGCAGCGCGGCATTGTCGCAGATGCGCGTGGCAGCGTCAGATTGCGCATTCAGGCAAGGGCTGGCGAACCCGAGCTGGGCCCACTGCCTGTGCGCCGAGATCGAACGCGGCGGGAGCGCTGGACCCTGGCCAGTTCAGAGCTGCTCCAGGTTGGCCCGCCAGTGCGCGGCCTGGGCCTGGATGCCTTCCAGCACCTCCGGCGCCATGCCGTCGAGCTGCCGGTACGGCATCGCCAGGCGCGCGTTACTCTCCAGCAACGGACGTTGCCGCTGCAGAAAATCCCAATACAACGCGTTGTACGGGCAGGCCCGTGCACCGACCCGCATCTTGCGCTGGTAGCGGCAGCCGCCGCAGTAATCGCTCATGCGGTCGATATAGGCGGCGCCGCTGATATAGGGCTTGCTGCCGAGCAGGCCGCCATCGGCGAACTGGCTCATGCCCACCGTGTTGGGCAGCTCTACCCACTCGAAGGCGTCGATATAGACTCCCAGATACCAGCGATGCAGCGCCTGCGGGTCCAGCCCCGCCAGCAGTGCGAAATTGCCGATCACCATCAGCCGCTGGATATGGTGCGCATGCGCATTGGCCAGCGAATTGCCCACCGCATCGGCCAGGCAGCGCATGCCGATCTGCCCATCCCAGAACCAGTGCGGCAACGGCAGGTGATGGTCCAGGCGATTGGTCTGCGCGTACCCAGGCATCTGCGACCAGTACACGCCGCGCACGTATTCGCGCCAGCCCAGAACTTGCCGGATGAAGCCTTCCACCGAGGCCAGCGGCGCCTGCCCCTGGCGCCAGGCGGCTTCGGCGCGCGCAATGACTTCGGCCGGGTGCAGCATCTTGACGTTGAGCGCAAACGACAGCAGCGAATGGAACAGCCGCGGGCTACGCGTGTTCATCGCATCTTCGTAGCGGCCGAAATCCGGCAAGGCGCGTTCGATGAAGGCCTCCAGGTGCTGCAACGCTTCGGCGCGATCCAGTGGCCACGGCAGCGCGTCGGCACTGGGCGTGCCGAAACTGCGGATGCCTGCCGCTTCGATGCTGCGCCATAACTGGCTGTGATCGTGTGCGCTGCGCCAGTCTTGCGGCGCAGGCGGATCGCCTGGCCACGGCGCGCGATTGTCGTGATCGAAGTTCCAGCGCCCACCTTCCGGTTGTCCGGCGGCATCGAGCAGGATGCGATGGCGCCTGCGCATCTGCCGATAGAACACTTCCATGCGCCATTGGCTGCCCGCGCCGAAGCACGCAGCCACCTCGTCACGCGTGGTCAGGAAATGCTCGCTATCGACCATGCGGGTGACGAACGCCTGCGCGGCACTCCACTGCTGCAAGGCCTGATCCAGCCGCCATTCGTCCGGTGCCTGATACTCCAGTTGCTGCGCGCGGTAATGCGCCATCAGCGCGCCGAGGTTGGCCGGAATCGACTGCCGGTTGCTGGCGGCGTCGATTGCCACGTACCGCACGCGGTGGCCGGCCTGTCGCAGCGCAGCGGCAAACGCACGCATCGCGGCGAAGATCGCCAGGATCTTCTGCGCATGGTGCAGCACGTAGTCGGTTTCGGTGCGCACCTCCATCAGCACATAGACCACGCCAGGGTCATGCGTGGCGAACCAGCCGTGCTGCGGATTGAGCTGATCGCCCAGGATCAGGCGCAACGTATGGGCAGGCGTCTGCGCCGTGCGATCAGTCGGATGGGGTTCGGGCGGCGTCATCGACGTCGGCCCAGTGCAGCCGTGGCGCGCACTGCGGATTGCGTAGCGCGCAGCAGTGTGTGCAACGTTGTCGAACGCATGCCGGGCGATGCTGCCACGCGCGTGCAGTGCAGGCAGTGCTGCATCGATACCGACGCGACGGCACGCCATCGCATCACTGCGGCTTGGGGCCTGTTGCCGCGATGCCGGCCACCTCGCGTGCCAGGGCAGTTCCGCTGAGCCAGGCGCCTTCGACCTTGCCACCCGCCAGCCAGTCGCCACACAGGCCGAGCCCGAGGCTGGCGTCCCAGACAGAGCCGGTCTGCAATGGCGGATCGGTACTGGCCGCCACCCAGCGATACGCGTCGCAGGCCAGCGGTGGCGGCAGGCCCAGCGCCGCCAGTTCGGGCAACAAGCTGGCGATTGCCTGCGCGGGCGTGGCATCGCCATGCGCCTGGCTCCACGTTGCCGTGGCATGCAGCAGCCAGGTCTCGGCCCCTGCGCGCGCGGGTTTGCTGGAATCGCGTGCCACCCAGCGCAGCGGGCCGGCGTTGACGAACAAGGCGTCGTAGCCCGGATCGATGGGCGCAGCAAACCGCAGCACGACGGCCCAGGCCGGCAACATCCGCGCGTTGCGGGCAACGTGCAGCAGTGCGGGTGCGCGATCGGCCAGCAATGTGGCTGCATCGGGAGCCGGCACTGCCAGCAGCACTGCATCGACCACCTGCGTTGCGGCTGCGGTCGCAGCGCCGAGGTTGACCACCCATCCCTCACTGCTGCGCTCGAGCGCATGGACGCTGGCCCGCGTGTGCACATCCAGGCTGGCGGCAAGCGCGCGTGCGGGTGCGGCCATCCCGGGAGTTCCCACAAACCGCGTCAATGCGCTTTGCGAGTGGCGCCTTGTGGCGCCATCCCAACTGGCGACCCGTGCCGGCCAGCGCGCGGCCACCCCGTCGGCCATCCATCGCTCGACCAGGGCCGCGAAGCCTGGATCGCGCGCGGTGAAGTATTGCGCGCCGTCGTCGCACTGCCAGCCCGGTCCGGTGCGGGTATGCAGGCGTCCGCCAACCGCATCGGCGCTTTCGTACACCGTGACGTCAACGCCTGTTTTCTGCAGTGCATCGGCGCAGGCCAGCCCCGCCAGACCGGCACCAATGACCGCCACGCGCGTTGGACGGCGTGGCGGCATCATCGGATCAACGTCTTGCACAGACGTGCTGCCATCGGCAGGTCAGACCGCGCAGCCATCCGGCCCGCACGCGTCGGCGCCACCGACCGGCACCGATTCAGCGGCCAGCTGCAACAGCGCCTGGGCAAAACTCTCCGGCGGCTGCGCCCCCTGGATCAGGCTGCGCCCGTCGATCACGAAACTGGGCACCGCGCGGATGCCCAGCGCGCTGGCCTGTGCCAACTGCGCCTGCACTTCCACCGTGCCCTCATCGGAGTCCAGCATCGCCTGCACCCGCGCAGCCGCCAGACCGCCGGCCTCACCGGCACGTACCAGGGTCTCGGTCGCCGCAACGTTGCGGCCTTCGGCAAAATGCGCATGGAACAGCGCTTCCATCACCGCACCGACATCGCCTTCGTGGGTGGCCAACCACAGCAGCCGATGCGCACGCAGGGTACTGACCTGCACCTGGCCGCGCCCGAAGTCCAATGGCAGGCCTTCGGCGCGCGCAGTGGCCTGGGTCTGCGCAAGCATCTGATCCACGCGTGCGGTGCCGCCGAACTTGCGTGCCAGGGCATCGCGCAACGGCACCGGCGCCGCGCCGGCCTCCGGGTCCAGCTCGAACGCGTGGTAATGGATGTCCAGCGCCGGCGCCTTGTCGCCAAGCGCGGCAATCGCCTGCTCAAACCGGCGCTTGCCGATCCAGCACCAGGGGCAGACCACGTCGGACCAGATATCGATGCGCATAAGGCGGGGATTGGGGATTGGGGATTGGGGATTGGGGATTGGGGATTGGCAGAGCATAAGCCCCAACACGCGGATTGGGGATTGGAGATTCGCAACGCATCGCCCAGGGCCGACGCATCACCCTTGCTCTTTACGAATCCCCAATCCCCAATCCCGACTCCCGCCACTGCGTGAACGGATGCGATGCCAGCGCCAGATTGTAGTAACGCGTGTCGTCGGTCACTTCGGCGCCGATCCACTCGGGCTTGGCAAAGGCTTCGTCGGCACTGGCGAGCTCGATCTCGGCCACCACCAGCCCGGCGTTGTCGCCGAGAAATTCGTCCACTTCCCACACATGTCCCTGGTACTCGACCAGGTGCCGGCGCTTGTCGATCAGCCCGCCCACGCACAGGTCCAACAGCGCGCGCGCATCGGCGACGGGGATCGGGTACTCGAACTCCTGCCGGGTATGCCCCACCTCACGCGACTTCAGATTCAAGAACGCGCCCTCGCCCTGCACACGCACACGCACCGACGCATGCTGCGCCCCGCTACGCAACGCCGCCTGGTCATTGATGTAGCCCTGCGCCATCGGGATCACCGCATGCGCGGCAGCACGCCACCCATCGCCGGTGACGAGAAACTTGCGTTCGATTTCTAGGGGCATGGGAATAGGGAATCGAGAGTCGGGAATGGCAAAAGCATAAGCCGTTCGCCGTTACGATTCCCTATTCCCTACTTCCGATTCACCGCTTCTCAAACACCGCAATACTCTCCACATGCGCGGTATGCGGGAACATGTCCATCGCCCCTGCCGACACCAGGGTGAAGCCTTGTTCGTTGACCAGATAGCCGGCGTCGCGTGCCAGTGAGCCGGGGTGGCAGCTGACGTAGACGATGCGCTGGAAGCGCTTCAATGGCAGCTGTTGCAGCACTTCCAGTGCGCCGGAGCGCGGCGGATCGAGCAGCAGCTTGTCGAAGCCCTGCTTCATCCATGGCGCATTGCGTTGGTCCTGGGTGAGATCGGCGGCGTAGAACTGCGCGTTGGCCAGGCCATTGCGCTGCGCATTTTCCCTGGCGCGCGCCACCAGCCCGGCATCGCCTTCCACGCCCACCACTTCGCGCACCGTCCGCGCCAGCGGCAGGGTGAAGTTACCCAGGCCGCAGAACAGGTCCAGCACCCGGTCTTCGGCCGTGGCATCCAGCAGCGCCAGCGCATGCGCAATCATCTTCTGGTTGAGCGAGGCATTGACCTGGATGAAGTCCAGCGGCCGGAACGCCAGCTCGACATCCCATTGCGGCAGGCGGAACGACAACGGCACCTCGCGTGGCCACAGCGGATGCACGCTGTCCACGCCGCCGGGCTGCAGGAAGATCGCAAAGCCGTGCGCCTGTGCAAACTCCACCCAGGCCTGCTGATCGCGCTCGCTGAGCGGCTGCATATGGCGGATGGTCAGCGCCACTGCCGCGTCGCCGGCGATGAACTCGATCTGCGGGATGTCGCGCTTGCCGTCCATGCCTTCGATCAGCGCCGCCAGCAACGGAATCCTCTCGCCGATCTGCGGAATCACCGTGTAGCACACCGACAGGTCGGCCACGAAACGCGGGTCCAGCTCGCGGAAGCCGACCAGGGTCTTGTCCTTCTTCTCCACCCGCCGGACCGAAAACCGCCCCTTGCGCCGGTACCCCCAGCTGTCGCCGACCAGGGCAGGCAATACGGTCTGCGGAGTGGCATGCCCGATCCGTTCGAGGTTGTCGGTGAGCACCCGCTGCTTGGCCACGATCTGCTGCGATTCTTCCAGGTGCTGCAGCACACAACCGGCGCAGACGCCGAAGTGCGGGCACCGCGGGGCCACCCGCTGCGGCGAGGCTTCCAGGACCTCGACCGTCCTGGCTTCGTCGAAATGGCGGCTGCGCGCGGTGGGCTCGGCACGTACCAGCTCACCCGGCAGGGCGCCGCTGATGAAGGTGACCTTGCCGCCCTCGCCATCGCGACGGGCCACGCCACGGCCGTCGTGGCTGAGGTCGGTGATGGCGGTCTGGAAAGGAGTACGGTCGAGGCGATTGCGGGTTCTGGCCACGTGGCGACAGGCTGCGGGCAAAAAGGGTGCGTATTGTCGCAGATGCGATCGACGGAGGCCGCTCCACGCGGCACGGCAATTGTCGCGCCACCCAAACACAGGCAAACTTCACCTGCGCGCGGCAGCTCAGGCCGCGGCACCGCTGACAAGGAGGCAGCATGAATATGGCGACACGTCAGGAACCCCATCCACGCTTACTATTGGTGGAGGACGACCCGATCAGCCGTGGCTTCCTGCAGGCTGCACTGGAAGGCCTCCCGGCCCAGGTGGATTGGGCCGATTCGTTGTCCTCGGCGCTGGACCGCGCGCGCGAACGTCGCCACGATCTTTGGCTGATCGACGTCAATCTGCCCGATGGCACCGGCAGCGGCCTGCTGCGTGCGTTACGCCTGCTGCACCCGGACGTCCCCGCGCTGGCGCACACCGCCGACGGCACCATGGCGATGCAGCAAGGCCTGCAGTCCGATGGCTTCCTGGAAATGCTGGTCAAGCCGCTGACCACCGAACGCCTGCTACAGGCAGTGCGCCGTGGTCTGGCGCGCGGCCGCTACAGCGTGGCACCGGTCGGGGTGGTGGACATCGCCGCCAGCGACTGGGACGAGGCCGCGGCACTGAGCGCGCTCAATGGTCAGCAGCATCACCTCAACGCGCTGCGCGAGTTGTTCCTGGCGGAATTGCCGGGCACCCGCGACGCAGTGACATCGGCGCTGAACATCAGCGACGAGCAGGCCCTGCGCAGTCACCTGCACCGGCTGCAGGCCAGCTGCGGATTCGTCGGCGCCGCGCGGCTTGCTGGAGCGGTACGCCTGTTACGTGGCGATCCGCAGTCACGCACTGCGCAGACCCAGTTCCATGCGGCGGTGGCCGCGTTATTGCACTGAGCCGGAGGTAGCGTCGTCGGCGCCGCCCATGGGTGATGGGCTGGCTGTCGATAGAATCCAGACGCGATAGGTTGAGTGACACATCACACTGCGCTTTGGCCGGGGCGTGCCGCTCAGCGCCGCCGCGCCAGATCCTCCAGCATTTCCCAGGATTTCAGGCCGCGCCCGTTCAGATGATGCAGCAGCACGCTGCGCAGGCTGCGACGCAGGCCGGGCATGTCCTCGGTGGCCGGCATGCGGTCCTCCCCCAGGGCCAACAGCGCCGCACCCGTCACGGTTTCGCGCCGATCCTGCGCCAGACGTTCGCTCAATATCCGCATGGCGCCCTCCTGCGGGTCGAGCCGATAGCGCGCCGCCGGGTCGATCGGTTGTCCGTCGCTGTCGTGCTGCAGATCGAAGGCAAACCCCAGCCCCTCCAGCACATCGCGCTCGAACCGGCGCAGCCCCCACGCCAGCGACACCTCCGACGCCAGATGCGCACGCGCCTGCGCATAGCACGCGTAGAGTTCCGGCACCGAATCATTACGAGGGGCCAGGCGCAGCAACAGCTCGCTGATATAGAAACCGGCCAGCATGCGTTCGCCGACCAGTCGCGGGGCAGTGTCCAGCGCTTCGGCCTGACGCAGCTGTGCAAGTTCGCCACGTTGCACGGCCGTGAACTGGATCAGTTGCAACGGCTGCAGCGCCGCACGCAGCGCCTGCTTGCGCGGGCCCTGCACGCCACGCGCCAGCAACCCGACCCGCCCGTGCTGCTCGGTCAGCACTTCCACCAGCACGCTGGTCTCGCGCCAGGCCCGCACATGCAGGACGAAGCCGCGTTCGTGCTCGATCAGCATGGGAGGGAAAGCCGGGACCGGGGACCCGGGACCCGGGACCCGGGAAAAGCCAGCACAAGCAATCGCTTGCAACGCCGCTGAAAATGCAAGCCGCCGTCAGATCCGCGCGCCAGGCTGGCAGGACCGCAGACGCCCCACATCGCGATTTTCCATCCGCCCCGGATGACCGGTTCGGCGCTCTTCCCGGGTCCCGGGTCCCGGGTCCCCGGTCCCGGCTTCATTCGTATCCGAACGCCTTCAACGCGGCCTCATCGTCCGACCAGCCCTCGCGCACGCGCACCCAGGTTTCCAGGAACACCTTTGCACCGAACAGCCGCTCCATCTGCAGACGCGCCTTGCCGCCGATTTCCTTCAGGCGGGTACCGCCCTTGCCGATCACGATCGCCTTCTGGCCTTCGCGCTCGACCCAGATCACCGCGCCGATGCGCAGCAGCGCGCCGTCCTCGGCGAAACGTTCGATCTCCACGGTGGTGGCATACGGCAATTCTTCGCCGAGCTGACGCATCAGCTGCTCGCGCACCAGCTCGCCGGCCAGGAAACGCTGGCTGCGGTCGGTGATTTCGTCCTCGCCGAACATCGCCTCGGCTTCGGGCACCAGCTTGAGCAGATCGCTCACCAGGGCTTCCAGGCCCTTGCGCTTGAGCGCGGAGACCGGATGCACCGCCGCGAAGGTGCGCCCTTCGCTGACCTGGGCCAGGAACGGGAACAATGCGGTCTTGTCCTTGAGCCGGTCCACCTTGTTGACGACCAGCACCACCGGCACGTTGGCATCGCTGAGCACGCGGAAGGCAAGGGTGTCTTCTTCGTCCCAGCGGCCGGCCTCGATCACCAGCACGGCGGCATCCACGCCTTCGAGCGAGCCGCGTGCGGCACGGTTCATCACCCGGTTCATCGCGCGCTTCTGCTCGCGGTGCAGCCCGGGCGTGTCGACCAGCATCAGCTGTCCTTCGGGGAAGGTGGCGATGCCCAGCAAGCGATGCCGGGTGGTCTGCGGCCGGTTGGACACGATGCTGACCTTGGCGCCCACCAAGGCGTTGGTCAGGGTGGATTTGCCGACATTCGGCCGGCCGATCACGGCAACGCTGCCGCTACGGTGGGGAGTGGTTTCGCTCACGTGTTGACATCCAGTTGTGCGATGACGGTAGCCGCCGCCTGCTGCTCGGCAAGACGGCGCGACGTGCCCTGGCCTTCGGCGCGGGCGACGGGCTGCTCCAGGATGCAGGCGACATGGAACTGCTTGGCGTGCTCGTCGCCGCTTTCGCTGATCAGCGCGTAAGTGGGCAATGGCAGCTGCCGCGCCTGCAGCCATTCCTGCAGCCGGGTCTTGGGATCTTTTTCCGCCTTGCCGACCGGCAATGCCGCCAGCGAGGGCTCGAACCACGGCAGCACCACCGCGCGGCAGCGCTCGAAACCGCAGTCCAGATAGATGGCCGCGACGATCGCCTCGACCGCATCGGCCAGGATCGAATCGCGCCGATGTCCTCCGGATTTCAGTTCGCCCGGCCCCAGCGTCAGCCGCTCGCCCAGGTTGAGCGTACGCCCGATCACCGCCAGCGCGCCTTCGCGCACCAGCTCGGCGCGCGCACGGGTCAATGCGCCTTCGTCGGCCTTGGGCCAGCGCTGATACAGCGCCTCGGCGATCAGCAGGTTGACGATGCCGTCGCCGAGGAATTCCAGCCGCTCGTTGTGCGGCGTCCCGGCGCTGCGATGGCGCAGCGCCTGGGCGAGCAGATCCGGATCGGCGAACGCATGCCCGATCGGATCACCGCGCTGGAAGGTCCTATTCGACACTGCGCCCTTTCATGTCCTCGGAGGTGTCGAACTTGCCCACGATATCCAGATTACCGATCAGTTCGCGACGCACTTCGTAGTTGACCTTCATCCGCCAACCGCCATCCACCCGCTCGAACTTCACGTCTTCTTTTTTGACGTTTTCCGAGTAGTTGATGTACAGGCGACGAAAGAACAGGTCCTGCAACTTGGACGGGTCCATGTTGGCACTGCCCGGCTCATTGGCCAGACCCTTCATCGCCGTGCGCACGGAGTAATACTCCTGGTACATCGGAAACAGCTTCATCCCGATGTACAGGCCGAACCCCACCACCGCCAGCACCACCACGAACGACGTCAACGTCATACCGCTTTGCTTGCGCTTCATTGTGCTTCCCCTGGCACGCCGTGCGTGCATTTACTGGATTCCAGTCCCGATCCGCGATGGATCGAAACTCCCCTTGCAGAACCACCCTTCGCAATTGAGCCAGATCAAGAACGCCTTGCCGCGCAGATTGGCTTCCGGCAGAAAGTGCGTCTGGGTCCAGAACCGGCTGTCCTCGCTGTTGTCGCGATTGTCCCCCATCACGAAATAGCTGTCTGCCGGCACCGTCCAGTCACCCTGGCCTGCCGGCATGTTGCGGTCCACCCACTCCAGCACGGTGTGGGTGCGGCCAGGCAGGTCTTCCACCAGCAGCGTGGTGCCGGTCATCTCGGCGCCCTTGCCCTTGCCGATGTACTCGCCCTTGACCGTGTAACGCATGGGCTTGTCGTTGATGTACAGCGTATCGCCATGGAAGCCGATCTTGTCGCCCGGCAGGCCCACCACCCGCTTGATCCAGTTCTGGTCCGGCGCATGCGGCGGCTTGAACACCACCACGTCGCCGCGCTTGGGCTCGCCGGTGGGGATGAACTTGGTATTGGTGATCGGCAGGCGGAAACCGTAGGCGAACTTGTTGACCAGGATGAAGTCGCCGATCAGCAGGTTGGGCATCATCGAGCTGGACGGAATCTTGTACGGCTCGGCCACGAAGCTGCGCAGGATCAGCACCACCGCCAGCACCGGGAAGAAGGCGCGCGAGTAGTCGATGATCGCCGGCTCGCTGTCCAGCAACCCGGCGCGTGCGGCCCGGCGCTTGGCCAGGAACAGCTTGTCCAGCAACCAGATGAAGCCGCTGCCCAGGGTCAGCACAACCAGGACGATTTCAAACCATTTCATTGATGTTCCTTTCGGAAAGGGAATCGAGAATCGAGAATGGGGAATCGGAACAGCAGGAGCACTCGCGCTCTTACGATTCCCGATTCCCGATTCACCATTCCCAGCTACTTATCCATCTGCAAGACAGCCAGGAAGGCTTCCTGCGGAATCTCCACGCGGCCGACCTGCTTCATGCGCTTCTTGCCTTCCTTCTGCTTTTCCAGCAGCTTTTTCTTGCGCGAAACGTCGCCACCATAGCACTTGGCCAACACGTTCTTGCGCATCGCCTTGACCGTGGAGCGCGAGATGATCTGCGAGCCGATCGCCGCCTGGATCGCCACATCGAACATCTGCCGCGGGATCAGGTCCTTCATCTTTTCGCACAGTTCGCGGCCGCGCCGGTCGGCGTGGCTGCGGTGCACGATCAGCGACAGCGCATCGACCTTGTCGCCGTTGATCAGCACGTCCACGCGCACGAACGGGCCGGCATCGAACCGCACGAAGTGGTAATCCAGCGAGGCATAGCCACGGCTGACCGACTTGAGCTTGTCGAAGAAATCCAGCACCACCTCGGCCATCGGCAGCTCGTAGCTGATCTGCACCTGGCTGCCCAGGTAATTGATGCCGATCTGGGTGCCGCGCTTTTCCTCGCACAGCTTGATGATGTTGCCGATGTACTCCTCGGGAGTGAGGACGTTGGCGCGAATGATCGGCTCGCGGATCTCATCGACCAGGTTCAACTGCGGCAACTTGGCCGGGTTGTCCATGTTGATGACCGAGCCATCGGTCTTGAGCACTTCGTACACCACGGTTGGCGCGGTGCTGATCAGGTCCAGGTTGTATTCGCGTTCCAGGCGCTCCTGCACGATTTCCATGTGCAGCATGCCCAAAAAGCCGCAGCGGAAGCCAAAGCCCATCGCCTCGGAACTTTCCGGCTCGAAGCGCAGCGCGGCGTCGTTCAGACGCAGCTTGTCGAGCGCTTCGCGCAGGTCCGGATAGTCCTCGGCATCGACCGGAAACAGGCCGGCGAACACGCGCGGCTGCATTTCCTGGAAGCCGGGCAAGGCATGCGGAGCAGGATCGCCGGCCAGGGTCAGGGTGTCGCCGACCGGCGCACCGTGCACGTCCTTGATCGAGGCATTGATCCAACCCACTTCGCCGGCGCCCAGTGCGGCCAGTTCCTTGCGTTTGGGCGTGAACACGCCGACCTTGTCCACCAGATGGGTGCGGCCGGTGGACATCACCAGGATCTTGCTGCCTGGCTTGATCTCGCCCTGCATCACACGCACCAGCGAGACCACGCCCAGGTAGTTGTCGAACCAGGAATCGATGATCAGCGCCTGCAGCTTGTCGGTATCGCGCGGGGTCGGTGGTGGGATGCGATGCACGATCGCCTCCAGCACCAGATCGATGTTCAGACCGGTCTTGGCGCTCACCGCCACCGCGTCTTCGGCATCGATGCCGATCACCGCTTCGATCTCGGCCTTGGCGCGGTCGACATCGGCGGTGGGCAGGTCGATCTTGTTGAGCACCGGCACCACTTCCAGGCCCTGCTCCACTGCCGTGTAGCAGTTGGCCACCGACTGCGCTTCCACGCCCTGCGCCGCATCCACCACCAGCAACGCGCCCTCGCAGGCGGCCAGCGAGCGGCTGACTTCATAGGAGAAGTCCACATGCCCGGGGGTGTCGATGAAGTTCAGGTGGTAGGTCTGCCCGTCCTTGGCCGTGTACGGCAGGGACACCGACTGCGCCTTGATGGTGATGCCGCGTTCGCGCTCGATCGGGTTGGAGTCCAGCACCTGGGCCTCCATCTCGCGCGCCTGCAAGCCGCCACACAGCTGGATGATCCGGTCGGCCAGGGTGGATTTACCGTGGTCGACATGGGCAATGA
This sequence comes from Xanthomonas campestris pv. badrii, assembly GCF_012848175.1. Lineage (NCBI taxonomy): Bacteria > Pseudomonadati > Pseudomonadota > Gammaproteobacteria > Lysobacterales > Lysobacteraceae > Xanthomonas > Xanthomonas campestris. The sequence goes on along the minus strand of NZ_CP051651.1, from coordinate 1,174,782 downwards.
TGGAGAAATTGCGGATGTTCCGCATTGAATCAGAGGACATTGAGGTGGGCGCCGGCGGTGCCGTCGTCAGGGTAACGCGGCATTATCGCATGCCGGGCCCCCTTGGGGCCGGGAATTGGGAATCGGGAGTGGGGAATCGGAAAAGCTAGGCGGGCCATCGCTCGCGGACCCGCTCTTGCCCATTCCCGATTCCCGATTCTCCATTCCCCGCGTTAGCCGCCGGCCTTCAGGGCCACGTAGCTGGTCGCCTTGCCGTCGGTGACCAGCAGCATGACCACATCGCCCTTCTTGTAGCTGGACAGGGCCCGGTTGAGCTCGGCGACGCTGCCGACCTTGGTGCGGCCGACGCGGGCGATGATCAGGCCTGGCGACAGCGGTGGCTGGGTGCTGCGCGCAGCAGCGCCGGTGACTGCGGCAATCCGCACGCCCTCGCCTGCTTCCACGCCCAGGCGACTGCGTTCGGCGGCCGTCAGGTCGGCCACCTGCAGGCCGAGCAAAGCCACGCTGGCCGGAGCCTCCGGCTTGGCATCCTCGGCGGCGGTGCGCGGTGCAGCGCTCTCGCTGCCGTCCTGCAACGGCGCCAGGGTCACGCTGATCTGGCGCGGCTTGCCGTCGCGCAGTACATCCAGGTTGACCTTGGTGCCCGGTGCCATCAAGCCAATCATTGGCGGCAGATCGCTGGCCACCTCGATCGGCTTGCCGTTGACCGCGCGGATCACATCACCCACTTCGACACCGGCCTTGCCAGCCGGGCTACCGGCCGGGATATCGTTGACCAGCGCGCCACGGCTATCCGGCAGGCCCAGGCCCTGCGCCTTCAACGAATCGATCGGACCCACCGCCACGCCCAGCATGCCGCGACTGACCCGGCCGGTGGCCTTGATCTGCTCGGCGGCACTGAAGGCCAGGTCGATCGGGATCGCAAAGCTGATCCCCATGTAGCCGCCCGACGCGGAGAAGATCTGCGAGTTGATGCCGACCACTTCGCCGCGGGTGTTGAGCAGCGGGCCGCCGGAGTTGCCCTGGTTGATCGCCACGTCGGTCTGGATGAAGGGCACGTAGCGCTGATCCGCATACGGATTGCTGCGGCCGGTGGCACTGACGATGCCGGCAGTGACCGAGTGGTCCAGGCCGAACGGCGAGCCGATCGCCACCACCCACTGGCCCGGCTTGAGCGTATTGGAATCGCCCAGGCGCACGGTGGGCAGGCCCTTGGCGTCGATCTTGAGCAACGCCACGTCGTACTGCTCGTCGCTGCCAACCACCTTGGCCTTGAACTCGCGGCGGTCGGTCAGCTTGACGGTGACTTCGCTGGCGCCGTCGACCACGTGATGATTGGTCAACACATACCCATCGGCGGAAATGATGAAGCCCGAGCCCATCGACTTGCCGGCAATGCCGCCATCGTCATCGCCACCACCCGGCCCCTGCCGCGGACCGCCCGGCATCTGGAAATCCGGCCCGAAGAAGCGCTTGAAGAACTCCGGCATCTGCTCGTCGTCGGGCATGCCGCCCTGACCACCGCGCCCGCCACGCGCCGAACGCGCCATCGCATCCTTGCGGGTGATGGTGGTTTCGATATTGACCACGCCCGGGCCGACCTGCTCGACCAGATTGGTGAAATCCGGCAAGCCCGCCACCAGCTGCGGCGCCGGGGTGGTGCTGCGATTGGCAGCGATCGGGGCGCTGGCCTTGGACGCTGGCGCGGGTGCGGTTTGCTGGGCACAGGCGGCCAGCGGCAGGGTCATGGCGAGCAGGCCGAACATCTGGGTACGGATGCGGTGATTCATCGAGTTGCCTCCGATGGCAGGGCGACAGGAACCGGAACCCGTGCAGCGACACGGGTCCGACAAGGTAACGGGAGGGAGGGCGCCGAATGGATGAAGATCGGCCGTCAGATCAGTGTTGCGGGCCCTGCGCCGACGACGACGGGCTCGGTGCGGGAGCCCGGGCCGCCTGCGGCGCTGGTTCGAACGGATAGAACGCCGGGCCCTGGCGGCTCTGGCTGAAACTGGCATTGAGCGGACTGTCGCCAACGCCAGACAGTGCCGCGCGCGGCCAGGGACGCGCCTGCAAGGTGGTATCCGGGTGCGTGAACGGGTTGGACGACACCGCCGGGCTCGCCGCGGCCGGGGGAGCGGCAGCGACCATCTGCACCGGTGCCTGCTGCTGGCGCGCCGCCGCGCTGCGTGCGACCTGCTGATTGCGGGTGGCGGCACCGCGACGCGTGGAGGCCAGCGCAGCGGCCGGGACCGCTGCGACCAGTGCCCCGCCATCGCCGGGATTGGCCGGACCTGGAGCTGCAGGCGCCTTGGGCGCCACCGCTGGCCGGGCTGCTGCGGCGGGCACCTCGGCAACAGTGGCATACACCGGCACCTCGGTGACTGGCGGGGCCGGATCCGGCAGGCGCTCGCGCGCCAGGAACATGGCGATCGCCGCGACCGAGGCGGCAATCGCCGCGCCGCCGCCCCACCGCCAGCGTGCGGCCGCGCGCGGCGCCGGCTGCGGCAAGGGTGCGCGCGCATCGGCAATCGCGCTGCGGACCCGCGCCGCGAAATCCAGCGGGGCCGGCGCACTGGCCGCGCCGCGCAGTACATCGCCGCATAGCTGCCAGCGCTCGTGGCAACCGGCCAGCTCGTCGTCGTGGGCCAGCCGGCGCAACAGGAAGCGCGACTCGTCTGCGCTCAATTCGCCATCGACCAGCGCAGACAGCTGCTGGCGATAGTGAAGCTCGAACTTGTCGGTAGTGGACATGTCGGGGTTATGGCTCATACACGGTGTCGCTCACGGGTGGCGCTTTCGGTCTCCAGCAGAGGCCGCAGCTCGATGTCGATGGCCTCGCGCGCCCGGAAGATGCGCGAGCGCACCGTTCCGATCGGGCAATCCATCTTTCGCGCGATTTCCTCGTAACTCAGGCCTTCCACCTCGCGCAGGGTGATGGCCGACCGAAGTTCTTCCGGCAGGGCTTGGACCGCGCGCATCACCGTTTGTTCCAGCTCCTGTCGCATCAGTTCACGCTCCGGGGTATCGGTATCGCGCAACCGGGTAGCCCCATCGAACTGCTCGGCATCGCTGATCTCGATGTCGTCGGTGGGCGGCCGGCGGTTGTGCGCAACCAGATGGTTCTTGGCAGTGTTGACGGCAATGCGGTGCAGCCACGTATAGAACTGGGAGTCGCCGCGGAAACTGTTGATGGCGCGGTACGCGCGCACGAACGTGTCCTGGGCCACATCCTGGCATTCGCTCCAGTCGGCGATGTAGCGCCCGATCAGGGCAACGATCCGATGCTGGTACTTGCGCACCAGCACATCGAACGCCGCGCTTTCGCCGCGCTGCACACGCCGGACCAGTTCAAGGTCCAGCTCCTGAGGTGTATCGACTTCGGCCATGCTGGGCCGCACTCCTGTCAGCCCACCGAAGTCGGGCAATGAGACCGCCGTTGAAGAGAAAAGTTCATACCGATCCCTACGATCGTCACGCATCAGGCTGGCGGTACCGATGCGCAGCCAGCGGCACCTCGCAAACGCGCGCGCCGTGCCTGTCGACAGGGATGGGTATTTGACGTGAAGGAAACAACCTCTGGATGATAACGGCCTTTCCTTATATCGCCGGACGGCCAACCGCATGCTTCCAGGTTTCGACGGGCTCCGATTCAGCCACTGGCAGGCCGACCTGCGCGAGGACGGCGTGCTCGTGCTCAGCATTGATCGCCAGGGCGCAGCGGTCAACGCATTTTCGCAGGAGGTGCTGCTCGAACTGGGCGCACTGGTGGAACGGCTGGCGCTGGACCCGCCCAAGGGCGTGGTGCTGCGCTCGGCCAAGGCCAACGGCTTCATTGCCGGTGCCGACCTCAAGGAATTCCAGGATTTCGACCGCAAGGGCACGGTCAACGATGCGATCCATCGCGGCCAGCAGGTGTTCCAGAAGCTGGCCGAACTGCCCTGCCCCACGGTGGCGGCCATCCACGGCTTCTGCATGGGCGGCGGTACCGAAATCGCGCTGGCCTGCCGTTACCGGGTGGCCTCCGATGACGGCAGCACCCGCATCGGCCTGCCGGAAACCAAGCTTGGCATCTTTCCCGGCTGGGGCGGCAGCGCCCGCTTGCCGCGCCTGATCGGCGCACCTGCGGCGATGGACCTGATGCTGACTGGCCGCAGCGTGTCGGCCAAGGCCGCGCGTGCCATGGGCCTGGTGGACAAGGTCGCGGCACCGGCCGTGCTGGTCGACGTGGCCGCTGCCCTGGCACTGGCCGGCACCACGCGTCCGCTCAAGCAACGCGCCACCGCCTGGGCCACCAACACCCTGCTCGCGCGCAAGCTGCTGGCGCCGCAGATGCGCAAGCAGGTCGCGCGCAAGGCGCGCAAGGAGCATTACCCGGCGCCGTACGCGTTGATCGACGTCTGGGAACGGGCCGGCGGCAGCGGCATCCAGGCGCGCCTGGCTGCCGAGCGCAAGGCGGTGGTCAAGCTCGCCAGCACCCCGGCCGCCCGCAACCTGATCCGCATCTTCTTCCTCACCGAGCGATTGAAGGCGCTGGGCGGCAAGGAGGCCGGCGGCGCGGCGGCCACACCGATCCGCCATGTGCATGTGATCGGCGCCGGCGTGATGGGCGGCGACATCGCGGCGTGGGCCGCCTACAAGGGCTTGGAGGTCACCCTGCAGGATCGCGAGCAGCGCTTCATCGACACCGCGCTGGGCCGTGGCGGCGAGCTGTTCGCCAAGCGGGTCAAGGACGAGGCCAAGCGCCCGGTGGTGGCGGCGCGCCTGCGTGGCGATCTGGCCGGTGCCGGGGTGGCGCAGGCAGACCTGGTGATCGAGGCGATCATCGAGAATCCGCAGGCCAAGCGCGAGCTGTACCAGTCGATCGAGCCGCAGCTCAAGCCCGATGCATTGCTGACGACCAATACTTCTTCGATTCCTCTGACCGAGTTGCGTGGTCATATCCAGCGCCCGGCGCAGTTCGCCGGCCTGCATTACTTCAACCCGGTGGCGATGATGCCGCTGGTGGAGATCGTGCAGCACGACGGGCTGGATCCGGCCAACGTGGCGCGCCTGGCGGCGTTCTGCAAGGCGCTGGACAAGTTCCCGGTGCCGGTGGCGGGCACCCCGGGCTTCCTGGTCAACCGCGTGCTGTTTCCGTATCTGCTCGAAGCGGCCACTGCCTATGCCGAGGGCATCCCGGGACCGGTATTGGACAAGACCGCGGTCAAGTTCGGCATGCCGATGGGGCCGATCGAGCTGATCGACACCGTGGGCCTGGACGTGGCGGCCGGCGTCGGCGCCGAGCTGGCGCCGTTCCTGCATCTGCCGATTCCAGCCGCGCTGGCGACCGTGGAAGCCGGCAAGCGCGGCAAGAAGGACGGCCAGGGCCTGTACAAGTGGGAACACGGCCGCGCGGTCAAACCGGAGGTGGCCAGCGGCTATGAAGTGCCGGCCGATCTGGAAGACCGCCTGATCCTGCCGCTACTCAACGAAGCGGTGGCCTGCCTGCATGATGGCGTGGTGGCCGATGCGGACCTGCTCGATGCCGGCGTGATCTTCGGCACCGGCTTCGCCCCGTTCCGCGGCGGCCCGATCCAGCACATCCGCTGTGTCGGCGCCGATGCCCTGCTCGCACGCCTGCAGGCACTGCATGCCCGCTACGGCGAACGTTTTGCCCCGCGCCCGGGCTGGGACTCGCCGGTGTTGCGCCAGCCGGTGGCGTAAGGCGCCACCGACGCGCGCGGGAGGGCTGGCGATGCATTGAAGTCAGCCTTGATCCGTTCGCACCGCAGCTGCGTGTCGATGGCATCGATGCAGACGCACTACACAAAAGAACGGCGAGCCAAGCCCGCCGTTCTTTTTTACCTACTGGCCATGCGGCTTAGAAACGCAGACCCACACTGGTGAAGAAGTAACGCCCGGCCTGGTCGTAACCACCCAGCGAATTGCCGTTGAAGGTCAGGCTGCCACCCACCAAGGGCGGTTCCTTGTCGGCGATATTGTTGATGCCCAGGGTCCATGTCACGTAATCGCCCAACTGCACCGAACCGGAAAGATCGAAGTAGTTGTAGGCCGACACCTTGTTGTCCTGGTTCACCAGGCGCACGTCGGTGGTGCCGCGGGTGCCGTCGGTGTTCTGGTAGTCCAGCTCGCCGATGTAGCGCCAGCGCAAACCAACGGTGTACCGGTCGAAACTGTAGCGCGTGCTCAGCACATGCCGCCACTCGGCACTGTTGCATGCCACGTTGACCACGCCTGCGCAGTCGTAGGTCACTTCCTGCACGCCCGGAACCGGCTCGTATTCCTGCTTGATGGCATAACTACCCATCATCGAAGCGGTCAGGCGCCCCGGCCCGATGCTCCATGCATACGATGCGGTCAGATCGATACCCTGGAAGTGCAACGAGCCGAAATTGTCCTGGGAATTGAAGATCAGACCCGAGACGTCCGCGTCGCTGCCGCGGAACAGATCGCCTGTCGTGGCATTACGACGAATGCGGCTGCACAGGTCCGCGTTACCGGTCACACCGCAGGCGGTCAGGATATTGGACGAGCCGATGGCGCGGATGGCATCGTCGATCTTGATGTCGTAGTAGTCCACGCTCAGGTCCAGGCCCTTGACCGGACTGGCAGCGAAACCGACGGTCCAGGTATTGGCCGTTTCCGGCTGCAACGCCGTATTGCCGCCGCCGATCTCGTTGTACTGGCCGGCCGGGTTGGCTGCAACGCGACCGTACTGCGCTGCCGTCACGCCCGTATTGGCGCACTGGGCCTGGGTGAAGACCGGATTGGCACCGGCGCAGGGGTCGCTACCACTCCACAGGTTGATCGTATTTTCGTTGTACAGCTCGGTCACGTTGGGAGCGCGGATCGCACGGTTCCACCCTGCACGCAGATGGTATTTGCCATCCACGAATGTCGCGCCCAGACCGGCCTTGTAGGTACTCACACCGCCAGAAATATCGTAATCGGAGTAACGGTAGCCGAGCTGCATGTCGAGATGATCCAGGCTACCTACGTTGGCCAGCAGGGGTACGGCACCTTCCAGGAACAGCTCCTTGACGCCGATATCGCCAGAAACATTGGAGGTAGGACCACCCAGGCCGGTGAAGTTGCCGATCTGCATATTGCTGTCGGCAATGCGCCTGAAGGTCTCGTTACGGGTTTCCACACCACCCACGACGCTGATCGGGTTATCGCCGGCCCACGGGAGGCTGTAACCGAAGTTGCCCGTCACATAGGCATTGAACACGCGCATCGAGGTTTCGTAATTGACGATACCCACGCCCTGCAGCGCCTCCGCTTCCGCAGCGGTCACGCTATCGTTCCAGACGCTGTAGGGAACGCAGCCATCGAACGAACCCGGCTGGCAGCCCAGCAACGCGTCGCGCACACGGGTGGTGACGAAGTCGTTCCGGTTCTCCGATTTGGTGGTGCTGCGGTTGTAGGTGAACGAGGCGTCGTAGGACCAATTGTCGTTGATGTCGCCTTGGGCACCGGTAGTGATGCTGAAGCTGTTGGTATCTGAGTCGGTGATGCGCGGGCCACCTTCTACGTTGCGCTTGGCCACATAGACAGTGAACTCGTCGTCGGTGATGCCCACATCGTTACACAGGCTACCGATCACCGAGGTTGCACAGTTGACGTTGAGATCGGTAAAGAATGCGCCCGACGGCGCGATCTGGGTCGAGCTCTTGCGGTTGACGAACAAGGTTTCGAGGTAGGGCTTGAAGTGCTCGTTGACCTCGTACTTGATGTTGGTACCGGCGGTGTAGCGCGTGTCCGGCCGCTGGTAATAGTTCAACGGTGCAAAGTTGTACAGATTCGGCGATGCCACCTGCGACCAGGTGCCGCCTGCGGAAGGTTGCACGTAGAAAGCGCCGGCCGATGGGGCCACGACGTAGAAGTTGGCCGGGTCGGCAGTGGCCGAGCCACCGCAGGCGGTGCCTGCCGTACTCAACGCACAGGCGGAGTAATCGCGCTGCCCCTGCAGCAATGGATCATTCTCGCGCCAGGTCGCCCACGCCGTGGCATGACCGGACTCGCCGAAGCTGCCGCCGATGGCGAGGTCGACATTGCGGGAGATGCCGTCAAAACCGGAATTGCCGGTGGGATAATCGTAGCCGGCCTCATCCATCAACCCGCGCATCAGCTTGTTGCCGTTGTCGTGCTGATAGGCGTTGTAGCCAATGTCCACGTTGACGCCTTCGAACTCGTCATCCAGCACGAAGTTGACCACGCCAGCAACGGCGTCCGAGCCGTACACCGCAGACGCACCGCCGGTCAGGACGTCCACGCGGCGCACCAACGCTGCAGGAATGATGCTGATATCCGGACTTTCGCCGATGCCTTTGGGAATACGCCGGCCATTGACGAGGGTCAGTGTGCGCTGCGCGCCCAGCCCGCGCAGGTCGACCGTTGCATAGCCCAAGGAACCGTTATTGGAAAAATTGTCGAACGACGCTGCAAGCTGCGGATACTGATTGATCAGATCTTCGACCTTGGTCGAGCCGGTGTACTGGAATTCTTCCTTGTTGATTTCCGCCACCGGGCTGGAGGCAGTCATTGTCTGGCTCTTGATACGCGTGCCAGTAGGACTGACCGTAATCGTATCCAGCGTCTTTGCATCAGCCGATGGCGCGTCTTGCGCCATCGCGGCACCTGTAAAAGCCAGTGCAGCGGCGCCAACCGTGAGCGATACCCTGATCGCGTCACGCAGTTTGCTGGTCTTCAATCTCATCTCTCTCTCCGACAGTCCGAACGGATAGCGCAGGGCAAGACCTGGCTCTGGGGAGGCACAGGTGCGGAACCACTGCGACGACGTTGGCGAGCGCCCAAAAAGCGCAGGCCACATTGGCTAACGAGGGCGAATAGGCGCCCAAAAAAGTTGCCAACCCGATGTTAAGACGATGTTGAGGGAAATTAAAGCCCCGTTAAATCATGCGCCTCAGCGGTGCACAGATTCCCCAGAAAGGTGCGCTGGTCCGGCCTGCGCCCTGGACCAACAAGTAGTCTGCTGCAGCTCGCTTTTCCATCGCGGGCTCAGCCAGATTCTTTCAAATCCGCCAGCTCGACGCCGCCCCCCCGTAGCCGATCGACCAACACACCGAGCCCGGACAGGTGCCGACGAGAGCCGTGCACCGACCGTTGATGCACATCTCCGCGCACCTGCGCCGCGCTTGCGGTAACAAACGCCACCTCGTCCAGTTCGGGACGTGCCTCGCCCGGCGCGAGCCCGCACCACTGGAGCACGCGTGCCATCTGACTGTCGGTTTCGCGCACCAGGTCCTCGTAGCGCACATCCAGAATCTGTCCGGGCAGCACGGTGTGCCAGTGCTGCATGGTCTGCCGGTATGCGAGGTAGTACTCGGCAATCTCGTCGAGCCTGTACGAAAACGGATAGGCGTTGTAGAACAACGTCTTGTACATGGCGTAGCAGGTGTCGAGCGGGTCGCGCACCAGATGGACGATGCGGGCCTTGGGCAACGCGGTGGCGATCATTCCACAGTAGAGATAGTTGATCGGCATCTTGTCGATCAGTACCGGATGCCCCTGCACGACCTCGCTCGCGCCGCGAACATACTCCGCACCAAGTGCGGCGAAGTCGATCTGCAGCGACGCCTGTGCTGCAGTCATCTTCCCCGGATCACCAGACATCACGCGGGATGTCGCCGCCCCGAGGACGGCGGCGAAATCCATCAGCTCACCCGCTGAACGTGCTCCACCACGCTGCACGAGGAGCCGTTCGAGCAGCGTAGTTCCCGATCGCGGCAAGCCGACGATGAAGATCACGCCTTCCCCCCCCTGCCCCGGACGCAAGGACTGCAACGTGTGTTGCCTGTAGGCATCCCGTATTGCAGCGATATGCGCGCATTCGGCGGCGACGTCGTACTGCAGGGTTGCACGCTTGCATGCCGCCGCGGCAGTCAGTGCCTCGAACGACTCAGCGTGTTGCCCGAGATCCTCCAGCTCCTTGGCCAGCGCAAACAGGCCTGCCGCCCTGGCCGGTGGATCGAGCGCGGAGGCGGCCAGCCTGCGACGCAGGTCGTCCAGGTGATGTTGCTGCACGGTCTGCCGGCGCAGCGTGGCGCGCAGGTAAAGGGCGTCGCCGGCGCCTGGCATCAGCTGCAACAGCCGGTCCAGGACGCGCTCTGCCGCTTCGAATTCGCCGCTGAAGAACTGCATCGTTGCAAGGTCGTACATCAGCCGTGGCTGTTCGCCCAGTAGCGCCAGCGCATCCCGATAGGCATCGCGCGCCGCAGCCACGTCCTGGCAGCCGCTATGCAGCGTACCGATCTGCCAGAGCGCTGCACCATCCCGTGCCGACAGCGCCTGCGCCCGATGCGCGACCATGCGAGCCTCGCGGCGGCGGCGCAGCTGCACCAGCAAACTGCCGTACTTGATCAGCAGCGGAACTGGCGACGTCGCAACCGATGCGGCCGTCTCGATGCGTTCGGCTGCAGTGTCCGGATCGCCGTTGGCCAGCCAGGCTTCGCTGGCCAGCTCAAGCAGGTGCGCATCCATGGGGCGATCCGCGCAGGCGCGCTCGGCCAGTTCGACCGCTTCGCGGTAACGCCCCTGGCGCAGCAGCTGATATCCATCGCGCAGGATGCGCTCTCGCGGAGTTCCACTCACGTCTTTCTCCTTGTCGCCCACGTTGCTCATGCGCCAGATCAATCCACGCGGCGCGCGCGCAGTGCGACACCGCCCGGGGTGACCAGCATGAAGCTGCCCATCGCCGCCTTTCGGATCGTCACCACATCACGCTCGGCCACGTGACCGCGACTGGTGGGTTCGGTCACTGCCCAGCGCTGCTGGTTATCCAGTGTCACGATGCGGGTGCCGTCGGTCCGATACGCCACGGCAAGCACGGCGGCGCTGACCTGCGCAGGCGGCTTGTCGCCAGACGCTGACGCTGGGCGGGCCGCATCGTGGCCGAATTCCCGTACCGCCCTGCTGGCTTCGGCAGCGCGTACCGCCGGCGTTGGCGGGAAGCTGGTGTCATAGCAGGCCAGGCGCGGCACTGGATCGGGCACCGAGGCGCAGGCGTGCGTAGGCGCCTCCTGCGCGCCCGCAGCCCATGCGCAACCCAGCAGCATCTGGCCCCACAGCATCCGCTTGTGCATCGTGCGTCTTCGCCTTTCGAGGGTGCCTGAGCATACAAGGCAACCGCCTGCCAGTGGTACGGACATTGCCACCACACTCCCGTGCCGATTGAACAGCCAAGGCGCGCCGCCTAAGCTGCAGCCAGTCACCTGGTACCCATGCGTCGAGGCAGCGTCTTGAAGACTTCCTTGCAGCAGGCTGCGCAACTTCTGCAGCAGGGACAGCTGCCGCAGGCCATCGCCGCCTATCGACACATCCTGCAAACCAAACCCGACTGCGCCGATGCCTGGTACAACCTGGGCTATCTGCTACGCCGCACCGGCGAAGCCGCAGCGGCACTGGACGCGTACGGGCAGGCATTGCGGTGTGGTGCAGACGCCCCTGAGCAGATTCACCTCAACCGGGCCGCGCTGCTGAGCGAGCAGCTGCATCAGGACACCCTGGCGCTGCACGAACTCGGGCTCGCGCTGCGCTGCCGCCCGGACTATCCGCCCGCGTTGCTCAATCTCGGCAATCTGCACGAGGAGTTGGGAGACCGCGATCAGGCGATCGCGGCGTATTCGCGACTCATCGGCATTGCCCATGCCGACGCGTCGACCCATGCACTGCAACTGCAGGCCGGCGCGCGCCTGCTGCATCTGGACCCTCCCACGCATGCGACGGATGCGCGGCTGGTCAGTCTCGCCCGCGCAGTCGCAGTGGGGGGCCAGGACGCAGCGCTGATGAGTACCATCTCGCATGCGCTGGCGCAGGCCTATGATCGCCTGGGGCTGCATCAGCTTGCCTTCGCGGCGGCAAGCACGGCCAACCGCCACGGTCACACGCGGGCCAGGCGCTATGACCCGCAGCGGATCGAGCAGTTTTTTTCCGATCTGACCTGTGTGTTTGCGCAAGACAGCCCGGAGCACCGGCACGACACCTTGGCCGCTGCACACGACACGACAGAGCCCTTGTTTATCTGCGGGATGTTCCGTTCCGGCTCGACCTTGCTTGAGCAGGTGCTTTCGCGCCACCCGAACATCGCCGCAGGCGGCGAGCTGGATGCGCTGCCGCGCCTGGTTGCGCAGACGCTCTCGCCGTTTCCACAGGCCGCGCACGCGCTGTCCGGGCAGATGCTGACGCAACTGGCAGCCCGCTATCGACAACGCGTGGCGATGGCGGTGCCGGAACAGGCCCAGCTGCGCTACATCACCGACAAGCGTCCGGACAACTTTCAACTGATCGGCCTGATCAAGCGGCTGTTTCCTCTGGCCAGGATCGTGCACACCCGTCGCCACCCACTGGACACCGGGCTGTCGATCTTCATGCAGCAACTCAATCCGCACCAGTTCGGCTATGCGGGCAAGCTGGAGGATATTGGCCACTTCTATGCAAGCTATGCGCAACTGATGCGCCATTGGCTGGCGCTGTATCCGGACAGCATCCACACCTTCGATTACGACGCCTTCGTTGCTGCCCCGGAGCCCACGCTGCGCGCACTGCTCGACTTCCTGCAGCTGCCCTGGGAGCCGGAATGCCTGGACTTCCATCGCGCGCGCAATGCGGTCAGAACCGCCAGCTACTGGCAGGTACGCCGGCCGCTGCACAGTGAAGCGTCGGGCCGCTGGCGTGCTTACGCCGCGCAACTGTCCCCGTTGCGGGACGCGCTCACCCGAGCCGGGGTCGCCATCGCGGAGTGAGCACCTGCCGGCCGGCGCTCATCCGGCGCGGTGGCTGGCGATGACCGTCTCCATCGCATTGACCATGGCGCGCTCTTCGTTGCTGAGCAATGGATTCCACACATCGAAGATCAGCACGACGCGCGTCTGCGCGCTGTCGTTGCGCGCCTCATGCTCGATCGAATCATCGAACACCAGCACCTGCCCGACCTCCCAGCGACGCCAATCAAAGCCCACCCGGAAGCTGCAGCCCTCCGGCACGATCAACGGCAAATGCGCCACCAGGCGTGCATTGGTTTCGCCATAATGCGGGGGGATCACGGTGTGCGGCGCAAGCACCGAAAACATCGCGTTGGGGCAGACCCCATCGATCCGTGCCGCATCAACCAGGGACAGCGCTGCGGCGGTGACGGGGCAACGCTGCACGTGCGACTGGACGGGCTGGCCGTGCTGCCAGAGCGGATACGAGCTCCATGCGGGCGAGTGGTTGAGCGCCTGCCACTGGTTCACCGGCTGACCGGCGGCGTAGGCGATGTAGGGCGCGAACCCCTCCCTGTCGCCGTGCATCGCCGCGTGCAATTCTTCGGTGATGGCAGCTGTCTGTTCCTGCAGGGCAGCGACCCACGGAAACGCCGCGGTGTCATGAAAGGTCACCGCCGGTAGCCGGGGAATATGCAGGCGATTGGATTGGGAATGGAACGGCCGACTCCGGCCGCATGCGATCGCTGCCGCCTCGTCCCAGCGCCCGTGGAGTGCAGCATCCACCGACGCGCGCGGGGCCTGCAGAACGGCACGCAGCTGCGCTTCCAGCTCCAGCGTGTCCTGCTCCACCGCCTGGCTTGCGCGTGCGAGCTTGCGCCGCAGGACCGCCGGCCATTGCGGCTCCGGCGGTGCGACTTTGAGCGCATCGCGGTAGACACCGGCGGCCGCACGTGTCTTGCCGCGCGCGTCGAGAAACGCCGCCTTGGCCAGCAAAGCGGGCAAGAAGTAAGGATCGATCGTCAGCGCCGCGCTGATCGCCTGCCATTCCCCATCGATATCGCCCTGCGCCTGCTTCACCACGGCGATGGTCAGCACGATCATCGGATCGGCAGGGCCGCTTGCGCGCGCGCCTTGCAGAAACTCGAGGGCGGCCAGTGCATCGCCTCGCTGATGCGCGTGCACCCCGAGGCTGTACAGGGCCTGCGGATGCGCAGGCGCCAGCTGTCGCACCTGTTGCCACAACTGCTCTGCCTGCTGCCAGCGCCCCGCCGATGCTTCGGCACCCGCCTGCTGCATCAACTCGGCGATGCGCGCGTTGAGTTGCTCGACCTGTGCTGCCATCACATCTCCCCCGTTTCGGACCTGTCCTGGTTCGATCATACGGTCTGGAAGCTGGTGCAACCGCCTTGCGCGCGACGACAGCACTGACTGTCGCACCACCCGCCCGCTACAGCCGCCGGGGGCCTGGATGCCGCACGCCTTTTTAGGGTCTCGCCAGCTTAGTGGCTGTGGCCATCGTGGGCATGGGAGTGCCCATGTGCGTGATTTCCGTGGGAATGAGTCCCATCGGAATGCGATGAGGCATGCGCATGACCGGCATGCGACTGCGACGTGGAATGCCCCTGCACGTGGCCGGATGGCATGGCGTCGTGCGCGGGCTGCGGCGTGCCACACGGCGGCGTGCCGCAATCGCCACTTTCCACCTGCAAGGTGACGTGGGCGATGTCGAAGCGTTCGTGCAGGAGCGTGCCGAGCGCGTCGCGCAGGCGGTCGCGGTCGGTGGACTCGCCCACCACCACGTGCGCGGTGAGTGCAGGCGTGCTGGAGGCCAGCGCCCAGACATGCAGGTCGTGCACATCGTCCACGCCCGGGTAGCCGATCAGGGCCTGACGTACCTGCGCCAGGTCGATGCCCTTGGGCACACCTTCCAGCAAGACGTTGATCGCTTCGCGCAGCAGCACCCAGGTGCGCGGCAGCACCCACAGGCCGATCAGCACGGCCAGTACCGGGTCGATCCACTGCCAGCCGGTCCAGCGGATCAGCAAGGCGCCGACGATCACCGCCACCGAGCCGAGCATGTCGCTCCAGACCTCCAGGTAGGCACCCTTGACGTTGAGGCTTTCGCCGCTGCCGGCGTGCAGCAGCTTCATGGCGATCAGATTGATCGCCAGGCCGAGCCCGGCGATCAACAGCATGCCGTTGGAGGAAATGTCCTGTGGCGCGCGAAAGCGTTGCGCGGCTTCCCACAGGATGTAGGCACCAACGCCGAACAGCAGTGCGCCATTGACCAGTGCCCCCAGCGCTTCAAGGCGCACATAACCGTAGGTACGGCGTGCGTCGGCCGGGCGCCGGCTCAGGCGCACGGCGAGCAACGCGATCATCAAGCCGAGCGTGTCGGTGGCCATATGCGCGGCATCGGACAGCAAGGCCAGGCTGTTGGACACGAACGCACCGATGACTTCGGCCACCAGGAAGGTCGCCGTCAGGCCGAGCGCCCACCACAGCGGTGCTTCGTGGCGGATGTCGCTGGGGGCGTGGTTGTGGTCGTGTCCCATGATGTGCGGCCTCGTGCAGTGCGCGCACACAGTAGGCGCGCGGGCATGCGGAGACTATTACACCTGTGCGTGATGAAATCACATCACGCGAACGCGGCACTGCGCCGTATTGCCCAGGCCGGGTAGCAACGTGAAGCGGCTGACAAAAGCGTTCGAACACCGTCGCAATGGCGTTACGTACTGATCCCACTGCCTTCATTTTCGGGTGGAGTGAGGTCGTAATGGCAGTGCGATTGCTCGGGTGGAAGAGGCTGACCAGACCGCGCTTCCTCAGACACCACGCTGCATGCACTGCTTGCAAGCATGCATACCAACCATCTCGACAGGCCCTTGCCTGCTTACCGTCGCGGGACCTTATGCGGCATGGATGCCGCATAAGAGCCTACATGGAGGTACTTGCGGCGTGTCCCGCGATGGTGGGCGGGCAAGGGCCTCGCAGCCAAGCCGCAGATCATCGCTCTGCAACCTACGCCCCCTGTTCGATCACACCAAGGAGGCGAATTACAACGCCAGCGACGCCCAATTGGTGATGGGCGCAGTGGCTATATAAGCCACTCTCAAACCTTGGCCACCAGCTTGACCACGCTGGAAAAATCCAGGCCACCGTTACCGGCCTGGCTGTTCATCGCATATAGATTGCGCGCCAGCTCGCCCAGCGGGATCGAGACGCCAGCCTGCACCGCCGATTCGGCTACCAGCCCCAGATCCTTGAGCATCAAATCATTGCCGAAGCCACCGCTGTAGCCGCGCGAAGCCGGCGCGTTGGGCAGCACGCCCGGCCAGGGATTGCAGACCTCGGTGGCCCAGCTGCGACCGGTGCTGACCGCCATCATCTGCGACAGCACCGCCGGGTCCAGACCTTGCGCGACGCCCAGCGCCAGCGCCTCGCCGGTGGCGGCCATGATCACGCCCAGCGCCATGTTGTTGCACAGCTTGGCGACCTGGCCGGCGCCGTTGTCGCCGACGTGGAAGATGTTCTTGCCCATCGCCTGCAGCACCGGACGCGCACGCTCCAGTGCATCGGCAGCACCACCGACGATGAAGGTCAGCGTGCCGGCCGCCGCACCGGCAGTGCCACCGGAGACCGGGGCGTCCAGCATCGCCAACCCGCGCGCGTGCGCGGCGTCGGCCACCTTGCGCGCGGAGACCGGGGCGATGGTGCTGCAGTCGATGACCAGCGCGCCGTCCGGAATCTGCGCCAGGATGCCGCCATCGCCCAGGTACAGGCCTTCCACGTGGCGGCTGGCCGGCAACATCGACATGACGATCTCGGCATCGGCCAGGGTGTCGTGCGCCGAGCCGGCCGCCTGCGCGCCGGCGGCCGCAGCAGCGTCCAGCGCAGCAGGCATCAGGTCGAACACACGCAACTGGTGGCCGGCCTTGATCAGGTTGGCGGCCATCGGGCCACCCATGTTGCCCAGGCCGATAAAGGCGATCTTGCTCATCGTGTCGATCTCCAGGTTGGAGCATGCATCGGAAGAAGAAACGGATTGCACCCGTGCAGCAGCGACCTCGCGGCTGCACGGATACAGGGCGCACGCATGCCTGCCTGCGCGCTGCCGCGCGTCGCGGTGCCTAGCCGGTGCCCAGATTGGCCAACGGATGCTGCTCCGCCGGCCAGGGGGCGTCGAAGAAGGTTGCTGCCCACGCTGCATCGGCTTCGCCCAGCGATGCTGGTTGCCAGCGCGGCTGGCGGTCCTTGTCGATCAGCAGCGCACGGATGCCTTCGGCAAAATCGCCATGCGCGGCGGCATGCAGCGCAACCACATACTCGGTACGAAACGTGTCGGCCAGCGTGGCGGTACCGGGATGACGTTGCAGCTCCCAGGCCAAACGTGCCGAACCCGGCGAACCGGCGGCCAGCGTGGTGCGCGCGGCCTGCAGCCAGGCATCTTCGCTCTGCAGGGCGTCGATGGCCGCGACGACCTGCTCCAGCGTGTCGCCAGACACCAGTTGCGCAATCAACCCCGCATGCAGTTGCAACGGACCCGGCTCCAGCGGCTGTGCCAGGCCTTGCAGGAACGCGCCCAGTTGCGCGCGATCCTCCTGCGCATCGCCGCTCCACGCGTGCGCGACCAGCGCTTCCAGCACCGCCGGAAACTGCGCATGCTCCAACTGCACATCCGCCAACCCGGCATGGATGGCATCGCTGGCATTGAGTGGGGCCCCGGTCAACGCCAGGAACAGGCCGGCGCCGTCCGGCACGCGACGCAGCAGCCAGCTGCCGCCCACGTCCGGGAACAGGCCAACAGTGATTTCGGGCATGGCCAGGCGCGAGCGCTCGGTGACGACGCGATGGCTGGCGCCGGACATCAGCCCGATGCCGCCGCCCATCACGATGCCATGGCCCCAGCACAGCACCGGCTTGGGATAGGTGTGGATGCGGTAGTCCAGCCGATATTCTTCTTCGAAGAAGGCAGCCGCATGCGCATTGTCCTGTGGCCTGGCGCGTCGCTGCGCAGCCTCGGGTACTGCATCGCGATGCGCGCGCATGCTTTGGTAGAGCCCATGCAGATCGCCGCCAGCACACAAGGCCTTGTCGCCGGCGCCACGCAACACCACGCAGGCAATCTGCGCATCATCGGCCCAGGCCCGCAATTGCGCGTCCAGCAGCCGCGTCATCTCCAGCGACAACCCGTTGAGGGTCTTGGGCGCGTTCAAGGTGGCGATGCCGATGCAATGCCCATCGGCGCAGTCGCGCTGCTCGAACAGCACCGGCGCATCTTCGCGTGTGCTGGTCTGGGCCATCAGGGCGCGCTCCAGCGCGGCGCGCGTTTTTCCAGGAACGCGGCAACGCCTTCGGCCTGGTCGGCCTGCTCGAACAGATCCACGAAGGCCTCGCGTTCGGCCACCAGGGCTGCGGCATGGGTGCCGGTGCGGGTGGCCTGCACCAACCGCTTACAGGCCGCAACACTGACCGGGCTCTGCTTGCCGGCACGCTGCGCCCAGGCGATCGCCAATGCGCGCGACTCGCCCTGACCGACAACTTCTTCCACCAATCCGATGCGCTGCGCAGTGGCGGCATCGATGCGTTCGCCGAGCAGGATCATGCGCTTGGCCCAGCCCTCGCCGACCAAGCGCGGCAGGTTTTGCGTACCGCCGGCGCATGGCAGCAGGCCGACGCTGGCTTCCGGCAAGGCGAGCTGTGCGTGCTGCTCGGCAATGCGCAGATCGCAGGCCAGCGCGCATTCCAGCCCGCCGCCCATGGCATAGCCGTTGATGGCGGCAATCGACACGCCGCGGAACGCACTCAACGCCTCGAAACCTTCGCCGAAGCGACGCGCCGCCTCGCGCGCCACGGCCTGGTCGCCATTGGCGAACTGCTTGAGGTCGGCGCCGGCGCTGAAGAACTTCTCGCCTTGGCCGGTGATCACCAGCGCGTACACGCTGCGGTCGGCATCCAGCGCATGCACCAGGTCGCGCAAGGCAGCCAGGCTCTGCACGGTCCAGGTATTGGCCGGCGGGTTGCTCAGCGTGACGATGGCCACATGGCCATCGCGCTCGACCTGCAGGCCGGTATGGACGCGTCCTTCCCAATCGCTCATCGCAGTTCCTCCTCGCCGTTGAGCAGGTGACGCGCCACGATCATGCGCATCACTTCGTTGGTGCCTTCCAGGATGCGATGCACGCGGCTGTCGCGCAGCAGTCGCTCGATCGGGTACTCGCGGATATAGCCATACCCGCCGTGGATCTGCAGCGCCTCGTCGCAGATGGCAAAGCCGGCATCGGTGGCGAAGCGCTTGGCCATCGCGCACCACACGGTGGCATCGTGGCTGCCGGCATCGAGCTTGCGCGCGGCGGTATGCACCATCTGCCGCGCGGCCACCAGCTGCGTGGCCATATCGGCCAGCTTGAACTGCAGGGCCTGGAAATCGGCCAGTTTCTTGCCGAACTGGCGACGCTCGCCCATGTAGCGGCGCGCGGCATCCAGTGCGCCTTGCGCGGCCCCCAGCGAACAGGCGGCGATATTGATGCGGCCGCCGTCCAGCGCCTTCATCGCGATCTTGAAGCCCTCGCCCTCCTCGCCGAGCAGGTTGGCGGCGGGAATGCGCACATCGGCAAAGGTCACCCCGCGCGTGGGCTGGCTGTTCCAGCCCATCTTTTCTTCCTTGCGGCCGTAGCTGATACCCGGCGCATCGGCCGGCACTGCGAACGCGCTGATGCCACGGGCGCCGTCTTCGCCGGTGCGTGCCATCACCACCAGCACATCGGTGGCGCCGGCGCCGGAAATGAAGGCCTTGCTGCCGTTGAGCACGTAACTGTCGCCATCGCGCTGCGCGCGGGTCTTCAGCGAGGCCGCATCCGAACCGCTGCCCGGTTCGGTCAGGCAGTACGAGCCCAGCTTGGCGCCGCTGGTCATCGCCTCGCCCCACTGCGCGCGTACCGCCTCGTTACCGTAGCTGGCGATCAACCAGGTGGCCATGTTGTGGATGCTGATGAAGGCCGAGGTGGACGGATCGACCGTGGCCAGTTCCTCGAAGACCACTGCCGCATCGAGCCGGCGCATGCCCAGGCCGCCGACACCCTCGTCGGTGTACAGGCCGCAAAAGCCGAGTTCGGCGGCCTTGGCGATGGCCTCGCGCGGGAAGTGCCCTTCGGCGTCCCACTGCGCCGCATGTGGGGCAAGTTCCTTGTCGGCGAAGTCACGCGCGGCGGCGCGGAAGGCCTCCTGCTCGTCGTTCAGATCGGCCGCGTTGGGGTGGAGCTGGATGGCTGCATTCATGGCGATCGGCTCATTTGAGGGAGATGGTGGTGTTGACGCCATGGCTCAGCGTCTGGTCGTCGAACCAGCGCGCGGTCACGGTCTTGGTCTGGGTGTAGAACATCACCACCTGCTTGCCGTACGGACCCAGGTCGCCGAGCTTGGAGGCGCGCGAGCCGGTGAAGGAAAACAGTGGCACCGGCACCGGGATCGGCACATTGATGCCGACCTGGCCCACGTCGATGTCTTCCTGGAAACGCCGCGCGGCCGCGCCGGACTGGGTGAACAGCGCGGTGCCATTGCCGTTGGGATTGGCATTGACCAACGCGATGGCCTCATCCAGCGTGGCGGCTTCGAGAATGACCAACACCGGCCCGAAGATTTCTTCGTCGTAGATGCGCATGCCGGGCTTGACGCCGGAAAAGATCGTCGGGCCGACGAAGTTGCCCTGCTCGAAACCCGGCACCTGCGGCGCGCGCCCGTCCAGTTCCAGCGTGGCGCCCTGCTCCACGCCTGAGGCGATCAAGGCTTCCACCCGCTCGCGCGCGGCGCAGGAAATCAGCGGGCCGACCTCGGTGCCCGGGGCGTTGCCGGCGCCGATTTTCAGGCTCTTGGCCTTGCTCACCAACTCCGGAATCCACGCGCGCGTTTCACCGACCAAGACCAGCGTGGAGGCGGCCATGCAGCGCTGGCCGGCAGCACCGAATGCGGCACCGACCATCGCATTGAGCGTCTGCTCGCGGTTGGCGTCCGGCAGCACCACGGCGTGGTTCTTGGCGCCCATCATGCATTGCACGCGTTTGCCGGCCAGCGATGCGCGGCGATAGACGTGCGTGCCCACCTTGGTGGAACCCACGAACGACAGCGCCTTGATGTCGGGGTGATCGCACAGCGCATTGACCACGGCTTCGCCCCCGTGCACCACGTTGAGCACGCCCCTGGGGATACCCGCTTCCAGGGCAAGTTCCACCAGCCGCATGGTCACCATCGGGTCCTGCTCGGACGGCTTGAGCACGAAGGTGTTGCCGGTCGCAATGGCCATCGGGAACATCCACAGCGGAATCATCGCCGGGAAGTTGAACGGGGTGATGCCCGCACACACGCCCAGCGGCTGCAGCAGGCTGTAGGTATCCACGCCGGTGGCGACGTTGTTGGCCAGCTCGCCCAGCTGCAGGTTGCCGATGGCCGCGGCGTGCTCCACCACTTCCAGCCCGCGGAACACATCGCCCTCGGCATCGGCCAGGGTCTTGCCCTGCTCGGCACTGAGCAGCGCGGCCAGCTCGGGCAAGTGCTCGCGGATCAGCTGCTGGTATTTGAGAAAGATGCGTGCGCGGGTGCCGATCGGCGTCTTGCGCCAGCTGACGAAGGCACGGCTGGCAGCGGCGACGGCGGCATCGACTTCGGCCACAGTGGCAAACGGTACCTGCGCCAGCACGGACTGGTCGGCGGGGTTGACCACGTCCTGCCACTGCTCGCTGGCCGAGACCACCATTTCACCATCGATCAACAGGGACACGCGGGGGACGGAGTCGCTCATCACAGGGCTCGCTCGCAGGGGGGGATCGGGCCACGCCGGCCCAGTGCTTCGCATTGTTCGCACCCCACTCCGGCATTCCCAGCCATAGATCTGCTTAATCGCGCTAAGCTGCCTGCAACCTTTTGCGAAGTTTGCGAATGCCCCAGCCCCTTCCTCCCTTGCGACACCAGCTGGGCCTGCGCCTGCAGCGGCTGCGCCAGCGTCACGGCCTGACCCAGGCCGAGCTGGCGCGCCGGCTGGGCCTGTCGCCCAGCTATCTGAACCAGATCGAGCGCAACCAGCGGCCGCTGACCCTGGCGATCCAGCAGCGCCTCAAGGCCACGTTGGGCGAACTGGACGGCCTGCACGACCTGGACGACCCGGCCGCCCTGGTCGAGCCGCTGGACGATGCGTTGCGCAGCCTGGGCCATACCTTGTCGCCGCCCGAACTGCGTGCACTCACCGGCAACCTGCCGCAGGTGGCGCAGGCCTTGCTGGACCTGCAGCGTGCCCATCAGCATCTGCTGGAGCGCACTGCCGCGCTGGAAGTACAGGTTGGCGTGGGGCATGCGGCGATGCCGTCGCTGTCGCCCGGCGAGCAGGTACGCGACTACTTCAACCGCGCGCACAACCATCTGCCCGAACTGGACGAGCGCGCCGAAGCGCTGCACGCCGAACTCGGCGCGACCACCGACAGCCTGCCGCTGCGGTTGCGCCAACGCCTGGCCGATCGCCACGGCCTGCTGGTGCAGGAATCGCCCGACCTGCACCATGACAAGCGGCATGTGGATGCGCAGGCACGCGTGCTGTGGCTGCCGGCGCATCTGCGCCCCGGCCAGCAGGCGTTCCAGCTGGCTGCGCAACTGGCCTTGCTGGAGTGTGCCCCGCTACTGGAGGCGCGCATCGCCGATGCCGGCTTCGCCGATGCCGAGCGCATCGCGCTGTCGCGGATCGGCCTGTCGAATTATTTCGCCGGCGCGCTGGTGATGCCGTACAGCGATTTCCTGCACAGCGCGCAGGCCTCGCGCTACGACATCGAATGGCTGGCGGATCGTTTCGGAGTGGGTTTCGAAGCGGTCTGCCATCGCCTGAGCACCCTGCAGCGGCGCGGTGCGGCGGGCTTGCCGATCTTCTTCATGCGGGTGGACCGCGCCGGCAATGTCTCCAAGCGCCACTCGGCCACCGACTTCCATTTCTCGCATGTCGGCGGCGCCTGCCCGCTGTGGATCGTGTACGAAGCCTTCAACCAGCCCGACCGCATCCTCACCCAGATCGCGCGCATGCCCGACGGGCGGCGCTATTTCTGGCTGGCGCGCCAGGTCAGCAGCGGGCCGCCGGGCTACGGCCGCCCGCGCAAGACCTTCGCGTTGGCAATGGGCTGCGACCTGCGCCATGCCCACCAACTGGTCTACGCGCGCGGCTGGGATCTGGGCGCGGTGGACGATGCGGTGCCGATCGGGCCCGGCTGCCTGACCTGCGAACGCAGCGACTGCGTCCAGCGCGCATTTCCTGCCCTGCCCCGGCTTCCGGCCAGTGCGCGCTGATGGTGAGACCAGGGCGCACGGCCGCGACATGGAGCAACCTTTGATCGCCGCTGGCACCCCCATGGCGGAGCGTGACGAAGCAGACGCTAGCGCCGCACTGCAGCATTCCAAGCCGAGATAGCTCCCGCAAAATGCTTTATTGGAATGGAATGACTCGCGCTTCTACCCTGAAGCGGACACATGCAGGCCAGGGGGACGCCAACGCGCTCGTCGAGCGTCTCGGCGCCACGCAAATACACCGCAACACGCATGACCGCCTCACGCCACGCCCGCCCGTTCGCGCCTCGCACGCCGGCGCCGGCAGGCCGACGCAGCCAACCATCTTATTCGGTCAATTGTCCTGGGAGGGATCAACCGATGCCTGTTCACCACACCGGCCGCTCGGCCAGCCGGCCTGCGCGCCGCACGCCGGTCCGCGACGTTCTCTGCACCACCATCGCCTGCGCCCTGGCCACCGCCTTCAGCGCGCACGCGCAGGACACCGCGCCCGCCGCGCCGCCGGCCAACGACACCAGCAGCGCCGCCAGCAATGGCCAACCGCCGGTGACGTTGGACAACATCACCGTGATCGGCCAGCGCGCCAGCCTGAATCAGGCGGTGCAGGCCAAGCAGATGTCCGATCACGTCGTGGAAGTGATCTCTGCCGACAACATGGGCCAGATGCCCAACGTCACCGTGGCCGAGGCGCTGGTGCGCCTGCCCGGCGTCAACGGCACCCGCGACCGCGGCAACGAGAGCCTGGCCACCGTGCGCGGCCTGGGCCCGCGCATGACCATGGGCACCGTCAACGGCCGCGAAATCGCTTCCTCCGAGCCCAATCGCGCGGTGCGCTGGGAAGTGTTTCCCACCGAGATCGTCTCCACCGTCAAGGTCTACAAGACCCAGTCGGCCGACCTGGTGGCCGGTGGTCTGGCCGCCACAGTGGACATCTCCACCATCAGCCCGCTCGATTACACCGGGCCGGGATTCGTCGGCACTGCCGGCCCGGTGTTCTACGACCACGCCAAGGACGTGGACGGCTACAGCCCGTGGGGCAGCCGGTTTGGCGCCAGCTGGGTGCACAAGCTCAACGACAACCTGGCGGTGGCGTTCGGCGCCACGTACCAGAAGCAGAAGAATGCCAGCTCCTCGATCGGCAGCTGGGGCTATACCGATGCCACCACCTCGCGCGACGTCAACGGCGATGGCACCGTGGACCCGACCCCGTGGGGCGCGGCCGACCAGCTCAAACTGATCGACCAGACCCGCACCGGCGCGATGGGCACCGTGCAATGGCGCTCGGGCAATTTCGAGTTGAAATTCGATGGCCTGTATTCGCGCATCGAGATCGATGAAGACCAACTGCAGAACTGGTTCAACGGCCTGGCCTTCAGCACCTTTTCCGGCGCGACCAATCCGTACACCACGCCGGGCTCGTCCTACACCATCGTCGATGGCGATGTGGTGGCCGGCATCCTGGCCAACTCCAACCTGCAGGTCGACCATGTGGTCAGCCACTACAACGAGGTCAAGACGCTCACCGCCGGCGGCTTGAATGCCAGGTGGAACGGCGATGTGTGGACGCTGGGCAGCGACCTGTCGTTCTCGCAGGCCAAGCGCGACAACACCTGGCAGGCGGTGCGCTTCGGCAGCAATCCGGACACGGTGTCGTTCGACTTCCGCCGCAGCGTCACGCCCACCATCAGCACCAGTTCGGACACGCCCGAATACGGCATCGCCGGCCAGACCGAACCGCAGGCATTGCGCGACAGGATCGCCGCGCTGGCGCTCGATGCCAGCCGCTCGGTCGATGCCGGCCCGTTCACCTCGCTGGAAGTCGGTGCACGCGCCGCACGCCGCGAAAAACAGAACCGCCACTTCATCGGCAACCAATCCGGCTACGACCAACCGATCTCGGCGTACCAGGATCTGATCTACCCGGTCGGCATGCCGGACTTGAACGTGCCCACGCTGACCGGCGGCAACCTGGCCGAGATCGCACGCATCGGCTTTGGCGGCTTCGAACCCGCTGCGCTCAACGAGCAGATGCTGGACCACTGGAACGTCAAGGAAGATGTGCGCGAAGCCTTTGCCAAGGCGGTGTTCAGCTCGCAGCTGTTCGGCACCGATGTCACCGGCAACGTCGGCGTGCGCCTGGTCAACACCAAGACCAGCAGCAACGGCTTCGACTCGGTCGGCGGCACCGTGCAGCCCAGCAGCGACAGCAAGGACTACACCGACGTGCTGCCCAGCGCCACGCTCAACTTCCTGATCGACGATCAACGCATCCTGCGCTTTGCGGTGGCCAAGGTCATCGCACGCCCACCGCTGGACGAACTGCGCACCGGCCGTCGCCTGGACGACCCCACCGTCACCGTCGGCCAGCTGACCGGCAGCGGCGGCAACCCGCAGCTGGACCCGTTCAAGGCCACCCAGGTCGATGTCTCCTACGAGTGGTACTTCCACACCGAAGCGCTCGCCGCACTGGCCGTCTATCGCAAGGAAGTGGATTCGAGCATCGGCTACCGCACCGATCGCGAAATCATCAACGGCCTGGATTACCTGGTCAGCGCACCCTTCAATGGAGGCGGCGGCCATATCAACGGTGTCGAACTCACCTTCCAGACGCCGTTCTATTTCATCCCGCACCTGGAAAACTTCGGCGTCTACTCCAACTATTCGCTGGTGGATTCCAACCTCAAGGAATTCTCGCCGGAAGACAATCCGTTGCCGCTGAGCGGCCTGGCCCGCAAGACCGGCACCTTCGACCTGTGGTACAGCAACGGCACCTTCGAAGCGCGCGTGGGCTACAAGTACCACAGCCCCTACACGGTGGTGTACGGCTGGAATGCCGCGCGGCTGGCACGCCTGCAGAGCGAAGGCACGGTGGATCTGAGCCTGAACTGGCAGTACAGCAAGCAGCTGGGCTTCCGCTTCCAGGCCGGCAATCTCACCAACGAACCGCTGCGCGCCTACACCGACAACAAGCCCAATCGCCTGGCCAATCAGGACGATGGTGGTTACCAGCTGTTCGGGCGCCGCTACCAGCTGGAAGCGACCTACCGGTTCTAAGCATGGCGGCGAACGCATGACGCGCAGGCGCCGGCAATGCTTGGACGGCATGCAGGACCCGGCAGGTATCTGCCGGGTCCGTGCAGGCCGCCATACACCTGGTGCCTGCATCGTCGCGTTCGATAACCACCCCACGCACGTCTCCGGCGCCTGCTGCGCCGGTCAGCAGGTGAATGACGTCCAGAGGCGGAAACAAACTGCAACCCTGGTTGCGATTCCGCGCACCGCCTGCGCTGCACGGCGGCCACATGCAGCATGCTGTCGGCCGCTCCATGGTTGATCTGTCGAGGAATTACATGCGCACTACACGCCGTCTCTGGATGCCAACGCTGCTGGCGTTGGCGCTGTCTGCCTCCGCACACGCCGCCCAGCCCCCTGCCACGCTGTATCTCGGTGCAGACCTGTCCTACGTCAACGAGATGGAGGAATGCGGCGTGCAATATCGCGAGAACGGCGTGGTCAGCGATCCGTTCGAACTTTTCCACGCACATGGCGCCAACCTGGTGCGCGTGCGCCTGTGGAACGATGCACGCTGGACCAAATACAGCGACCTGTCCGACGTCAAGAAAACCATTGCGCGTGCACGTGCGCAAGGCATGCAGGTGCTGCTGGACCTGCACTATTCCGACGATTGGGCCGATGGCGAAAAACAGCTGATTCCCAAGGCCTGGGCCAGTATCACCGATACCGACGAGCTGGCGCGCACGCTTTACGGCTTCACCTACGACACGCTCAGCGCGCTCGACCGCGCCGGGCTGATGCCCGAGCTGGTGCAGGTGGGCAACGAGAGCAATTCCGACCTGATGGACAGCCGGCCCTGGGACAAGAAGCGCCCCATCGACTGGCAGCGCAACGCCCAGCTGTTCAACGCCGGCATCAAGGCGGTGCGCGACATCAGCGCGCGCTCGACGATCAAGCCGCGGGTGATGCTGCATATCGCCCAGCCAGAAAATGTTGAGCCCTGGTTCGCCGCCGCCACCAAGGCCGGCGTCACCGATTTCGACCTGATCGGCATCAGCTACTACCGCAAGTGGTCCACCCAATCGATGGCGCAGCTGGGCAAGACCATCGAGCGCCTGCGCGGCCGCTACGACGCCGACGTGGTGGTGGTGGAAACCGCGTACCCGTGGACGCTGGCATCCGGCGACACCTCGCACAACCTGCTTGGCGAAGACTCGCTGATTGCCGGCTACCCGGCCACACCGCAAGGCCAGTCCCAGTACATGATCGATCTCACCCAGCTGGTGATCGACACTGGCGGTGCCGGCGTGGTGTATTGGGAACCGGCCTGGACCAGCAGCAGTTGCAAGACGCGCTGGGGCACCGGCTCGTCGTGGGAAAACGCCAGCTTCTTCGATTTCCAGCACGGCAACGAGGTGCTGCCGGCGATCGACTTCATGCAGCACCGTTACACCGGCGCACCGCCCTCGTACACGCCCGCAGCGCACACGCCTGCATCGGCAACACCGGCAGACGTCAGCACGAGGACACGGCCATGACCGGCATCAATCGCCGCGAGTTGCTGCGCGGCATGCTTGCAAGCGGCGTGAGCGCGGCACTCCCGGTTGGCACCACTGCCGCCCTGGTGCCCGGCATTGCCGCCGCCGCACCGGCAGCAGCCCAAAACGCCGCGCCGGTTGGACCATTGGGTGATGCAACGCTGGCGCCACGCGAGCGCCTGTTATTCGATTTCGGCTGGCGCTTTCATCTGGGCCACGCCAGCGATGCCTCGCGCGATTTCGACTTCGGCACCTTCCAGCGCACCTTTGCCAAGGCTGGCAAGGACACCGCCACCGCCGCGCAGGCAGGCTTCGACGACAGCGGCTGGCAGCAGGTGGATCTGCCGCACGACTGGGCCGTGACCCTGCCGTTCCGGCAGGAGCCGATCTCGGCCACGATGACCGAGGAAGACCCGGCCGCCGCGCATGGCTACAAGGCACTGGGGACCAGCTTTCCTGAAAACAGCGTGGGCTGGTATCGGCGCACGATGCAGATTCCGGCCAGCGACCTGGGCAAGCGCATCTGCCTGGTCTTCGACGGTGTGTTCCGCGATTGCATCGTGTTCTGCAATGGCCACATCGTCGGCCGCAATGCCAGCGGCTATTGCGGCTTCGAGGTCGACCTCAGCGAAGTGCTCGACTACGGCAAGCCCAATGTCATCGCCGTGCGCGTGGATGCCACCCTGGGCGAAGGCTGGTTCTACGAGGGCGCCGGCATCTATCGCCACCTGTGGCTGCAAAAGACCGACCCACTGCATGTGCCGCAGGACGGCGTGGTCGTGCGCAGCAGCATCGACTCCGGCAACGTCACCGCGCAGGTCTCCACCGAAGTGCGCAACGACGGCGCCGCGCCGCGTCAGTGCATCGTGCAGACGCGCATCACCGCGCCCGACGGTCGCGTGGTTGCGCAATCGGCCAGCGCGGCCATCACGCTGGCGCCGGGGCAGCTGCAGCAGATCGAGCAGACCCTGCCACTGGGCCAGGCGATGCTGTGGTCGATCGACACCCCGCAGCTCTACAGCGCCACCACCAGCGTCCACAGCGACGGCCGCGCCACCGATGCGGTGGTGAACCGGTTCGGCGTACGCAGCATCGCCTTCGACGCACAGCGCGGCTTCCTGTTGAACGGCACCCCGCTCAAGTTGCACGGCACCAACAACCACCAGGACCATGCCGGCGTAGGCACCGCCATCCCGGACGCCCTGCACGAATGGCGCCTGCGCCAGCTCAAGTCGATGGGTTGCAACGCCTATCGCAGCTCGCACAATCCGGCCACGCCAGAATTGCTCGCCTTGTGCGACCGGCTTGGCATGTTCGTCATCGAAGAAACCCGGCGCATGTCCACCGACACGGAGGCGATGGGCGAGCTGGAAACCATGGTGCGACGCGGGCGCAATCATCCCAGCGTCATCCTGTGGTCGCTGGGCAACGAAGAGCCGCAGCAGGTCACCGAGCGCGGCGCGCGCATCGTGTCGCGCATGCAGCAGCGCGTGCACCAGCTCGACCCCACCCGCCCCACCACCTTTGCCATGGACAAGGGCTTTGGCGATGGCGTCGGCCAGGTGGTGGACGTGGTCGGTTTCAATTACCGCACCAGCCAGATGGATGGCTTCCACGCGCAATACCCCGACATTCCGATCTACGGCAGCGAAACCGGCAGCACCGTGTCGGTACGCGGCAACTACCAACGCGACGACGCACGCGGCTATACGCGCGCCTACGACCTGGACCACCCCTGGTGGGCCAGCACCGCCGAAGCGTGGTGGAGCTATGTCGCCCAACGCCCCTATATCGCCGGCGGCTTCATCTGGACCGGCTTCGACTACCGCGGCGAACCCACCCCGTACAACCGTTGGCCCAATGTGGCCTCGCAATTCGGCGTGCTCGATAGCTGCGGCTTCCCCAAGGACAATTACTGGTACTACCGCGCGCAATGGACCAGCGAACCGGTGCTGCATCTGTTCCCGCACTGGAACTGGGATGGCCTGCTGCAGGCCGACGACAATGGCCACGTACAGGTCTGGTGCCACAGCAATCTCGACGCCGTGGAGCTGCTGGTCAACGGCGTCAGCCAGGGTCTGCAGCAGGTACCCGCTTACGGCCACGTCGAATGGCGCGTGGCGTATTCCCCGGGCGCGATCGAAGCACGCGGCTATCGCGGCGGCACGCTGGTGCTGAGCCAGCGCCGCGAAACCGCAGGCAAGCCGGCCGCGATCCGCCTGAGCTGCGATCGCGCTGCATTGCGCGCCGATGCGGAAGACGTGGCCGTGGTGAAAGTGGAAATCGTCGACGCGCAAGGCCGCTTGGTGCCGAACGCCGACAACCAGGTGCAATTGGCCGTGCGCGGCCCCGCGCGCCTGATCGGCGTGGGCAACGGCGACCCCAGCAGCCACGAGAACGACAAGGCGCCGCAACGCAAGGCGTTCAACGGACTATGCGCTGCCTTGCTGCAGACCACGCGCGCGAGCGGCACGCTGGTACTGGAAGCGACCGCGCCAGCACTTGCTCCTGTGCGGCTGGCGCTGACGAGCGTGCGAACCAAGGCGCGGCCTTTCGTCGGCTGACCCTGACAGTTGCTCTCGCAGCTGGCGGCGCCGTGCGACGCTTGGCCGGCGCGCACGTCCGGCAGTTACAGACAATCTTCACCGAGAAGGTCGATTGGACGCGGGCGTGGGGCCGCCTCCAACAACGTCCGATCAGTTGGCCGGCGAATTCCAGTCCTCCAAAGAGACTGGAATGCATTCCGAACGTTCCGCCAATCCAAGGCAGGATCAGCAACCGGTGCCGGTTAAGTCCCACCCATTCTGCGGTCTGAGCGATGGCGACACACTCTTGGGTGAAGCCATCAACGCTCAACCGCCGCTGTGCATCTTCACCGCCTTGCATGCATATCAACCCCGCGCAACTGCGTCGTCCCAGCCATCCCCACACGGCGCAAAGCCGCGTGGGATCGCAAGCACTCACCGCAACCGCGAGAAGGCACCAATCCCGGCGATCGATAGCCGCGCGGCAGGCACTGCCGTTTCGGCGAATGACAGGCGCAAGTAGCGCAATTGGCGGACCTCAGGGAAATTCAGACGCTGGGTCGCGAGCGCATAGGCAATATTGGACAGTTCGCCGGCACCGGCCTGCTGCCAGTGTTGACCATCCTTGCTGGTTTCGGCGCGATAGCCCTTGGGCGGCGCCGCGCCGGTCATCACCGCACGCGAGGGCGTGAGGCTGAAGCCGGCGACATCGCGCAGCTCGCCAAGGTCGATGGTCACCTGCACGGGGTGGCCAGGCGTGGGAGCGGGCACAGTCCAGATCGTGCTGGCATCGTCGTCAAGCAATGCCTCCGATCCCGGCGCGCTGGCTTCCACGATACGCCAGCCTGCCGTTGACAACACATCCGGCGCGTTCGCCGTCGGCCGCGCAACCGGCACCGGCGCAACGGCGCGAAACAGCGCGAATTCGCTGATTGCCGGGCACACCGGCGCCTCGAGCACGACCAGGCGCACCCGGCGCGCGGCGATCGGGCGATCGAGCCGCAGGATGCGCTGCGCACCGATGCACTGCGCCTCGGCCAGCCGCCGCCATTGCCCATCGACTTCGGCCTCGACCGCAAAGCGGGTGACCCGAACGCCCAGCGGCAGGTATTCGCGCAGCCGGATCAGATCGAAGCTGTGCACCGCCGACAGTTCCAACGTCAGCGTGGGCGTGGTGGCCTCATCCGGCGTGGACCAGTAGCTGTCCGGCTGACGGTCGAGCACGCGCGCTGGCTCGAACCCTGCGCCGCGCGATGCGCTCGCGCTGGCCTTGGCGCCCCGGGCCAGATCGATGGCGAAGCTGGCGCGGATGGCATCGCCGAAACTCTGCAGCACCGCCACGTCGTGGTCGGGAATGCGCCCGCGCCGGTCGGGCGGAAGATTGAGATTCATGTTGGTACCGCGCGCCACCGAGGTGTCGAAATAGCGCACCAGGTTTTCCGGGCTACGTACCTTGCCGTCTTCATCGGCATGGTAGAACCAGCCCGGGCGGATCGAGGTGTTGGTTTCGGCAGGCCACCATAGCGCGCCCCCGCGCACGCCGGAATTGCCGTTTTCCTGGGTATACGGAGCATTTGGCATGGTCGGCCAGCTCGGATCGCCGGCGATGCCGTCTTCGTTGCCGCCCCAGCGGATATCGGCGCCGAGCGGGTCGAAGGTGCAGGCCATTGGTTGGTGCTGGTGCACCAGCTCGATCATCCGCGGCCAGTTGTAGTACGCCGGCGCATCGATCTTGCGCGATTCGCGCGCGCCACCGTAATAGCCGTCACCGCCATTGGCACCGTCGAACCAGAACTCGAACAGGTCGCCGTAGCCCGTGCAGAGCTCGACGATCTGTTTGCGGAAATAGTCGATATAGCCGGGGCGGCCATACTCGGCGTGGTTGCGATCCCAGGGCGAGAGGTAAAGACCGAACGCCAGGCCAGCGCGTCGGCACGCTGCTGCCATTTCACCGACGATGTCGCCCTTGCCATTCTTGTAGGGCGAGTTGCGGATGCAATGCTCGGTCAGGCGTGTCGGCCAGAGACAGAATCCATCGTGATGCTTGGCGGTGAAGATCAGCCCTTTCAGATTGCCGGCCTTGGCGGCGGCGACGATTTGATCGGCAGAAAAATCGCTGGGATCGAACTTGCGCGGATCCTCGTCGCCGTAGCCCCATTCCTTGTCGGTGAAGGTGTTCATCGCAAAATGCACGAAAGCGTATTGCTCCCACCGATGCCACCTCAGCTGTCGCTTGCTGGGGACCGCGCCCCACGGGGCCGGGCCATTCGGACGCGGCGCGGCGGTAACCCGAGTGGGATATGTACCGACACTTGCGGCGACGGCCGCGACACCTGTGGCAAGAAAGGTACGACGATCGATCATTAGCGCCTCCAACTGAGCACGAGTCCGGATCTTAGCGTTTCCAACCGCGCAAGGGGTCTGCCCCGCAGCCACCGGCGGGGATGCAAGGCGCCAGACGCTCGCTTGTGCGCTGTGGCCTTGCCCGAGCGACCTGCATGATGTCGCCGCCGGGACTCACCCACCATCGACGCGACGACAACAGGCGTGCACTCGGCGTTGCAGGCAATAGGTGGAGACAGAACATTTGCAGGACACTAGCTGGCGCTGCTGCAAGTGCATGCGCACACCAGCCAGCATCCGACGTCCCATGACGGACAGGCAGCTGGCGCGTCGACCTTGCCGATCGGTCTTGGCAATGGCAATGCAGCAGCGACAAAAGCCAAGAGGCGACAGCCACCGCGCCATCAATAGACGTTCAATGACGCTGCAAGCACTAACATTGCCAACGCGGTGGTGCCCCCAGCGCCCATTCCCGGCTGGCGTCTGCACTTCGCTACGCCAGACGGTCCCCTGTTCCCGCAGACTGCGACACGCTGACGACGGGCGACTTTTCTGCCGGACGCGCGGCAATGACTGTCCTGCCCGGCTTGCCCTCGATCAGCCTGAAGCATCGTCCGATGACGGATTCAAATCGCGTGGGAAATAACGGCGAAACTTCTCTTCCCACGCCTGGAATTGCTCCAGCGTATAGCCATCCATCGGCCGTTCCACCTGCGCGGTCGCCTTGTTCTGGGCCACGACGGCAATGCGTTGGGACGACAATTCATCCCACGCCTTTCTGAGCGCGGCGGGATCAGGGTGCGAGACGAGCATGGCCTCCAGCAGGGTGGCCTGCGCCACGCGCGCGGCCAGCAGATCGCTGAGCGCATCGGTGACGGCCTGCATCCATTCGTGGTTCTGGGTATCCATGCGTGCATGTCGAACGTCGGTGTGGGCGACGACTCTAGCGCGGCCACCGACACGATCATGTGCAATCACAGCTGAGCTCGCTACTGTCGCAGGCCGTCACGTCGGCAGTCTGCGGGCCGGCCTATAGCACCGCCAGTCAGGTGTTTGCCGACCTTTTTGACAACCGCGACGGGTACCTAAATCCGTTGGTTTGGCGGGATCAAGTTTCCAGATGGCGCGTCGTTATCCACGGTGCCGACCCGATCCTCATGCGAATCTCACGCGACTGGTCTGAGCGGCACCTTCCAACCTGGACCCGGGACTGTCGCATGACTGCCTTACTGCAACGCTATTCCGTCGGCCGCCGCCTAGGCGCGGCCTTCACCCTGTTGATTCTGCTGTCGGGTCTGCTGGTTGCCATCGGCTTGAGTTCGATGGACAACGCCAAGAAGCAGCTGGACTTCATCGTGCTGGACCGCATGGCCAAGATCCAGATAGGCAACGGCATGCTGGATGCCAACTCGTCGATCATGATCGCACTGGGCACCTACACCACTGCCACCAGTGCCGAGCTCGACAACCAAGCCATCGAAACGATCAAGACCCAGCGCCAGCGCTACAAGGAGCTGCGTGCGAAGCTCGACACGCTGTCCAGCTCCGCAGAAGGCCGCAAGATTCGCGCCGAGATGGACGCGCTGCGCACGGTCTCCGGCAAGATCAATGACGAGGTGATGTCGCTGGCCGCCGCCGCCGACAACACGCCCGCGCAGATCTTGCTCAGCGAAAAGGCCCGCCCTGCCAACGTCGCCTGGCAGGACAAGATCCGCGAGCTGGTGAGCCGGCAGGAGCATCAAAGCCAGCAGGCCTATGCGGACGCCCTGCAAGCGATGAGTCGCGCCAAGCTGCTGCTGCTGATCGGCGGGGTTACCGTGGTCACGATCAGCGGCCTGCTCGCCTGGCTGATCACCCGCAGCCTGACCCACCCGCTGGCCCGCGCCACCAAGGCAGCCGAAGCGATCGCCAACGGCCAGCTGGACAACCAGGTGCAGACCGATGCCCAGGACGAAACCGGCCGCCTGCTGCGCGCCATGAGCGGCATGCAGGCCCAGTTGCAGTCGCTGTTGCGCGCACAAGGCGAGATGGCCAAGCGGCACGATGACGGCCAGATCAGCTTCCGGATCGATGCCGATGCATTCCCCGGCGATTACGGTCGTATGGCCAGCGACACCAACAACCTGGTGGCTTCGCATATCGCAGTGAAGATGAAGCTGGCACAGATCATGGGCCGCTACGCGATCGGCGACCTCAGCCAAGACATGGACAAGCTGCCCGGCGAAAAGGCCGTGCTTACCGAAACCATGGCGCAGGTCAAACTCAACCTTGGCGCGATGAACACCGAGATCAAGCATCTGGCGCAGGCCGCCGCCAATGGCGACTTCAGCGCGCGTGGCGATGCCGATCGTTTCCAGTACGATTTCCACATCATGGTCGACAGCCTCAACCAGCTGATGGCCACTGCCGACGGCAACCTGCAATCGTTGTCGACGCTGCTGCAGTCCATCGCGGCCGGCGATCTGACCGCGCGCATGAGCGGCGAGTTCAAGGGCGTGTTTGCACAGATGCGCGACGACGCCAACGCCACCGCTGTGCAGTTGGCCGAGATCGTCGGGCGCATCCAGCAGTCGGCAGTGTCGATCAATTCGGCTGCCAGCGAAATTGCCGCCGGCAATCAGGACCTGTCGCAGCGCACCGAGCAGCAAGCTGCCAACCTGGAAGAGACCGCGGCCTCGATGGAGGAGCTCACCTCCACCGTCAAGCAGAATGCCGAACATGCGCGCCAGGCCAATCAGCTGGCGATCGGTGCGGCCAGCGTCGCCTCGCAAGGTGGCGATATCGTCAGCAAGGTCGTGGGCACCATGACCGGCATCGAAGCCTCGTCCAAGAAGATCGCCGACATCATCAGCGTCATCGACGGCATCTCGTTCCAGACCAACATCCTGGCCTTGAACGCCGCGGTGGAAGCCGCGCGTGCCGGCGAACAAGGCCGTGGCTTTGCGGTGGTTGCCAGTGAAGTGCGCACCCTCGCCCAACGCTCCACCGCCGCGGCCAAGGAGATCAAGAGCCTGATCGACGATTCGGTCGAGCGCGTGACCGAAGGCTCTGCCCTGGTGCACACCGCAGGCACCACCATGGCCGACATCGTGGCCAGCGTGCAGCGCGTGACCGACATCATGGGCGAAATCTCCGCCGCTTCGCAGGAGCAGTCCGCCGGCATCGAGCAGGTCAACCTCACCGTCACCCAGATGGACGAGGCCACCCAGCAGAATGCCGCACTGGTGGAAGAAGCCACCGCCGCCGCCCGCTCGATGGAAGACCAGGCGGTGCAGCTCAGGCAGGCGGTGTCGATCTTCAAGATCGAAGCCGAACGCCCGGCCGCCATCCGCGCTGCCGCGCCCACCGTGTTGCAGCCCAAGAACACGCCGGTGGCCGCAGCCAAACGCGAGGTCGCCAAGGCCGCGGTCAAGCGCCCGGCCAGGCAGGCGACAGTGGCAAGCGTCGCAAGCAACAGTGCCGACTGGCAGGAGTTCTGAGCCGGCAGACGTTCCAGTGACAACTGCCCGGACGATTGCGCAATCGTCAGGTAGCCGCGGCGAGTATCGGGGGCGGGGTGAGATAGACCACGCACTCCTCGCAAACGGTTCGTGCGCACCTCCCGGCCGCCCGACTGCCATTCGGGGAATACGCCCACCGCTTTCAATAACGGATGGTTAGACCACGAGGCCGGCTACGCAAGTAGCCGGCCTTGCGCCGTCATGGCAGCAGCCCCGCCGGGGATACGACGTTGTATTCCAGATCCATTAGGGTCGTTGCCGCGCGACCAGCGCCCGCCAGCTCCGGCTCCTCGCATCCTCCGGATCGCGATCCCGGGCCGCTAGCCGTAAACTTGCACGCCCCCGGCCGATGCGGCCGCCTCGGCCGACGCACGTAGTCTTGCCCACCAGACCTCACGTGCAGCGCGCACTGCGCGCCATCATCCCCCGCCCCCCGGCGCCTAGTTTTCGGAACGACGTACTTGCAAACCCCCGACAGCAAAGACAAATCCAAGCCCAGCACAGGTGCTCCCGAGCACACCCCGCTGATGAAGCAGTTCTTCGCCGCCAAGTCGGACTACCCCGACCTGCTGCTGTTCTTCCGCATGGGCGATTTCTACGAGCTGTTCTATGACGATGCGCGCAAGGCAGCACGGCTGCTGGATATCACCCTGACCCAGCGTGGCAGTTCCGGTGGTGCACCGATCCCGATGGCTGGCGTGCCGGTGCATGCCTACGAAGGCTACCTGGCGCGGCTGGTGGCCTTGGGCGAGTCGGTGGCGATCTGCGAGCAGATCGGCGATCCGGCGCTGGCCAAGGGCCTGGTCGAGCGCAAGGTGGTACGCATCGTCACGCCCGGCACGGTCACCGACGAGGCGCTGCTGGACGAGCGCCGCGACACGCTGCTGATGGCGATCGCGCGCAGCAAGCAGGGCTACGGCCTGGCCTGGGCGGATCTGGCCGGCGGCCGGTTCCTGGTCAACGAGGTGGATAGCGTCGATGCGCTGGAAGCGGAGATCGCGCGCCTGGAGCCGGCCGAGCTGCTGGTGCCCGACGAAGACAACTGGCCGGACTTCCTGCGCGGGCGCATCGGCGTGCGACGCCGGCCGCCGTGGTTGTTCGATGCCGACAGCGGGCGGCGCCAGCTGCTGGCGTTCTTCAAGCTGCACGACCTGTCCGGCTTCGGCATCGACGACAAGCCCTGCGCCACCGCCGCGGCCGGGGCGCTGCTCGGCTATGTGGAGGAGACCCAGAAACAACGTCTGCCGCATCTGACCTCGATCGCGATGGAAGTGGCGAGCGAGGCGATCTCGATGAACGCGGCCACGCGTCGGCATCTGGAGCTGGACACACGCGTGGATGGCGACACCCGCAACACCTTGCTGGGCGTGCTGGACAGCACGGTCACGCCGATGGGTGGACGCTTGCTGCGCCGTTGGCTGCATCGCCCGCTGCGCATGCGCGATGTGCTCGTGCAACGCCATCACGCAGTGGCGAGCCTGATCGATTCCGGTGCCGATGCCGACGTGCGCGAGGCGTTCCGCGCGCTCGGCGATCTGGAACGCATCCTCACCCGCGTGGCGCTGCGCTCGGCGCGGCCGCGCGACTTCTCCACCCTGCGCGACGGCCTGGCGCTGCTGCCGAAGGTGCGCGCCATCCTGGCACCGCTGGATTCGCCGCGCCTGCAGACCTTGTTCGCCGAGCTCGGCGAGCACGATGCCACCGCGCACCTGCTGGTCGGCGCCGTGGCCGAACAACCACCGCTCAAGCTCAGCGATGGCGGTGTCATCGCATCGGGCTACGACGCCGAACTGGACGAGCTGCGCCGCCTGTCCACCAACGCCGATCAATTCCTGATCGACCTGGAACAACGCGAACGCGCCAGCAGCGGCATCGCCACGCTCAAGGTCGGCTACAACCGCGTGCATGGCTATTACATCGAAATCAGCAAGGGCCAGGCCGACAAGGCACCGCTGCATTACAGCCGCCGCCAGACCCTGACCAATGCCGAGCGCTACATCACCGAAGAACTCAAGAGCTTCGAAGACAAGGTGCTGTCGGCGCGCGAGCGCTCGCTGTCGCGCGAAAAACTGCTGTACGAGGGCCTGCTCGATGCGCTGGGCCACGAGCTGGAAGGCCTCAAGCGCTGCGCTGGCGCGCTGAGCGAACTGGACGTACTGGCCGCCTTCGCCGAGCGCGCGCAAGCGCTGGACTGGTCGCAGCCGGAACTGGACGACGCGCCCTGCCTGCGCATCGAACGCGGCCGCCACCCGGTGGTGGAAGCGGTGCGCGACCAACCCTTCGAACCCAACGATCTGGACCTGCACGCCGGCCGCCGCATGTTGGTGATCACCGGCCCGAACATGGGCGGCAAGTCGACCTATATGCGGCAGAACGCGTTGATCGTGCTGCTCGCGCATATCGGCAGCTTCGTGCCGGCCAGCCGCGCGGTCATCGGTCCGATCGATCGCATCCTCACCCGCATCGGTGCCGGCGACGACCTGGCGCGCGGGCAATCCACCTTCATGGTGGAAATGGCCGAAACCAGCTACATCCTGCATCACGCCACACCACAGTCGCTGGTGCTGATGGACGAGATCGGCCGCGGCACCTCGACCTACGACGGCCTTGCCTTGGCCGATGCCGTGGCGCGCCATCTGGCGCACAGCAATCGCTGCTACACGTTGTTTGCCACGCACTATTTCGAGCTCACCGCGCTGGCCGACGAATCGCATGCCGGCGGCGGCAGCGGCATCGCCAATGTGCACCTGGATGCGGTGGAACACGGCGAGCGCCTGGTGTTCATGCACGCGGTGAAGGATGGTCCGGCCAATCGCAGCTTCGGCCTGCAGGTCGCCGCACTGGCCGGCTTGCCCAAGGCCGCGGTGACCCAGGCACGCCGCCGGCTGGCCGAGCTCGAACAACGCGGCGGCGAAAGCCATAGCGCGCAGATGGCGCCGGCGGCACTGGATGCGCCGCAGCAGTTCGGGCTGTTTACCGCGCCCTCCTCCGCGGCGCAGGAAGCGCTGCAGGCACTGGACCCGGACGAGCTCACGCCCAAGCAGGCGCTGGAAGCGCTGTATCGGTTGAAGGCGTTGCTTTGAGGTGCCGGGATTGGGGAGTCGGGAGTTGGGATTCGTAAGAGCGGAGCTGCATGGCTGATGCTTGCTGCGCTTGCGGATGCATTGCGCTGCAGGAATCGGTGGCCGCAGAAGGGCGCACGGCAGCGCGACCATGCCGGCAGCCCCGACATCGGCAGCCTGGTCGGCTCGCTGTTGGGCGGTACCGCCAGCGGCGCGCAGGCCAACGGCGCCGGCATCGTCGGCCATCTGTTCGGCGCCAAGGCACCGCAGGCCGCCGCCGGCCTGGGCCAGGCCACCGGCCTGGAACCCGGCAAGGCCAGCCAATTGCTGCAACTGCTGGCCCCCATCGTGATGGCATACCTGGCCAGGCGTTTTGCCGGCGGCGATGCAGCGGCCGGCAGCCAGCTGGGGCCCGCACTGGCGCAGGAACAGCAGCACGTCACTCCCGGCGGTGCCGCCGGCCTGCTGGCCAGCGTGCTGGATCAGGACGGCGACGGACAACTGGGCCTGGGCGATGTCATGAAACTGGGTGGCAGCCTGTTCGGCAAACGCTGAGCGCTCTGCCGCCTTGGCACCCGCATGCTATCCATAGCGAAGCGCTATCGATACGTTTGAATCATTCAAATTCAATAAACGATCGGCGCTCTTTATGGTGTCCCCACGCTTCCAGAAGATGTGTCCGCTCGATGCAGCCCGTCCGTCCACTCCGATCAGCAACGTATTCCGGCCGCTGCTGCCACCCGCTAGCATGGGCAGCGCCCATGCGGCGCCATGCACGACCGGTGTTCGCTGTTTCATCGATGACCATGCCCTGAGCACTGCCCGCCACTTCGATCCCTCAGCACGTGCCGGCCGTTCGGCACGCCGCTTCCCAAGTGCCCACGCACACAGGTAAACGCCATGACAACCGAAGCAAAGTGCCCGTTCAATCACGCCGTCGTCGGGACCGGCACGACCAATCGCGACTGGTGGCCGAACCAGCTGCGCGTGGATCTGCTGAGCCAGCATTCGAACAAGTCCAATCCGCTGGGCGAGACCTTCAACTACGCCGAGGCGTTCAAGCGCATCGATCTGGCAGCCTTGAAGCAGGAATTGCGCGCACTGATGACCGATTCGCAGGACTGGTGGCCGGCCGACTTCGGCCACTACGGCCCGCTGTTCGTGCGCATGGCCTGGCATAGCGCCGGCACCTACCGCATCGGCGACGGGCGCGGCGGCGGCGGCCGTGGGCAGCAGCGTTTCGCCCCGCTCAACAGCTGGCCGGACAACGTCAGCCTGGACAAGGCGCGCCGCTTGTTGTGGCCGATCAAGCAGAAGTATGGCCAGGCGATCTCCTGGGCCGACCTGATGATCCTCACCGGCAATGTCGCGCTGGAATCGATGGGCTTCAAGACCTTCGGCTTCGCCGGCGGCCGCGAAGACACCTGGGAACCGGACCAGGATCTGTACTGGGGCCGCGAAACCAAGTGGCTGGGCGGCGACGAGCGCTATTCGCGCGGCTCGCCCGGCGTGGACGACGCGCACGGCGTGCTGGTCAAGGACGACGACAGCCAGGTGCCGCATACCCGCGATCTGGAAAACCCGCTGGCGGCCGTGCAGATGGGCCTGATCTACGTCAATCCGGAAGGCCCGGACGGCAACCCCGACCCGATCGCCTCCGCGCGCGATATCCGCGACACCTTCGCACGCATGGCGATGAACGACGAAGAGACCGTGGCGCTGATCGCCGGTGGCCACACCTTCGGCAAGACCCACGGCGCCGGCCCGGCCGACAACGTCGGCGCCGAGCCCGAAGCCGGCGAGCTGGAAAGCCAGGGCCTGGGCTGGCACAACCGCTACGGCAGCGGCAAGGGTGCCGACACCATCACCAGCGGCCTGGAAGTCACCTGGACCACCACGCCGGCGCAGTGGAGCAACGACTACTTCGACCATCTGTTCGGCTTCGAGTGGGAACTGAGCAAGAGCCCGGCCGGCGCGCACCAGTGGGTGGCCAAGAATGCCGACGCCATCATTCCCGATGCGCACGATGCATCCAAAAAGCATCGCCCGACCATGCTGACCACCGATCTGGCGCTGCGCTTCGACCCGGCGTATGAAGCCATTTCGCGTCGCTTCCATCAGCACCCGGACCAGTTTGCCGATGCCTTCGCGCGCGCCTGGTTCAAGCTCACCCACCGCGACATGGGCCCGCGCTCGCGCTATCTGGGCACCGAGGTACCGAGCGAAGAATTGCTGTGGCAGGACCCGGTGCCGGCGGTCGATCACGCCCTGGTCGACGCACAGGATGCCGCCGCGCTGAAGCAGACCATCCTGGCCTCGGGCCTCACCGTGGCGCAGCTGGTGTCCACTGCGTGGGCCTCGGCCTCCACCTTCCGTGGCTCGGACAAGCGTGGTGGCGCCAACGGCGCACGCATCCGCCTGGCGCCGCAGAAGGATTGGCAGGCCAACCAGCCCGAGCAGCTGGCCACCGTGCTGGCCACGCTGGAACGCATCCGGGCCGACTTCAACGCCGCGCAATCGGCCGGCAAGCAGATTTCGCTGGCCGACCTGATCGTGCTGGCCGGTAATGCGGCGGTGGAACATGCCGCGCAGGCCGCCGGCCACAGCCTCACCGTGCCATTCGCACCGGGCCGCACCGATGCCTCGCAGGAACAGACCGATGTCGAATCCTTCGCAGTGCTGGAACCGGTGGCCGATGGCTTCCGCAACTTCGCCAAGCGCCGCTACGCGGTGCCTGCAGAAGCGCTGCTGATCGACAAGGCACAGTTGCTGACACTGACCGCGCCGGAGCTGACGGTGCTGGTCGGCGGCCTGCGCGTGCTGGGGGCCAACGCCGATGGCTCCACGCATGGCGTGTTCACCAACCGCCCCGGTGTGCTGAGCAACGACTTCTTCGCCAACCTGCTGGATATGCGGACCGAGTGGAAGGCCACCTCCGACGCCAAGGAGCTATACGAGGGGCGCGACCGCAGCACCGGCGAGCAGCGCTGGACCGGCACGCGGGTGGATCTGGTGTTCGGCTCCAACTCCATCCTGCGCGCGGTGGCCGAGGTCTATGCCAGCAGCGATGCCCAGGAAAAGTTCGTGCACGACTTCGTCGCTGCCTGGACCAAGGTGATGCAGCTGGACCGTTTCGATCTGGGGTAAGCCGCTGGATCGTTCGGCGTAGGGCCGCACGGCCGTCGCGCTACAAACGCCCCGGACCACCGGGGCGTTTTGTTTGCGCTTGAGTGGGCAGCCAGGACTACAGCGCGTCGATATCGCCCAAGGCATTGATCAGGCGGCGCGCGCGCTTGTCCGGCTTGCCTTCCGGCGCCCGGTACCCGGTGCGGTCGGCAGCGCGTTGCAGCCGCCACTGCGCGCGCGCCTCGCGCGATGGTTCGCCCTCCACGTACAAGGCCTGCGCCACAGGCGCCGGCCCGCGGACGTCGCTGAGCCCGGCCACCGTGATCTCGAAGATTTCGCCGCCCCGGTCGATACGCAGGTGCTCGCCGCAGCGCAGGCTGCGCGAGGGTTTGGGACGCTGGCCGCCCACGTCCACCTTGCCGGTATCGACTGCATTCTTGGCCAGGCTGCGCGTTTTGAAAAAGCGCGCAGCCCATAGCCACACATCCAGCCTGACCGTCGTGCCCTGTTCCAGCTCCGGATTCATGCGCCTTGCTGTCTCGCTCTGTGTGCTAACCGATGTTTGGGCAGCGCTGCGGAACTCAAGCTGGACCGTCAACCTTGCGATGGTGATCGATTGCGTGGCCGATGGTCGGCGCGCCCCCCATCCGCCCTGCGGGCACCTTCCCCCGCGAGCGGGGGAAGGAAGCGTTGCGTGCGCCCATCGCCGATCGAACAAGCACCCGTCAGCCCCAACCCTTCTCCCGCCTGCGGGAGAAGGTGGCGCGCAGCGCCGGATGAGGGCCATCCCCTGCCCTGCAGCGCATCCCGAACAGCCAGCGCAACATCGCTGCGAGGCAGCCACCGCTGGTGTCAAACGTAGCGCGTGTCCCAACGAGACTTGCAGCGTCCCCCCATCCCCCCTTGCGGGCACCTTCCCCCGCAGGCGGGGGAAGGAAGCGTTGCGTGCGCCCATCGCCGATCGAACAAGCATCCGCCAGCCCCAACCCTTCTCCCGCCTGCGGGAGAAGGTGGCGCGCAGCGCCGGATGAGGGCCATCCCCTGCCCTGCAGCGCATCCCGAACAGCCAGCGCAACATCGCTGCGAAGGCAGCCACCGCTGGCGTCAAACGTAGCGCGTGTCCCAACGAGACTTGCAGCGTCCCCCATCCGCCCTGCGGGCACCTTCCCCCGCAAGCGGGGGAAGTAAGCGTTGCGCGCGCCCATCGCCGATCGAACAAGCATCCGCCAACCCGCCCTTCTCCCGCCTGCGGGAGAAGGTGGCGCGCAGCGCCGGATGAGGGCAGCCCCTGCTCTGCGGCGCAAACCGAACGGTATGCATCGGCTCTCACTCGGCGATGCTAGTGTGCGCAACTTCTGCACCACGATGCCAAGCGATGCCCAAATCCGCTGTCCTGACCGAAGGCCCGATCGGCAAGAACCTGCTGTTGTTCGCGTTGCCGATCATGGCCGGCAATATCGCCCAGTCGCTCAACGGCTCGGTCAACGCCATCTGGATCGGCCGCTATCTGGGCGAAGAGGCGCTGACGGCCGCCGCCAACGCCAACAGCATCATGTTCTTCCTGATCGGTTCGGTGTTCGGCATCGGCATGGCGTCCACCATCCTGATCGGCCAGGCCATGGGTGCACGCGACATCGCCCAGGCGCGCAAGGTGATGGGAACCAGCGCGAGTTTCTTCGGCGGGCTGTCGGCGCTGATCGCGGTGCTGGGCTGGTTCCTGGCGCCGCATCTGCTCACCGCGATGGGCACGCCGGCTGCCTCGCAGACGCTGGCCGAAGCGTATCTGCGGGTGATCTTCCTGGCGATGCCCACGCTGTATCTGTTCGCGTTTCTGTCGGCGGCGCTGCGCGGCACCGGCGATGCGCGTACGCCGTTCCGTTTCCTGTTGCTGTCGGTGCTGCTGGATATCGTCTTCAACCCGTTGCTGCTGTTCGGCATCGGCCCATTTCCGGCCCTGGGCATCGCCGGTGCGGCCTGGGCCACGCTGATCGCGCAGGTGGTGGCGCTGGTCGGGCTACTGGTGTATCTGCGCCGGAAGCGCCACATCCTGTGGCTGGGGCGGCGCGACCTGCACCTGTTCCGCATCGACACCACCATCCTGCGCGCGCTCATCGTCAAGGGCGTGCCGATGGGCTTGCAGATGGTGATGATTTCGCTGGCGATGATCGCGATGCTGTCGCTGGTCAACGGCTTCGGCACCGACACCGCTGCCGCGTACGGCGCGGCGCTGCAGCTGTGGACTTACGTGCAGATGCCGGCGATGGCGGTGGGCGCGGCCTGCTCGTCGATGGCCGCACAGAACGTGGGCGCCGGCCTGTGGGCACGCGTGGATGCCACCGCCCGCACCGGGATCGCCGCCAACTTCCTGATGACCGGCCTGCTGATCGCGCCGCTGATCCTGTTCGATCGCTGGACCCTGGCGCTGTTCCTGCCCGAGGGCAGCGCCACCCTGGAGATCGCGCGCCATCTCAACCACATCGCCATCTGGTCGTTCCTGCTGTTCGGGGTCAGCTTCGTGGTGTCGGGCGTGGTGCGCGCCACCGGCGCGGTGATCCCGCCGCTGTTGATCCTGGCGTTTTCGCTGTGGGGCGTGCGGGTACCGCTGGCCAATGCCCTGCTGCCGCACCTGGGCGCCGATGCGGTGTGGTGGAGCTTCCCGATCAGTTCCACCTGCTCGATGTTGCTGTCGCTGGCGTATTACCG
This sequence comes from Xanthomonas campestris pv. badrii, assembly GCF_012848175.1. Lineage (NCBI taxonomy): Bacteria > Pseudomonadati > Pseudomonadota > Gammaproteobacteria > Lysobacterales > Lysobacteraceae > Xanthomonas > Xanthomonas campestris. Next base: position 1,129,928 of record NZ_CP051651.1, on the reverse strand, counting down.
CTGGGGCGGCTGGCGCAAGGCCCGCATGCTGGCCCCCCCGACCCACCCGTCTGCGCTGGCCGCCGCTGCCGAAGTACCGGCGCATCCGGCCTCGCCGGTGGCGGCACCGGTACAGGCGCCATCGCAACCGCAGCGCTGATCCTGCGGGCATGCGGCCAGCGACACAGTGTCGGGCAGCTTCCGCGGACAGTCCGCTAACGACACGCCATGTGCCAATAGGTGCACCGGCCTGCCGAGCCACAAACGCAAACGGCCGCCCAAGGGCGGCCGTTTGGCAGCAGCAGGTCGAATGACCTGCCAGCAGGATGGCTTACTCGGCCTTGGCAGCAGCCTGGCGAGCGGCCTTGGCCTGTGCAGCAGCGGCCAGATCTTCCTTGATGCGGGCAGCTTTGCCTTCCAGACCACGCAGGTAGTACAGCTTGCCGGCGCGGACCTTACCGCGGCGCTTGACTTCGACCGAGTCGATGATGGCGCTGTGGGTCTGGAACACGCGCTCGACGCCGAAACCGTGCGAAATCTTGCGCACGGTGAACGCGGAGTTCAGGCCGGCATTCTTGGTACCGATCACCACGCCCTCATAGGCCTGCACGCGCTCGCGGTTGCCTTCCTTCACCTTGACGTTCACCACAACGGTGTCGCCCTGGTTGAATTCCGGCAGCTTGCGCTGGATCTGGGCGGCTTCGAAGTCAGCCAGGATGGTCTTGTTGAGTTTGCTCATGGTGGGCACCGCGTGTCTGGTGATATTGGACCGGCAGTCGCCGCACGGCGATTGCTCGAGGTTCGTAGGAGGGCCAGACGCAAGGCTGGCCAGCAAGCCGCATATTGTACCCCAATCAAATCTTCAAGGGCTAGGGGTGCGCCCTTATTTCTTGTCGCCGGGCTTATCGGCGCCTGGGTCGAGTTCGCGGCGAAACTCGTCCAGCAAACGACGATCGTGCTTGTCCAGCCCGGCCTCGTCCAGCAGATCCGGGCGACGCAGCCAGGTCCGGCCCAGCGACTGCTGTCGGCGCCAGCGCGCGATGGCGCCGTGATTGCCCGACCGCAGCACCTCCGGCACATCGCCCCAGGCGTGGCTGGAGGGGTGGCTGTAATGCGGGCAGTCCAGCAGGCCCTGCGGCCCTTCGAAACTGTCCTGGGCGGCGGATTCGGCGTCGTTCAACACCCCGTCCTGCAAGCGCGTCACCACATCCACCAAGACCGCCGCACCGAGCTCGCCACCGGACAGCACGTAGTCGCCGATGGAGATCTCCATGTCCACCGCCTGGTCGAGGAAGCGCTCGTCCACGCCCTCGTAGCGGCCGCACAACAACACCATGCGCGGCAACTGCGCCAGTTCGCGGGCGAGCGGCTGGGTGAGCGGCCTCCCCTGCGGACTGAGGTAGATCACCGGTGCAGGACGTGGGTCGGCGGCCTGCACCGCGTCCAGACAGGCCCGCAACGGCTCGATCAACATCACCATGCCGGGCCCGCCACCGAACGGACGATCGTCCACCCGACGGTAATTGCCCTGCGCATGATCGCGCGGATTCCAGCCCTGCAATTCCAGCAGTCCACGCTCCTGCGCCCGCCCGACCACGCCGAACGCCGCGCATTGCGCAATGAACTCGGGGAACAGGCTGATGACGTCGATGCGCACTGGCAGGGATTCGGGAATCGGGAATCGGGAATGGGTAGAGCACGAGCGAAGCTGAAGCACCGCTTCGATCAGAAATCCGGGTCCCAGTCGACCACGATCAGATTGGCCTCGAAGTCCACCGACTTGACGAAGTCCGGCAACACGAACGGAATCATCCGCTCCCGATCGCCGCGCACCACCACCACGTCATTGGAACCGGTGGAAAACAGGTGCGACACCGTTCCGAGCTCGACGCCTTCGACGGTTTCGACCTGCAGGCCTTCCAGATCCACCCAGTAATACTCATCGGGCTTGGGCGGCGGCAACGCACTGCGGGGAACAAAGATCTCGGTCCCGTGCATGGCTTCGACGGTGTCGCGGTCGCTGATATCGGGGAACACCGCGATCAGGTTCTTGCCCTGATCGCGCCCACGTACCCCGCTGAGTACCGATTCCTGGCCGGACGGCGAGCGCACGATCCACGGTTGATACCGGAAGATCGCATTACGCGGCTCGGTCCAGGATTCGAGCTTGAGCTCGCCCCTGACACCAAAAGCGCCGACTATCCTGCCTAACAGGATGCGGCGCTCGGTCGGTTTCATCTGTGTCGACTCTGGGCCAGGTAGCGACACCTGGCCCTCAAGATCAGGCCGCAGCGGCCTGGGACTTGGCTTCGCGATACAGGTTGCGCACCTTGTCGGTCAGCTGTGCACCGTTGCCGACCCAATGGTCGACGCGCGCGGTGTCCAGCACGATGCGCGGTTCGGCGCCCTGTGCAACCGGGTTGTAGTAACCCAGACGCTCGATGTTGCGGCCGTCGCGCGCGCTGCGCACGTCGGTCACGATGATGTGGTAGAACGGACGCTTCTTGGCGCCGCCGCGGGTCAGCCGAATCTTGACCATGGTGTCGTTTTCCTAAAGTTGCCCAGTCGCCAAAGTGGCGCGGTAAGCCGGCGATTATAGCGGGCCGCGCCAGCGAAGCCAAGCCACCCCGCGCGACTGCGCCAGATCGCTCAGATCGCTTGCCAGGCATGGGTTTGCAGGGCCCGCTCCAGCAGCGGCAGCTGCGCCGCATGCGGATCCCAGCGTGCAGGCCCCAGCGCGACGATGGCTTGCTGCCCGCGCGCATTGCAGGCAAATGCGCCATCGAAGCGGTCCAGCTCGCTCAAGTCCACCGGGCGACTGATCTGAGCGATACCCAGCGTCTTCAACCCAGACTGCAGCAATTGTTGCCGGGTGCCCAGCAGCGCCGGCCCCTGCGGCCACACCACCCCGCCACGCTCCCACAGCCCCAGATTCCAGAACGCCCCCTCCAGCACCCTGCCCTGCCGATCCTGCAGCACCACATCGTCGTGGTCCGCCTGCATGGCCAACCGGCGCAGGTGCAGCAGCGCAAACGTGCCCACGTGCTTGAGTTCCGGCCGTTCGCGCACGTAATCGGCCACCTGTACGCGCAGACCGGTTTCGGGCATCTGCGCCGGCGGCGAGATGGCGACCAGCACGTCCAGTGCAACCTCGCGCAAGGGATTGCGGAAATCGTAGTCGGGCGCGAACACGGTGACGCGCAAGCTGGCATCGGCCATCGCCGATGCTGCCAGCGCGGCACGCAGTTGCGACCGCAGTTGGTCCGTTTCCAGTTCCTGGCCGAACAGCGCGCGACTTCCCTGCTGCAGGCGCTGCAAATGCAGATCCAGCCCCAGCGTGGCGCCGTTGCGAACCTGCAAGGTGGTGAAGTGGCCGTAGTTGATCAGCGCCGCGGCGCCGAGTTGCTGCGCGCTGGCCGGTGCGCCGTTGCAGAAGATCAGCGACATAACAGTGCCTGCGCCTGCTCCCACCACTGCGTGACCAGTTCGCCGGCCGGTTGCGCGGGCGCCATCCAGGCCGACTGCCCGGCCCAGGCCTGCATTGCGTCCAGGCGATTGTCGCTGACGGCGGCCTGGCGCATCGGCGCCGTCAGCGCGCGCTGCACCGGATACGGTGCCGGCGGCGGTGCATCCGCCGCGCTGGCGGCCTGCACGTAAGGCGTGGCCAGCGCGCGGCCGAGTCGTCCGGAGAATGCGCGGGTGGGCTGGGTGTGCTCGGGCTCGGACGCGGCCAGCGCATCGACCCAGGCGCCGGGCAGTGCCGCTTCGGGCGTGCGCAGCAGGCCGGTGCCGATCTGCACCGCGCTTGCGCCCAACGTCAGTGCCGCGGCTATGCCGCGCGCGTCGGCGATACCGCCTGCGGCGATCACCGGAATATCCAGCTGATCGACCAACCGCGGCACCAGCGCGAACAAGCCGGTCATCTGGCGCTCGGCCTGTCCGGCAGCGAACGCGCCGCGATGGCCGCCGGCTTCCGCGCCTTGCGCAACCACCGCATCGGCGCCGGCATCCTGTGCCGCGCGTGCCTCCTGCAGGGTCGTGGCACAGGCGAACCAGGCGATGCCGGCCGCCTTCAGTCGCGCCACCTGATCGGGGCGAAACACGCCCATGATCGAAGAGGCCACCGCCGGGCGGGCAGCGAGCAAGGCGTCGAACTGTGCATCGAATTCGGCCGGCGCAGCGTCGCCAGCCGACTCGGGCACTGGCGGACCCCATTGCGCGAGAAACGCACGCACACGCGCTTCGGCTTCCGCATCGCGCGCGGGCATCGGGTCGGGAATCCAGAGATTGATCTGTGCAGGGCCCGCACTCGCCGCATCGAAGGCGGCCATCCACGTCACGATGTCCTGCGGCTGCGACAACACCGCACCCATCGCGCCCATGCCACCGGCATTGGCAACCGCCGCCGACAGCGGCACCGGGCAGGCGCCGGCCATGGGGCTGAGCAGGATCGGCAGGCGCAGGCCGAAGCGCTGCTGGAAGGCGTCGATCTGCGAAAACGAACCCATCGTGCGCGGCCTGAAGTGATGACGCGCCATGGTACCCGCCCATGCATCCGACGTCCGCTCGGCGCATGCAGGCGGAATGCGCGCGCGGTGGGTCGATCAACATCCGTCAGCCACTGCGTCGGCAATGCCAGGGCAACGCATAAGGCTGGTCGACGTGTTGATCGATCAGCGTGCTGGCATGCCGATCGATCGAACCGAGGATATACGCGATCACACGCCGTTACCGACGCACCGCCGACAACGCGGCCCAGCGAAAGCTTGGCTGCAGCGCACAGCAGCATTGCCAACGTTCAACGCCCGCGTGGCTGTCGAAGCACTTCCCGCGCGCGTCGCCGTTTGAAATTCAGCGGAACGGCATGCCGCCGCGGCCGCCCATGGCGCCCATCATGCCCTTCATGTTGCGCATCAGGCCCTTCATGCCGCCACCGGCCAGCTTGCCCATCATCTTTTCCATCTGCTGGTACTGCTTCATCAGCTTGTTGACGTCGGCCGGCTGCATGCCCGAGCCGCGTGCGATGCGGGCGCGGCGCGAGCCGTTGAGCAACGCCGGGTTGCGGCGCTCCTTCTTGGTCATCGAGTTGATGATGGCGATCATGCGCGGCACTTCCTTGCCGGTGACCTGCTGCTTGACGTTGTCCGGGATCTGGCCCATGCCCGGCAGTTTGTCCATCAGCCCATGGATGCCGCCCATGTTCTGCATCTGCTCGAGCTGTTCCTTCATGTCGTTGAGGTCGAATTTCTTGCCCTTGGCGACCTTGGCGGCCAGCTTGGCGGCCTTTTCCTGGTCGACGCTGTGCTCGACCTGCTCCACCAGCGACAGCACATCGCCCATGTCCAGGATGCGGCTGGCGACGCGGTCCGGATGGAACACATCCAGGCCGTCGGTCTTTTCGCCGGTACCGACGAACTTGATCGGCTTGCCGGTGATGTAGCGCACGCTCAGCGCGGCACCGCCGCGGGCATCGCCGTCGGTCTTGGTCAGCACCACGCCGGTCAGCGGCAGCGCCTCGCCGAAGGCCTTGGCGGTGTTGGCCGCGTCCTGGCCGGTCATCGCATCGACCACGAACAGGGTTTCGGTGGGGTTGACCGCGGCGTGCAGCGCCTTGATCTCGTCCATCATCGCCTGATCGATCGCCAGGCGTCCGGCGGTATCGACCAGCAGCACGTCGACGAACGACTTGCGCGCATCGCTGATGGCTGCGCGCACGATGTCGACCGGCTTCTGCGACGCATCGGAGGCGAAGAACAAGACGCCGACCTGTTCGGCCAGGGTCTTGAGCTGCTCGATCGCGGCCGGGCGGTAGACGTCGGCCGAGACCACCATGACCTTTTTCTTGCGCTTTTCCTTCAGGTGCTTGGCGAGCTTGCCCACCGTGGTGGTCTTGCCCGCGCCCTGCAGACCGGCCATCAGCACGATCGCCGGTGCCGGCACATTGAGATTGAGGTCGGTGGCGGCCGCGCCCATCACGGCAGTGAGCTCGTCGCGCACCACCTTGATCAGCGCCTGGCCCGGGGTCAGCGACTTGAGCACTTCCTGGCCCACGGCGCGCACCTTGATGCGCTCGATCAACGCCTGCACCACCGGCAGCGCGACGTCGGCCTCCAGCAGCGCGATACGCACTTCGCGGGTCGCCTCGCGGATGTTCTCCTCGGTCAGGCGGCCGCGGCCGCGCAGGCGCTCCATGGTGCCGGAGAGACGTTGGGTAAGGGACTCGAACATGCGCAAGGGACCGCGAAGGGGAAACGGGCGTCGAGTATAGCGGCACCGGCCAACGCCCCGCCCCACCGACCCGCCGCGCGCCTGGCGACACCGTCCCGGCGAAGCCGCCCCGCGAACGCGCGGCAGTGCGCAGACCAGCACTCCGGGGCCCGCGAAGAACAGGAGCAGCACAACCAGACCAGCCCGCCCCGCCCGTGCGCTGCCGGCGCGGGCCCGATGTCATGCAGTGCCGTGCTACACCTCACCCGCCCGGGCGCCTCCTTTCCCTGCGTGCCACCGCTTCCCTGCCACCCCCAAACCCACACACCCCGCGGCCGCCCGCTTTTCCCCGATTCCCGATTCCCGATTCCCGATTCCCGATTCCCGATTCCCGAATCCCGAATCCCGATTCCCGAATCCCGAATCCCGAATCCCAGCCCCCAGTATGCGAAACTTCCACGATGACAATCGTTCTCATCGCGTTCGCCCTGTACCTGCTGGCTGCGGCCCTGCTCACCCGTGCGGTGCTGCGCGATGGCAACCAGTCGCCTGCGCGCTGGCTGGGGCCGGCGCTGGCAGCGGTGGCGCTGCATGCCGGCTACCACGTGCTGGTGGCCTTGCGCACCGCCGGCGGGCCGGACATGCACTTCTTCGCAGCGCTGTCGCTGACCGGCCTGGGCATGGCCGGGCTGACCGCGGTGTTCGGTGGGCGCGGCAGGACCGCGGCGGTGGGCGTGGTGGTGTTCCCGTTGTCGGCGATCCTGCTGGCCTGTTACCACGCCTATGGTCACGAGCCCAGCGCGGACCTGGGCTGGCGGCTGGAGCTGCACGCCTGGATGGCCTTGCTGGCATACGCCACCCTGGGCATCGCCGCGTTGCTGGCGATCATGTTGTGGCTGCAGGAGCGTGCGCTACGGCGACGCGACTTCCACACCTGGCTGCGTGCGCTGCCGCCGCTGACCGAGCTGGAAACGCTGCTGTTCCGCACGATCACGGTCGGCTTCGTGTTGCTCAGCCTGACCCTGCTGACCGGCCTGCTGTTCGTGCAGGACTTCCTGGCGCAGCGCCTGCTGCACAAGACCGTGCTCAGCATCCTGTCGTGGGTGGTGTTCGGCGCGCTGCTGGTCGGCCGCTGGCGTAACGGCTGGCGCGGCACCAAGGCGGTGCACTGGACGCTGACCGCAATGGCGCTGCTGGTGCTGTCGTTCTTCGGCAGCAAGTTCGTGATCGAGCTGGTGCTGGGCCCGCGCTGATTGCGATGACGGCGAGTTAACGACGGTCACCGGCGCCGACGCAGCCTCTATCCATCCAACGCACTACTGACCACCTCCCAGGGCTGCTCCGGGCCCGGGCTGGCAAAGCGATAGGCGATGCGGCGGCGATAGACCTGGCCGGGTCGCAGGATGGCCGAGGGGAACTGCGGGTGATTGGGCGCATCCGGGTAGTCCTGCGGCTCCAGGCAGATGCCGCGGCCCAGCCCCGGGTGATGGGCGTCCAGATGCTGCCCCTCGTAGAGTTGCACGGCCGGCGCATCGCTGCTGATGCGCATCGCCACGCCGCTGTGCGGTGAGTACAGCTCGGCGACGCAGCGCGCTCCCTCGGCCAGCACCAGGCACTGGTCGTAGCCCTTGCCGAGCACGATCTGCGGATGCGCCGGGTCGATCCGCTCGGCCAGCGCGGCAGGCGCGCGGAAGTCGAACGGGGTACCGGCCACCGCGGCAATCTCCCCGGTGGGGATCGATTCGGCATCCACCGGCAGATAGCGGTCCGCCGGCACCCGCAACACCTGCGCTGCGGCACGCATCTGCGGGTCGCCGGACAGATTGAAATAGGGATGATGGGTCAGGTTCAACGGCGTGGCGGCATCGCAGCGCGCCTCGAAGTCCAGCTGCAGCGTGTCGCCATGCAGGGCCAGCCGTGCACGCACCTGCAGGTTGCCGGGATAGCCCTCTTCACCATCGGGCGAGTCGTAGCCAAGCAGCACCTGGTCGGCGGTTTGCTCCAGCACGCTCCAGACCCGCCGGCCGAAACCGCGCAGGCCGCCGTGCAGCTGGTTGCGCCCTTCGTTGGCGGCCAGCGCGTGGGTGAGGCCATCGAGCGTGTAGCGCGCACCGGCGATGCGGTTGCCGAAGCGGCCGACCAGGATGTTGAGGCTGTCGCCATCGGCGGCGTAGGCAGGCAGATCCGGCAGGTTCAGCACCAGCGGCACCACGCCCTGTGCGGTGGTCAACTGCAGCGTGTGCAGGATGCCGCCATAGGTCAGCACGTCCGCCGCCAACCCGGCATCGCTGCGCAGGGTCAACGCATGGACCTCGGTCCCGTCTGGCAACTGCCCGAACACTCGCTGCATGGATCGCCCCGCCGCTGTTGGAAGCCCGCGAGCATAGCCGCCTGGCGCCGTCGCCTGCCATGCGCTCGCGCACATCCTGGCCGGCCGGACACTGCCGCCGGCACGCGGCAGCACGCGCACGCGGCAGTGCCCGCCTTCCGGTCAGCGCCGCAGCGACAGACCGCCCCGCACGCACTACCCTACCGGCGCGCCTGCGGCGATGCCGGCGCACGCCCTCGCCTACCGACCCCAGGAGCGCCCCGCCGATGCAGTGGATTTCCCTCGCGTTGCAGACCTCACGCAGCAGGCTGCTGCCCAGCATGGTTGCGGTCGTTGCGGCGATCACCGCATTGGCGGCCTCTGCGGCCGAGGTGAAGGTGACCGGCACGCTGCACGCGGACCAGCCTGGCGCGCAGGTGTCGCGCCAGGTCTTCGGGCAGTTTGCCGAACACCTGGGTACCGGCATCTATGGCGGGGTGTGGGTGGGCGAGGAGTCGCCGATTCCCAATACGCGCGGCTATCGCAACGACGTGCTTGCGGCGTTGAAGGCGATCGCGGTGCCCAATATCCGCTGGCCGGGTGGCTGTTTTGCCGACGAATACCACTGGCGCGACGGTGTGGGCGCACCGGCGAAACGCCCGATCCGCGTCAACACCCACTGGGGCGGCGTGGAGGAATCCAACCGCTTCGGCACCCACGAGTTCATGGACTTCACCGAACTGCTCGGCACCCAGGCGTACATCGCCGGCAACGTGGGCAATGCGGCGCCGGACGAGATCGCGCAGTGGAGCGAGTACATGACCGCCCCCACCCGCTCCAGCCTGGCCAGCGAGCGCCGCGCCAATGGCCGCGATGCGCCCTGGCAGGTGCCCTACTTCGGTGTGGGCAACGAGCTGTGGGGCTGCGGCGGCAACATGCGGGTGGACTATGCGGCCGACGTGTACCGGCGCTACCAGACCTTCGTCAAGGCGCCCGCAAACCAGAAGATCCTCAAGATCGCTCCCGGACCGAACAACGACGATTACCACTGGACCGAGGTGATGATGCGCGAGGCCGGCACCCTGATGGATGGCCTGAGCCTGCATTACTACACCGTGCCCGGGGGCTGGCCGCCGCGCGCCTCGTCCACCGATTTCGACGAGGCCGCGTGGATCGACACGCTCTCGCGCACCCTGGTGATGGACGAACTGATCACCCGGCACAGCGCCATCATGGACAAGTACGATCCGGCCAAGAAAGTCGCGCTGGTGGTGGACGAATGGGGCACCTGGTACGCCGGCCTGCCTGGCGCGAACCCGGGATTCCTGCATCAGCAGAACAGCCTGCGCGATGCCTTGGTGGCGGCATTGAATATCGACATCTTCAGCGCGCATGCCGAGCGTGTACGCATGGCCAATATCGCGCAGATGGTCAACGTGCTGCAGGCGATGATCCTCACCGACGGCGACAAGATGGTGCTGACGCCGACCTACCACGTGTTCGCACTGTACAAACCCTACCAGGACGCCACCCAGCTGCCGCTCGACCTGCGCACGCCCGAGTATCGCCATGGCAGCGTGCAGGTGCCGGCAGTGCACGGTTCGGCGGTCAAGGCCAGGGATGGGCATGTGTATGTGGCACTGACCAACCTGGATGCAACAAGCCCGGCCAACGTCAGCGTGGAGGTGCAGGGGCTGTCCGCACGCCGTGTCGAGGGACAGATCCTCACCGCCCCCGCGATCACCGCGCATAACACGTTCGCGCAGCCGCACGCGGTGGAACCCGCATCGTTCAAGGGGGCACGCCTGCAAGGCAGGACGCTGACGGTGGCGCTGCCTGCGCGCTCGGTGGTGATGCTCCGGCTTGAATGAGCCGCCACCAGCGAAGAATGGCGATCGCTGCGCGCACGCCGCGCAGCGCGCTGCTGGGCATGGCTGCCTCGCGCTGGTCGCAGGGTCGCCACCACCCGGCGCGCATGGGTCATTCAACGCGCATGCAACCCATTGCAACGGTGCACGCCGCGTCGCTGCAACGGCGATCGAAGCTGGCCTGGCACCGGCAATCCAGGAGCGGCCGACCCACCGCGGCGCAGAACGTCCGGCGACCGCGGCCAGAGCTCGGCGCCCTCGCAGCCTTCTCACCCACTTCACTCCTGCGCACTGGCCACGCCCAGCTGACGCGTGCCCGCTACGCTCTGTCGGCCGCTCTACCCCGGCGCCAACGCCGGTTCGGTTACCTGCCATTCCGGCGGCAGGCGTTCGACGATGTGGTCCATGAAGGCGCGCACCTTGGGCGTAAAGTCGCGGCGGTCGGCAACGCACAGGTACAGCCGTAGCGGCTCCAGCGCGACCTGGCTTGCGTTGGCGCTCCCGGGCACGAACAACGGCTGCAGCTGGCCGCGCTGCAGGTACGGCTGCGCCACGAAAGCGGCCACGCGCGCGATGCCGCCGCCAGCCGCGGCCATGATGGCCAATGCGTCCACATCGTCGCTGACCATCGCCTGGCCCAGCTGCGGCTGGAAACGCACGCCGTCGCGCACGAAGGTCCAGCGCAGGAAGCGGCCGTCCACCGGGTACCGCAACAGCAGGCAGCGGTGGTACTTCAATTCGTCCGGGCTGGCCGGCGTGCCGCAGCGGGCAAGATAGTCCGGCGCGGCGCACACCACGAACGGCACCTGGGCGATACAGCGGGCCACCAGGCCGTCTTCCAGCTGCGCTTCGATACGCAGGCTGACATCGACATTCTCCCGCGGATGCTGCACCAGCCGGTCGGTGCACAGCAGCTCGATCTCCAACTGCGGATACCGCTGGTGCAGCGCCGGCAACATCGGGGCCAGCACATGCCGGGCGAAGGCGGCGGTGCTGGCCACCCGCAGCCGCCCGGCAGGCGCCTGCTGCGGGCCGGCCACCAGTTGCCGCGCACGCTCCAGGTCGCGCTCCAGTTGGCGCACCTGCTCGAAGTACAGCGCGCCACGTTCGGTCAACGCCAGGCTACGGGTGGTCCGGTGCAGCAGGCGCACGCCCAGGTGCTGTTCCAGCCGCGCGATGTTCTGGCTCACCGCCGCGGCGCTGATGCCAAGCAACTTGGCGCCGCCTGCAATGCTGCCGGCATCGACCGTGCTGACGAAACTGCGAATCGACTGAAGAATGTTCATCGATGGAGCACGTATTACCAAACGGCTCGTAAGTCACGCTTACGGAAGCCGCAAGCTTACGCGATCTACCCCACCTGCACCGGCCACCCTACAGTGCGGTCAAGGCGCTATTGCGCGACACCTCCAAGGCCACCCCATGCGCTCATCTCCGCCCTCCCCGGTCGTTGCGCGTCCACGCTGGAAGCTGGGCGTGCGTGCCACGCCGTTCGTCTTCGCGTTCTACATGGCAGCCATCATGGCCTTGTTGATGTGCGTGGTGATCACCGCCGCCAACACCGGCCTGGCGCCGGGCTTCCCTTGGCGCGTGCTGGATGCCTACCGCATCGCGATGCCGACGGCGTTTTGCTGCGTGCTGGTCGTGCGCCCGCTGGTGATACGGCTGGTGGCCTGGACGGTACATGCTGTGGACTGACCGCTTCCCCACCTGCGCGCGCAGCGCTGTCGGCACCGCCTGAGACGTTGGCGAACGCGCGGTGGATTGGCGGCCACTGGCAACCGGTATGGACTGGTGCGCGCCGAGGCTGGCACGAGGCGAGCATGCCCTGCCGCGGCGGCCGGCGGCTCTCAGGCGCTGGCGGCCACGCCCTTCAGCATGTCGATGAGCTGGCGCAGGCGATACGGCTTGGGCAGGAAATCGACCCGCGCCGGCAGCGGCGGCAGCTGCGCCTTGGCAAAGCCCGATGCCAGGATCACGCGCGCCTGCGGCAGCAGCTGCGCCACCTGCTCGCTCAACTCGATGCCCGACATGCCGTTGGGCATGCGGATGTCGCTGAATACCACGTCGTAAGGCCCGCTCTCGCGCAGCATGCGCAACGCGCCATGGCCGTCGTCGGCGGTGTCGACACTGATGCCGGCATCGCGCAGCGCTTCGCCGATCAACTCGCGCAGTTCTTCTTGATCTTCCACCATCAGCAGGCGCAGGGATTCAGTCATGCTCGGCCTCCTCGATGGCCGGGAGAAACAGGGTGACAGTAGTGCCGCGTCCTGGTGCGGTCTCGATCTGCGCAAAACCACCGGACTGGGATGCAAAGCCGAATACCTGGCTCAATCCGAGGCCGGAGCCCTTGCCAACATCCTTGGTGGTGAAAAACGGTTCGCTGGCGCGCTGCGCCACGTGCACCGACATGCCCGGGCCGTCGTCGCGCACCGCGATGCCGACATAGCCGCGCACGGCGCCGTGCGGATCCGATGGCGCAGCGCGCTGCTGCACGGCGGTGCTCACGGCGATCGCGCCACCGTTGGGCATTGCATCGCAACTGTTGAACACCAGGTTGAGCAGTGCCGATTCGAGCTGACTGGGGTCAACGCAGACATCCGGCAATGCATCGGACAGCTGCAACGCCAGGCCAATTCCAGCCGGGCAAGCGCGGCGCAGCAGCTCCAGCGCACGCGTCACTACCGCGTTGGCGGCGTGTCGTTCCGGTGCCAGCCGTTGACCGCGCGCAAACGACAGCAGCTGCCGCGTCAGCAAGGCGCCGCGATCCACCGCCGTCTGCGCCGCTTCCACCAGCATGCGCGTGCGCGCATCGTCGCCGGCGCGCAAGGCAATCAGGTCCAGGCTGGTCGCCATCACCGTGAGCAGGTTGTTGAAATCGTGCGCCATGCCCAGCGTCAGCCGGCCCAGCGCTTCCACCTTCTGCGATTGCAACAGCGCGTGCTGCGCCTGTTGCAGCAATCGCTGCGCTTCGTGGCGGTCGTTGACATCGCGGGTGATCTTGGCAAAGCCGACCAGCACGCCGAATTCCAGCACCGGTTCGATCACCACGCTGGCCCAGAAGCGGCTGCCGTCCTTGCGCAGGCGCCAGCCTTCGGTGGCCAGGCGGCCCTGCTGGCGGGCAAGCTCGAGATTGCGCTTCGGCTCGTTGCGCTGCACATCCTCGGGCAGGTAAAACCGCGAGAAATGCGCGCCAAGCACCTCATCGGCGCGGTAGCCCTTGATGCGCTGGCCACCGGGATTCCAGCTGCGCACATGCCCTGCGACATCGAGCATGTAGATGGCGTAGTCGGAAACGCTCTGCACCAACAGCTGGCACTGCCGGCTGTCGTGAGACAGCAGCCCCGCGTTGTCGATGGCCGTCTGGGCATCCATCTGGCGATGCTTCCCCGGAAAAACGCGCGACCATAGTGACGTTCACGTGAAGGATGCGTGCAAGCTGCCGCAGCCGCAAACGCGTCAAAAACCCGGCGATTTGCGCGTGAAACTTATCGGCTACCATGGCCGCCCCTCAGTTTCGGTCCATGCCACATGCAGAACATCTCGACCACACGCGACCGCTGGATCTGGGTGTGCGCGGCGGCCTTGATGGCGGGGACATTGGGCGCAGAGCTGGTGACGCCGCTCGGCTATGCCGTGTGGCTGACCTATTTCATGGCCGTTGCCGTGACCGTGTTCCAGAACCGCCCGCAGGTTCCCCTCGTGGTCGGCGTGCTGTCGTGCGTACTGCTGGCGATTGGATTTCATCTGGCGCCGCCCAGCACCAACTCGAGTTTCTCTTCGATCAATCGCGGCATCGGCGGCGTGTCGTTCTTGGCGATGGCGCTGGTGGTGACGCAGGCGATCCGGGCGCGGCGCCAGGCCGAAGTGGCGCTGTGGCTGCAGCAGGCCGAAAACACCGTGGAAGCCAGCCTGCGTGGCGACCAGAGCCCGCAAGACCTGGCCGATGCCGCAGTGCGCGCCCTGTGCCAGACGCTGGATGCGCAGGTCGGTGCCTTGTATCGCATCGAAGGCGATCGCCTGCGCCTGACCGGCGGCGCCGCGCTGCCGGTGGACATGCCAGCCTCGCTGCCGACCACTGCCGGCCAATGGGGCGAGGTAGTGCAGCGGGCGGCGGTGCGCCGGGTGCGCGGCGTGGATGCCGGGCATCTGCAGATCGCCTCCGGTCTGGGCCAGAGCGCCTGCCAGGAACTGTTGCTGGCTCCGGTCACCGCCGATGGCCGGGTGATCGGCCTGCTGGAGCTGGGCCGTGTCAGCGATGCGCGCCCGGCCGCCACGCGCGAGGAAGAACTGCTGACACGCTGTGGCGAGAACATCGGCCTGGCCTTGCGCACCGCGCTGCTGCGCGCGCAGTTGGTGGCCCTGCTGGAAGAAACCCAGCGCCAGAGCGAGGAACTGCAGACGCAGCAGGAAGAACTGCGCGTTGCCAACGAAGAACTGGAAGAACAGAGCCGCAGCCTGCAGCAGTCGCAGAGCGATCTGGAGCAGCAACAGGCCGAGCTGGAACAGACCAACGTGCAGCTGGAAGAGCGCACCCAGGCGCTGGAAGCGCAGAAGCAGGCCTTGCTGGTTGCGCAGAACCAGCTGGTGCGCAATGGCAATGAGTTGGCGACCGCCTCGCGCTACAAGTCCGAGTTCCTGGCCAACATGTCGCACGAATTGCGCACGCCGCTCAACAGCGCGCTGATCCTGGCCAAGCTGCTGGCCGACAACAAGGACGGCACGCTCAGCGCCGAACAGGTGAAGTACGCACAGGCGATCCTGTCGTCCAACAACGACCTGCTGGCGCTGATCAACGACATCCTGGACCTGTCCAAGATCGAGGCCGGGCATGTGGAGCTGGCCGATGAGACCGTGGACACCGGCAGCATCGTGCAGCGGCTGCGCGACACCTTCGAACCGCTGGCGCGGCAGAAGGGCCTGACCCTGGAGATCGACGCCGAGGTCGGCGCCCCCGGCCAGCTGGTGGTCGACAACCAGCGCCTGCAGCAAATCCTCAAGAACCTGCTGGCCAACGCGATCAAGTTCACCGAGCACGGCAAGGTGCGCCTGTCGATCCAGGCGCATGCGACCGGGCGGGTGCTGTTCAAGGTGGAAGACACCGGCATCGGCATTGCCCGCGAACAGACCGAGGTGATCTTCGAAGCATTCCGGCAGGCCGACGGCAGCACACGGCGGCGCTATGGCGGTACCGGCCTGGGCTTGTCAATCTCGCGCGATCTGGCGCAACGCATGGGCGGCAGCATCCGTGTGAGTAGCGAGCCAGGACGCGGCAGTTGCTTCACGCTGGAGCTGCCCACCGACGGTGCACCGGCAGAAAGCGCCGCCACTCCTGACGCCGACCTTGCCGCCACTGCACCAGCCGCGGGCCTGGCGACTGCTGCGCGGGTTGGCCACGCCAGTACCGCCGCGCTCACGCCGCCGTTGCCGATTCCCGCCGCCGGCGCCGCGCCACTGCAGCCTGCGCTGGACGACCGCGATCAACGGTTGCGGCCGGGCCGGCTGATCCTGGCGGTGGAAGACGACACCCGCTTTGCGCAGGCGCTGGTCGACCTGGCGCATGAACTGGATTTCGACTGCGTGGTGGCGCCCAGTGCCGAAGAGGCGTTACGCCTGGCTGCCGAACTACGCCCCAGCGGGATCCTGCTGGACATCGGCCTGCCCGATGCGTCCGGGCTGAGCGTGCTCGAACGCCTCAAGCGCGACCCCGCCACCCGCCATATCCCGGTGCATGTGGTGTCCGCACTGGAACGCAGCCAGATTGCGCTGGAACTGGGCGCGGTGGGCTATCTGATCAAGCCGGCCACACGCGACTTGCTGGCCGGTGCGATCCGCCAGCTGGAAGAAACCAACGCACGTGCGGTGCGCCGCCTGCTGATCGTCGAAGACGACAGCGCCTTGCGCGCCAATCTGCAGCTGCTGCTGGCACGCGACCAATTGGAGATCGTGGCCGTGGGCACGATTGCCGAGGCGATGCAGCAACTGGCCGGCTCCACCTTCGATTGCATGGTCACCGACCTGGCACTGCCGGACGGCAGCGGCTACGACCTGCTCGAACGCATGGCCGGCAACGATGCCGTGGCCTTCCCGCCAGTGATCGTCTACACCGGCCGCGCGCTGACGCGCGACGAAGAACAGCGCCTGCGCCGCTATTCCAAAAGCATCATCATCAAGGGCGTGCGCTCGCCCGAGCGCCTGCTCGACGAAGTGACGCTGTTCCTGCACAGCGTGGAAGCCTCGCTGCCGAGCGACCAGCAACGCCTGCTGCGCGAAGCCCGTCGCCGCGATGCGGTGCTCGACGGCGCCACCGTGTTGCTGGCCGAAGACGATGTGCGCAATATTTTCGCGCTGTCCAGCGTGCTCGAACCCCTGGGCGTGACGCTGGAAATCGCCCGCAACGGACGCGAAGCGCTGGAGCGCCTGGAGTCGCGCGAGGTGGACCTGGTGTTGATGGACATCATGATGCCGGAGATGGATGGCCTGACCGCGATGCGCCAGATCCGCGCCAATCGGCAATGGCAGGACCTGCCCATCATCGCGCTCACCGCCAAGGCCATGGCCGACGACCGCGAACGCTGCCTGGAAGCCGGCGCCAACGACTACATCGCCAAGCCCATCGACGTGGACAAGCTGGTGTCGCTGTGCCGCGTCTGGTGCTCGCGGCAATGAATTCGGTAGAACTGTTCGACCTGGAATTGCGGGTGCTGCTGGAGGCCGTCTACCAGCGCTATCACTACGATTTCCGCGATTACGCGGTGTCCTCGCTGCGCCGGCGCATGCGCCATGCGATGGCGCGCTTCGAGTGCGCGCGCGTGGCCGACCTGCAGCACCGCCTGCTGCACGAGCCGGACACCTTCGCGCAGGCGATGCAGTTCTTCACCGTGCAGGTGTCGGAGATGTTCCGCGATCCTGCGTATTTTCGCGTGTTGCGCGAGCATGCGCTGCCGGTATTGCGTACCTATCCTTCGATCAAGCTGTGGGTAGCCGGCTGCAGTACCGGCGAAGAAGTCTGGTCGCTGGCGATCCTGCTACACGAGGAAGGCCTGCTGGAAAGAGCGGTGATCTATGCCACCGACATCAATCCCGAGGCACTGAGCATGGCCGAAGCCGGTGTCTACGGTATCGACCGCATCGCGCAGTTCAGCCGCAATTATCTGGATGCCGGCGGCCTGGGCTCGTTGTCGGATTACTACACCACCGCCTACGACGGCGCGGTGTTCGACCGTCGCCTGAAGCGCAACATCGTGTTCGCCGATCACAGCCTGGCCACCGACACGGTGTTCTCGGAAGTGCATCTGGTGTCGTGCCGCAATGTGCTGATCTATTTCAACCGCAGCCTGCAGGACCGCGCGGTGGGCCTGTTCTTCGAGGCGCTGGTGCACCGCGGGTTCCTGGGCCTGGGCAGCAAGGAATCGCTGCAGTTCGGCGCGCATGCGCAGGCCTTTGAAACCTGCGCGCGCGAACAACGCCTGTATCGGAAGGCCGCATGAGCGCTCTGCCTGCGCACCCGCGCTTCGACGCGGTGGTGATCGGTGCATCGGCCGGCGGGGTCACGGCGCTGCAGGCGCTGTTGTCCAGCCTGCCGGCCGCCCTGCCGATACCGGTGCTGGTGGTGCTGCACCTGCCGCGCGACCGCGCCAGCCGTGTGGCCGAACTGATGGATGCGCGCTGCGCGCTGCCGGTGCGCGAGGCCGAAGACAAGCAGCCGTTGCTGGCCGGCACGGTCACCATCGCTCCGCCCGATTACCACCTGCTGGTGGAAAGCCGCACCAGCCTGGCGCTGTCGATGGATGCACCGGTGCTGTTTTCGCGCCCGGCGATCGACCCGCTGTTCGAGTCGGCCGCCGATGTGTTTGCCGAGCGCCTGCTGGCGATCCTGCTCACTGGCGCCAGCAGCGATGGCAGCGCCGGTGTGGCGGCCGTGCGCGCTGCCGGCGGCACGGCCTGGATCCAACTGCCCGACGATGCAGCCTCCCCCTTGATGCCCGCCTCCGCGCTTGCCCACGCCGGCGCCGATGCGGTGCTGACCCTGCAGGCGATCTGCAGCGAACTGGAAGCCTTTCACCCATGAACCTCACCGCGACCGGCCCCGCTGCGCCCGGCGACGAACCCGCCAAGATCCTGATCGTGGACGATGTGCCGCAGAACCTGGTGGCGATGGACGCGCTGCTGCAGCGCGACGGCATCGAAGTGCTGTGCGCCGCCTCCGGTGCGCAGGCGCTGGAGCTGCTGCTCGAACACGACGTGGCGCTGGCCCTGCTCGATGTGCACATGCCGGAGATGGACGGTTTTTCGTTGGCCGAACTGATGCGCGGCTCGCAGCGCACCCGGCATGTGCCGATCATTTTCCTGACCGCTTCGCCGAACGACCCGATGCGCGCCTTCCAGGGCTATGAGACCGGCGCGGTGGATTTCCTGCACAAGCCCATCGAGCCGCACGTGATCCTGAGCAAGGTCAACGTGTTCATCGAGTTGTACCAGCAGCGGCGCCTGCTCAAGGCACGCAACGCCTCGCTGGAACGCGCGCTCACGCTCAACGAAACCATGATGGCGGTGCTCACCCACGACCTGCGCACGCCGTTGTCGGTGATTTTGTTGTGCGCCGACAAGCTCAGTCTGGACGTGGAGGCCGGCGGCGCGGCGGCACGCACGCTCGAGCACCTGGAAAACAGCGCGCGCCGCATGGCGCGCATGGTCGAGCAATTGCTGGATTTCTCGCGCCTGCGCACCGATGGATTGCCGATGCAGTTCGGCCCCTGCAATTTCGGGGAGGTGGCGCATGGCGTGGTGGGTGAGGTGGCGCAGGCCAATCCGCACACCGTCATTGACCTGCGTACCGAGGGCGACCTGCACGGCGATGGCGACGGCGACCGCTTGGCCCAGGTGGTGTCCAACCTGGTCGGCAATGCCGTGCTGCATGGCGGCCAGCATCCGGTGCAGGTGCATCTGGACGGGCGCGAGGCCGACACCTTGCGGCTGTCGGTACGCAATGCCGGGCATATTCCCGACAGCCTGATGCCGCGGCTGTTCGAACCGTTCAAGGCCAGCTTCCATGCCAGCCAGGGGCTGGGACTGGGGCTGTTCATTGCCGACCAGTTCGTCAGGGCCCACGGTGGCACCTTGCAGGCGCGCAACGAAGACGGCGAAGTGGTGTTCGAAGCCCGGCTGCGCCGCCACAACCTGGCAGCCTGACCGCCGCAGCGGTTGCGCTTCCCGCACTTCACAGCGGGTACCGGCCGCATCCTGCAGGGGCGGCGGCCGCCGTCATCGGCCAAACCTAGCCTGCGCGTGCTGCCCGCAGCCGGTCGAGCGAGCACGACAGGCGCTGCACGCGGCACGCGCTGCGTGACAGCCAACTCGAGCAGTGCCGAACGGCCGCATGCGCCGTATGCTCGCATGGCAAGCGCGCTGGATGCACGCTCCTGTCCCCATCTGCTTCCCACGGTCTTGGCCGCACCAACATCCCTTGGTCACCCTCCGGTGCAGGCGTACACCGGAGTCTACGGAGGTGGTTATGTCGTATATCGATGGATTTGTGCTTGCCGTGCCCACGGCCAACAAGGACGCGTTTATCGCCCATGCCCGCATGGGCGATGCGGTCATCATGGAATACGGCGCGCTGCGCGTGGTGGAGTGCTGGGGCGACGATGTCCAGCATGGGCAATGGACCGACTTCTATCGCGCGGTGGAGGCCACCGGGGACGAGACGGTGGTGTTTTCCTGGATCGAGTGGCCGGACAAGGCCACCCGCGACGAGGGTATGCGCAAGATGATGGAGGACCCGCGCATGGACCCATCGGTCAACCCGATGCCCTTCGACGGCAAACGCATGGTCTATGGCGGCTTCGTTCCGACCGTGGTGCTGGGGCAATCGGCCTGAGCACGCGGCGTGCGCTCCAGCCGTAGTGCACCATACAGTGCGGTGCGGCTGGGGGCATGACACCGCTGTAAAGCGTCGTGGTGGCTACACTGGCGGCCTGTCGCTGCGTTCGCCGCCACGGTGGCGCAACCCGGCGAGCGCCCTGCCTGACCACCGGAGACCCTGCATGACCGACGCCCCGCTGCTGATTGCCTGCCCAAGCTGCGCGTCGATGAACCGCATTGCGCGGGCGCGTCTGCACGATGCGCCCAACTGCGGTCACTGCCATCGCTCGTTGTTTCTCGGCGCGCCGGTGGCGCTGTCGGCTGTTGATTTCGACAAGCACGCCGTGCGCAGCGACCTGCCGCTGGTGGTGGATTTCTGGGCGCCGTGGTGCGGGCCGTGCCTGAGCATGGCGCCGCAATACGCCACCGCGGCGGCAACGCTGGAGCCGCAGGTGCGGCTGGCCAAGGTGGATACCGACCTGCATCCGACACTGGGCACGCGTTTTGGCATTCGCAGCATTCCCACCCTGCTGGTACTGCGCGGCGGGCATGAGATCGGCCGGCATTCCGGCGCGGTGAGCAGTGCGCAGATCGTCACCTGGGTGCGCTCGGTGCTGAGCCAGGGCCGAGATGACAACGCCAGCGGCGCATCCACGCCGCTGGCTTGACCGACACACCAGACAGGGCCGCGACGGCTGCGCCGCGGCCTTGCCCCAGGCAGGCGTTACTGCCAGTTGACGTTGACCGACACACCCACGATGCGCGGCTCGTTATAGACCGCCGCCATGTAGTTTTCGATCACACCCTTGAGGTTCTTTTCGTTGGTGATGTTGCGTGCGAATGCCGCCACTTCCCACGCACCATAACCGCCGGTATAGCCAAGCTTGAGGCCGCCTTCGAAGTTGCCGTCGGCGCGGAACTCGGTGGAGTCGTACAGCACGAAGCTGGTCTGGCCCTGCCTGTTCCAGTCGGTGGATACGAAGAACGCGCCGTCATTGCCCACCGGGATGTCGTAGCGCGCCGCCAGGTTGAGGTTGTACTTGGGCGCATTGGGCAACGGGTTGCCGTCGATCTGTGCAAAGGTGTTGGCACCCACGCGGATGGTCGGGTCGTTGACCGTGCACACCACCACGCCATTGAGTGCGCAAGCCTGTGCATAGACGCGCTTGTCGTGGATTTCGCTGTGCAGCAGGCTCAGGCCGGCAGTGAGCGACAGGTTGGAGATCGGGCGCCAGTCCAGATCCGCTTCCAGGCCGTAGGCCTTGGCCTTGTCGGCATTGAACAGCACACCATTGCCGTCCGAGTCGTTGCCGTTGAGCTGGATGTCATCGACGGTGTAGGTGAAGCCGCTGACATTCAACCGCAGGCGATTGTCGAACAGGCTGCTCTTGATGCCGGCTTCCCAGGACAGGATGGTTTCCGAATCGGCGGTGGTGAAGTCGGAATTGAACACCGCGCTGCGGCCCTGGATGGTGGGGCCGCGGAAGCCGCGCGCCACGCGTGCATACACGCTCAGCTGCGGGTCGATTTCATACATCGCGCTCAGGTCCCAGCTGGGCTGGGTGTCGGACAGGCGCACGTCGCGCCGGCCGCGATAGGTCACCACGCCAGTAGCGGTGTCGGCGCTCTTGAGCAGGCGGGTTTGCTTGGTGTCCTTGGTCTGACGGATGCCGGCGGTCAGCGTCAGTGCGTCGGTGGCCTTGTAGCTGAGCTGACCGAAACCGGCCCACGAGGTATTGGTGTTGCGCAGGCGCACCCAGTTGTTGGGATTGCGCGCGGCGGTCTGCAGGAAGTACGCACGCTGGTAGAAATCGGTGGTGTCGCGGCCATCGAAGTAGAACGCGCCCACCTGCCACTGCAGCGCCTGGTCGCCTTCGCTGGCCAGGCGCAGTTCCTGGGTGTACTGGTCCAGGTCGCGGATCTGGCCCATCGACTGGCCGAACCCGTTCGGCACGCCATCGACCGGGAAGTTGGCCGCTGCGCCGCCATCGGTGTCGCCACGGCTGTAGCCGGAGGTGGTTTCGTAAGCGGTGATCGAGGTCAGCGACACGCCGCCGAAGTCGTAGATCGCCTTGAGCGAGCCGCCGTCGGTCTGGTACGCCTGCGGGTTGTCGTGCGCTTCGTCGTAGGCCGCCCGATCGCGCGGCACGTCCACCTTGTCGCTGCCGCGGGTGACCGCATTGCGCAGGAACAGCGTGGAGGTGCCGTCGTAATCGCGCGTGTGCACCGAGCCCAGCAACGAGAACGCATCGTTGGGCTTCAACAGTACCTGCAGGCGCGCGTTGCGGTCGTCGTAGCCGCCCATCGCGTCCTTGCGCGGGGTGCGCGTGCCATCGGCGCTGCTGCCGGCGAAGGTGTTGTCCACCCAGTCGTCGCGGTGCTGGTACAACGCCGAGACGCGAAACGACAGCACATCGTTGATCGGGCCACCGAAGCCGCCATCCAGCGATACCGTGTTGTAGCTGCCGTAGCTGGCATCGAGACGGCCGCTATAGGTGTCGCCCGGCTTGACGGTGTCGAACTTGACGATGCCGGCAGTGGTGTTGCGGCCGAACAGGGTGCCCTGCGGGCCGCGCAGCACTTCGACCTGGTCCACGTCGTAGACCGGGTTGGACTTGAGCACCACATGCTCCAGCACCACGTCGTCCTGGATGATGGACACCGGCTGCGAAGCGCCCAGATAGAAGTCGATATTGCCCAGGCCACGGATGTAGAAGCGCGGGAAGATGCGCCCGGTGGTGGTCTCGGCATAGAAGCCCGGCACGCGGCCGGACAGCGCCAGCAAGGTGTCGTCGCCACCGGCGGTGTACTGGCGCATGGCCGGGCCCTGCACCACGCCCACCGACATCGGCACCTCCTGCAGGTTCTGCTCGCGGTGCTCGGCGGTGACGATCACCGTATCCAGTGCCGTGGGGCTGCCCTCGCCCTGGGGCGTCGGTGCCTGCTGCGCGGCGGCGGCGGCCGCCATCGAAGCCAGCAACAGGCCGGCGCAGGCGCGTGCCAGCGGCGTGCGCTGCAATGCGCTGCGGCTGCGCACCGTGTGCGGGGTAGCGGGCGTCAGCGCCGGCAAGACAGGCGAGTACAACGACATGCGGGTGGGTCCTTGGATGAGTGGCGCAAGAAGGAGTCCGTTTGGCATGGACGCACCAAACGTGGGCGCGGCACGGCGCCGCGCGCACGATATGTCAGTAACGTTGCAGCGAGGTGGCAGCGATCACCGTGTCCGGCAGCCAACCTCTGCGCGCGGCGATGCTCCCGGCAGCGGCGCGGTGCCTGCACGCGCGGCGCTGCCCGACGCGGCCGGCGCCACTGCTACGTGCGCGCCAGCGCGCTGCTGTCGAGCATCTGCCCGACGGTATTGAGCAGGTCGTTGAGGCTGAAGGGCTTGGGCAACATGGCCATGCCGTCGGCCAGGAACTCCTGCCGGGTGATCGCGTTTTCTGCGTAGCCGGTGATGAACAGGATCGGCAGCCCCGGTCGCAACACCCGCGCCAGGTCGGCCATGTCGCGGCCGTTCATGCCAGGCAAGCCGACATCCGACACCACCAGATCGATCGATACATCGGTGCGCAGATGGATCAGCGCGCCGTTGGCATCCTCGGCTTCGAGCACGAGATAGCCGGCATCGGTGAGCACCTCGCTCACCATCATGCGCACCACGTCGGTGTCGTCCACCAGCAGGATGCGCGCATTGTGCGTACGCGGCGTGCTCGGTGCCGGCGCCGGTGGCAGCTCGCTGGCGGTCAGCCCACGCGGCAGCAACAGCGTCACCGTGGTGCCCTCGCCCACCTGGCTGGCGATGCGCGCGGTACCACCGGACTGACGCGCAAACCCGTAGGTCATCGACAGCCCCAGCCCGGTGCCTTCGCCGATGGGCTTGGTGGTGAAGAACGGCTCGAACACCTGGTTGAGGATGGCCGGCGCGATCCCGCTGCCGGTGTCGATCACCTTCACCGCCACATACTCGCCGTCGTCCAGCTCCGGGTCGTCGAGCGCGGTATGCGCGGTGGTCTGCACGCGGATGCTGCCCTGGCCCTGCATCGCATCGCGGGCATTGATCACCAGGTTGAGCACCACGTTTTCCAGCTGGTTGGCATCGGCCACCGCCACCAGCGTGGCGTCGGCCAGTTCCAGTTCCAGCACGATGTTTTCGCCGATCGACCGGCGCAGCATGTCTTCCAGCGAACGCACGCGCAGGTTCACGTCGAACGGCTGGGTATCCAGCGATTGCTTGCGCGCAAACGCCAGCATGCGCTGGGTCAGTGCCGCCGCGCGGTGCGCCGAGCCGGTGGCGATCTCGGCCAGCCGTGGCACCCGCTCGATGCGGTTGGATTCCACTGCCAGCTGGATCATGTCCAGGCCGGAAATGATGCTGGTCAGCAGGTTGTTGAAGTCGTGCGCGATGCCGCCGGTGAGCTTGCCCAACGCTTCCATCTTCTGCGCCTGCAGCAGCTGGATTTCGGTGCGTTGCCGCTCGGCGATCTGGTGCGCCAGCTCGGTGGTGGCAGTATCCAGTTCCTGCCGCTGTTCGCGCTCGCGCAGCCGCTGTTCGGTCACGTCCTGGACCATCAGCAAGCCCAGGTCCGGCTCGCGGTACGGCGATACCCGCCATTCGGTCTCGCGTGCCCGGCCATCGCGCAGCAGGGTCAGGGCGCCGCTCCAGCGCTCGCGCTGCCGCAGCGCGGTGGTCAGCGCCTGCACGGTCGCGGACTGGTCCAGCCCGGCGGCCTGGATCGCCTCGGCCGGGCTGGCGCTGCCGATCAGGCGCTGGAACGCCGCATTGACCTCGTGCGTGTGCAGCTGCGCATCGACCACCGCGATCGGTGCGCTGATGTGTTCGAAGATCTCGCGAAAGCGTGCCTCGCTCGCCCGCAGCTCCTCTTCGGCGTGGCGCGCGCGCAGCAAGGTGCGCAGCGTGGCAACCAGCACGTTCGGGTCCACCGGATGGATCATGTACGCATCGGCGCCGGCATCCAGCCCGGTGATCATGTCGCCGGTGGCGATCGAGGCGGCCGAGACGTGTACCACCGGCAGCAACGCCGTGCGCGGCTCGGCGCGCAGCGCGCGCACGATATCGAAACCGCTCATGTCCGGCAGGTTGACGTCCAGCACCACTGCGGCGAACGACTGCGCGCCCAGCTTGGCCAGGCCATCGGTGCCGGTGCCGGCTTCCTCGACCACGAAATGATGGTGCTCCAGCACGCGCCGCACCGAATAGCGCGTCACCGCATTGTCGTCCACGACCAGGATGTGCTGCTTACTGCCCAAGTGCCTTCTCCGCTGCTAGCGTCACCGGCAGCACCACGAAAAATTCCGACCCCTGCCCCACCACGCTATTGATGCCGACCCGTCCACCCAGCAGTTCGGCGAAGCGCTTGCAGATCGACAGGCCCAGCCCGGTGCCGGTCAGGCGCTTCTGAAACGGCGAGTCCACCTGTACAAAATCCTCGAACAAGGCTTCGTGAAGTTCCGGCGCGATGCCGATGCCGGTGTCCTGCACGCTGAAGCGCACATGGTGCTCGTCTTCCAGCTGCGCCAGCACGCGCACATGGCCTTGCGGGGTGAACTTGAGCGCGTTGGAAATGAAGTTGCGCAGGATCTGCGCCAGCTTCTTGTCGTCGGTGTAGAGCATCGGCAGCACCGGCGGATCTTCGAAGATCAAGGTGGTGGTGCCGACATCGGCGAGCGGGCGGAACATGCCGCGCAATGCGGCGAACAGGTCCATCAGGTCGAACCAGCCCGGCGAGATGGTGATGCGCCCGGCCTCGATCTTGGCCAGGTCCAGCAGATCGTCCACCATCTCGCTCAGTTCGCGCGTGGAGGCGCTGACGAAGCGCACCTGCTTGAGCTGCTCGTCGTTGAGCGGCCCGTCCATGCCGTCTTCCAGCAGCCGGGTGATGCTCAGGATCGAGCCCAGCGGGGTGCGGAACTCATGGCTCATGTACGACAGGAAGCGGCTCTTGAGCTCGGACACATCGCGCAACTGCTCGGCTTGCTGGTCGAGCTCGGCGTACAGGGCGAGCACGCCCTGGTTGGTTTCTTCCAGCTCCTCGCGCAGGGCCTGGTTCTGCTGGCGCAGGGTCTCCAGCTCGGCCAGCGGATCGCTGGGCGGTACCGCGTCGGATGCGTTCATTGCAGGCCTCCCAGGCGCATGACGAAGACGCAGGCATCGTCGCGGCCGCGTGCGTAACCGCGCGCCAGCACCGCGGCAATGATGCGTGGATGGCGCGACAGCACGCCCGGGTGATCGCGCAGGTTCCAGCGCGATTGCAGGCCGTCGCTGTGCATCACCAACAGCTTGCCGGCGGCCTGCGGAAAGTCGAAGGGCTGCGCCTTGCGAAACTGCACCCCGACGATGCCGGGATGCGAGGGCATGCCGCGCACGCCGTCGCCATCGCACAGCGTCGCGGCGATGTTGCCCACGCCGGCGAAGCGCACCCGGCCGGTTTCACCGTCGAACTGCATCACTGCCGCGGCGCCTCCACGGGTGCCGGACATGGCGGCATGCAGCCGTGCGAGACGCTCGCCGGGCTCGCCGCTGGCCACCGCGGCGGCGCGGGCACCCGCATCGGCGGCATCGGCGGCGCCGGGCCCGTGGCCCAGGCCATCGATCACGGTGACGGTGGTGCGCTGCGCATCGATGCACAGCTGCCAGGCGTCGCCGCAGACGGTTTCGCTGTGCAACGGCAGGCGGATCGCGCCATAGGGCAGGTCCGCCGCCGTCTCCTGCGCGGCGTACACGCGCGCCAGCACCACCGCCCCGGTCGCGTCCGAATACGCATCCAGCAGCGTGGCATGCCGCTGCACGGTACCCAGCCCGTTACCGGGCGTGCTGCCGGTGGAATAGCCATCCGGCAGGCAGTCGGCGAGGACGAAGCCCGGGCCGTGATCGAGCGAGCACAATTCCACGCCAGGGCCATCGCGGCCGGCCACGCTGCACAGCTGCATCTGCCCGCCGCCGGCATGGTTGAGCAGGTTGGTGCACAGCTCGGTGGCCACCAGCGCCACGCGCCCGCAGGCGTCTTGGTCGAATCCGCAGGCCAGGGCCAGCGCCACCGCGTCGCGGCGCACCTGCCCCACCTGGGTGGACTCCTCGACGCGGATCACCTGGGTGAGCGCGCCGGCAACCGTCACTTCCATTTGGTGACGGTGATACGGGTGCCCTTGCCGGCCGCACTATCCAGCACGAAATCGTCCACCAGCCGACGGCTGCCGGACAGGCCCAGCCCCAAGCCGCTGCCGGAGGTCCAGCCGTCGGTGAGCGCCAGATCCAGGTCGGCAATGCCCGGGCCTTCGTCGCGAAAGGTCAGCTGCACGCCCTTGCGGATGCCGCTTTCGACCAGCGCCCAGTCCATGTCGCCGCCACCACCGTAGATCACGGTGTTGCGCGCCAGTTCGCTGGCCGCGGTGACCAGCTTGGTCTGGTCGACCAGCCGCAAGCCGCATTGCACCACCAGCTTGCGCACGGTCTGCCGCGCCAGCACCACATCCTGCTCGGTGCGGACCGGTTGCGAACCGGCGCTCATGATTGCGGGTCGGGTTGTTGCAGCAGGCGCATGCCGCGTTCGACATCGAGCGCGGTGCGCACCGACGGCAGGGTCAACCCCAGTTCGACCAGGGTGATCGCCACCGCCGGCTGCATGCCCACCACCACGGTCTGGGCGCCCATCAGCGCCGCCAGCCCGGAGATGGTGCTGATCATGCGGCCAATGAACGAATCGACGATATCCAGTGCGGAAATATCGATCAGCACGCCGCGCGCGGAGGTGGCGCTGATCTTCTCCGACAGGTCTTCCTGCAGCTGCAGCGCCAGCTGGTCGTGCATGTCCACCTGGATGGTGACCAGCAGCAGCTGGCCCATGCGCAGGATCGGGATGCGCTCCATGTCAGTCTGCCTTGCTCACGGTCACACCGGTGCGCTTGAGCGCCAGCGCCAGCGCATCGGCCAGGTTGGCCTTGGTCACGATGCCCTGCAGGTCCAGCCCAAGATGCACGATGGTCTGCGCGATCTGCGGGCGCACGCCGCTGATGATGGCATCGGCGCCCATCAGCCGGATCGCGGTGACGGTCTTGAGCAGGTGCTGCGCCACCAGGGTGTCCACGGTGGGCACGCCGGTGATGTCGATGATGGCGATCTCCGAGCCGGTGTCGACGATGCGCTGCAGCAGCGATTCCATCACCACCTGGGTGCGCTGCGAATCCAGCGTGCCGATCATCGGCAGCGCCAACACGCCTTCCCACAGCTTCACCACCGGCGTGGACAACTCCAGCATCTCTTCCTGCTGGCGCACGATGATGTCTTCGCGGGTCTTCTGGAACGTCTTGACGGTGTACAGGCCCAGGCGGTCGAGCAGCTCGGACAGCGCCCATAGCTGCTGGCCCAGTTCGTCCGGGGCACTGGCGTATTCGCGCTGCACCAGCGCGAACAGCACGCGCTTGAGCGAGAAGATGAAGTTGGCCGTTTCCTGCGAATCGAACCCGCGGGTGGCGCGGTCGCGCGAGAGGGTTTCCAGGAAGCGGCGGACCTCGCTCCACTCGGCGCTGTCCAGGCTGCTGCCATCGTCCTTCAACGCTGCCACCAGCAGATGCAGGAATTGCGCGCTCTGGGTTTCCAGCTCCTGCCGGGGCAGGCGCGCGTCGTTGCCTAGGTTGGATGCGAGCCAGGCGGCCAGCAAGGCCGGCTCCTGGCCACGAATCGCATCGATCGAGCGCTGCTGCAGTGCCACCATGAGATCACCCGCCAAGAAAGAAAGAGAGGCTGGGCATGCGGGCTGGACTGCGCCCGGATCGACGCGGCGCCCCCACGCCGAAGCGCAGCAGAATAAAGCAATTCAGTTTCGGCAACCAGCGACCGAACCTGTAGCGGTCAGCGGCGCCGACCCTGCAGTTTGACATTGCCGCAACGGCGGCGAACGTGCGCCGGCCCACGCCTGCGGACATGCGCCACATCGGTCCGCGCTGCACCAGTTCAGCGTTCGGATCTATTGAAGGTACCGCGGTGCAGACAGACAACGTCCGCCGCCGCCCCGACGCTTCCGATCGCCCGTCACCGGCCCGGCCACTCGAGCTGCACCCGCGCCCGGACCACGGTCTTACAGCCCGTAACGCTCCACCGCTTCCAGATGCGGGCGCGGATCCTGGTCGCAGGCCTCGGCCAGGCGCAGCCAGCACATCGGGTGCGACCAGCGCGAGGTGGTGCAGCGCAGGACGCGATGCAATTCCTGCGGCGACACGCTGTCCGGCAGCGCCACGGTGAACAGCACGCCCGGCAGGCCCGAGGTCGCATCGTCCGGGTCGAAGGCATCCGGCTGCTCAGGATCCATCACACGGTAGTCGCCGCGACTGTGCACCCACATCTTCCAGCCGCGCATTTCCATGTCCGCACGCATGGCCTCGACCACCTCCTGGCCCGGATGCACGCCATCCACCAGCCAGCTACTGCCGTAGCCGCCGCTCTCCAGCACATGCACCTGCGCATACGTCGGCACGAAGCGCTCGCGTTCGGCCTCGTCCTCCGGCGCCGGATACAGCAGCTCGGCATCGAACACCACCCAGTCACCGACATGCTGGCGCCGGTGCGCAGGCGCGTTCTCGATGATGCGTGCGGTCACCGGGCCGGTGCGGCGTGCGTAGTAGTCGGCCGCCTCGCCATCGTCCACGCAACGCACGATCACCCAGCCCCAGTCTTCCTCGACAACCCCGCTGGTGCTGCTCAGTTCCAGGCCGATCGCCGCAGCCGAGGCCCGCACCGCATCCCAGTCCTGTGCGGCGCTGGCGGCGGTCATATGGTCCCAGTGCGCCGAGCGCGGCTCGTCCATCACCGCGATCAACGTGCGGTAGACCGCGGCCGCCTCGGCAAAGCGTGCGGTGGTGAGATACATGCGCGCCAGCAAGCCGCGCGCGCCATGCGAACCGGGCGACACGTCCAGCAAGGCCGTGCATGCCTGTTCAAGCGCCGGCCAGTCGGCCAGCCGCTGCGCGAGTTGCGCCTCGCACCACAGCGCGGCCACCGGCACCTGCGGGCGATAGAGCTGCGCCAGCTTGCGCACGCCGGCGTCGTCGCCACGGGCCAGCAACAAATTCATCAGCCGGAAGGTCGGGCTGGTTTCGCGGTCGGCGTGGCGCTGCACGAAGTCCCACAGCAGCGCGATCGCCTGCTCGTCCGCCGCGCAGGCGCTCAAGGCCGACGCCGCGGTATCGACCAGCTCCGCATCGTCGGGCCGCTCGGCCACCGCCTGCAGCAACCACTGCGCCTCCTGCTCGGGGTTGCGCGCCGCATCCTCGCCTTGCGCGTTCAACCACTCCAGCAGCTGATCGGCCGGCACCGGCGCCGCCTCGCCCGTGGCCGCCGGCTCGATCCGGGCGGCCCAACGGTCCAGCGCCTGCGTGGCGCCACGGTCCTGCCGCAACTTGGGCAGGTGCGCGCGGGCGAGCGCCAGATGCCGGCGGGCCGTCCACACCGCACCCCGTTGCAGGGCCAGATCGATCGCAAGTTCTGCCGCCTCGATCAAAATGCGATGCGCACCGACCTGCGCGTAATGACCCAGCATCAGCTGTACGCGGCTCCCCAGGTCCCAGGTATTACGCTCGGGCGCATGCGTGACAAGCACCGCCACTGCGCGCAACCAGTGCAAGCGATAGCGTGGCGCCACCTCGCGCCAGGGCAGCAAGGCGTCCATGGCCTCGTCGTCGCGATTGAGCAGTGCCAGCGCACGCGCTTTCTGCAGTCGGCGCGGCTGGCTGCAATTGGCCCACTCTGCACCCTCGCGCGCCGCCTCGCGCTCGCGCTGTTCGATCAGGGCCAGCGCCTCCTCGGCGCGCCCCAGCGACAGCAGGATCGAGATGCGCATGTCCGGCACGCCGTCGTAGATCTGGCCACCGTGGGCCACGATGGTGTGCGACTGCTGGTCCAGATAGCGCAGTGCCGCATCGCCACGCCCGTCGTCGAGCAGGGCATCGGCTTTTTCGCAACTCAGGCACTGATAGCACGACCAACTCGGATCGATACGGCCCAAGGTCTCATCGCAGACCTCGATGCGCTCTTGCACCCAGCCCGGGCCATCGATGTTGGCGTAGCACGCCGCAAGATCCTGGGTCACGCAGACCGATTGCGGGCAGTCCACTGCGTCGGCACGGTGCGCGCGCTCGAACAGCGCCACCGCATCGCCCAGCGCGCGTTCGCCTTCGCACAGGTTGCCGACCCGGTTGCGCATCTCCCAATGGCCGACGAACACGTCCAGCCATGGATTGGCCAGCGTCTTGCCCAGCGCACGCGCCTCGGGCAGCAAGGCTTCGGCACGTTCGATCTGCAGATCGCAGATATGGTCGGTCAGGCGCGTCAGCAGCTGCGCGTTTTGCGGCTGCCCGGCTTCGCCCAGGTCGTCCTGCAGTTTTTCCACCCAGTTCCAGATTTCCATCGTCCGTCCTTCGGTGCGGCGCTCAGCGCGCCAGCAGTTGACCCACGGCTTCGGCAAGATCGCCGAAGGCCTTGTTGAGATCGGCCCCACCCGATTCGACGCCACCGGGCTGCGGTTGCGCGCGCCCCTGTGCCGCAATGATCACCTTCAGTGAGCGCAGCAAGCGCGCGGCGACCGCGGCTTGCGGGTTGCCATCGCGCTGCGCGGCCAGCAAGGCCTGCAGCGCGGGGTTGTCCAGATTGAGATACAGCCGCTGGGTCTGACGCGCTTCGATGCGCGCGGTGAACTGCCGCGCCAGCCGCAACGCAGCCGTCGACACCCGCTTGTCGTTTTCGTCCTGTTCCAGCCGGCGCTTGAGCTCGGCCTCGCGATCGGGCACCACCACCAGCGGCAATTCCGCAGGGCTGAAGTGTGCCGGCACCAGCGCTTCGCCATCGCCCAGGTGCTGTTCCAGCCATGCCAGTTCATCGGCCGGCAGGCTGTCCAGATGGAACAACTGACGGTTGCCATGCTCGGTTCCCAGCTCGACCAGGCGCACTCCCTTGGCCTGCGCCCAGCGGCGCAGAAACGGCACCACCGCATAGCGGTTGCCATACGCCACCGGCACGCCCATGGCACGGAACAGCATCTCCTCGAAGCCGCTGTCGCTGTCCAGGATTACGTGCACCGCGCCACGCGCCGGCAACTGCTGCGCCGGCAGGTCGCCCTGCGAGGTCGGCACCCGCACATGTTCCAGCAGCAATTCGAACAGGCGCTCGTCGCACAGTGCCGCACCCAGCAAGGCCTCGTTATGCCGCAGCAGGATGCGCCGCCACGCCTCCGGCTGCTGCCGCGCCACATCCGCCAGCCCCTGCACCAGGGCCTCGGACAGCGCATGCTGCACCGAGCTGTAGACCGCATCGCGCTGCAGGTCCTCGCGGCTTGCCGTCGGCGTCAGACGATTGGATTCGATCACCCCGCCGATGAAACCGGCCCACGGCGGCAGCAATTCGCGCGCGTTGTCGTCCAGCAGCATGCCGCGCAGAAACACCGATAGGTTACGGTTATCGCTGGTGCCGTAGGTGGCACCGTCCTGCACCCACAACAGGCCCACCGCATCGCTGCCCTCGTCCGCGCGGACCGGCATGCAGCACAAGGGCTCGAAGTTGCGCTCGAAGCGCGCAGCGAACTCGCGTTGCCGGCGCTGGGCCTGCACCGGATGCAGCGGCACTGCGTCATGGCTGCGCCACGGCGGCGGTTCGGGATTGATCGGCTGCGTAGTGGCACCAACCCAGATCGGCTCGCGCAACAAGGCGCAATAGCGCGCCAGGATCTCGTGCAGGCGACCGTCCTGCGCCAATGCCAGGTATTGGTCGTGCAGCTCCAGCACCACCTCGGTGCCCACCTGCGCACGCGCCGGTATCGGGCTCACCGTGTAGTGCTCGGCATTGCTGGAGATGTAGCAGTGGCCCAGGGTCGGCGTCTGGTAGGAGGTGGTACGCACGGTGACACGGCGTGCCAGCACGAAGGCCGACAGGAAGCCCAGCCCGAACATGCCGATCAGCCCGCTGTCTTCGTGCCCACCCTGGCGCAGCCCGCGGGTATAGCCCACGCCCACGGTGGCCAGGTAATCATGGATTTCCTGCTGGGTGAGCCCGGCGCCGGTATCGACGATGCGCACGATCCCTTGCGCCGGATCGGCCTGCACGTGGATGCGCGATTCACCCTGCCACTGCGGCTGTTCCAGGCGGCGCCGCAGGATCGAGTCGTGCGCGTTCTGCACCAGCTCGCGCAATGCGACCACCGGCGTGGAATACAGATGCTTGCTCAGGACGGACATCAATCCATTGAGGTCGACGCCTGCGCGGCGGATCTGTGAGGCGTCCGTCGCCTCGGAGATAGGATCTTGCATGATCGTCGTCGTTTCCTTGGCGGCAACGCCCACCCTCGGACGCGCCTCCTGAGTGGCAGTGCGAGCCGGCAAGGATAGCCGCAAGCCATCTTGGACGCACGTCTCACTTTGGCTCCTGCCCTACCCTGCGTGCCGACGACGGTGCCTGCATCAGAGCAGCGAACAGACCTATGGCGCGGCCGCCAGCCGGGCGCGGCAGGTGGTCGGAATCGGCATGTACCACGCGTGCCGGTTCCTCCACGCCATCCGCACCCGCCTGACGACCGCTCGCTACGCCTTGTTAGCCGCTCCTGATGCAGGAAACGACGCGCACGGCCAAGAGCTGCCGCCCGGCCGTGCGCGGCCGACTACCGCTGCAAGGTTTCCATCGGCGCCTCATTGAAATGCTGGCGATACCCCTTGGCGAGCGCTGAACGGCTGCCAACGCCCCAGCGGCTGGCCGCCTGCAGCACGCTGCCGCAACCGCCCTCGGCCAGCAGTTCGTCGCGGATGCTCTGCATGCGATAACGCCGCAACACCTGGGTCGGCGACAACCCGGTGGCCGACTTGAATGCCTGCTGCAACGCACGCCCTGTCACCCCGATCTGCGCGGCCACCTCATTGATCGACAGATCCGAGCGGTGCGCATTGGTGATCATGTAGCTGTAGGCACGGCGGTACTTGGCCGGCAGGCGCGCGGAGATATCGTCGCTGACATGCGCCGGCGTGCCGCTCTCCAGCAAGCGCGGCGCCTGCACTTCGCTGCGCAGGCATTGCACCGCACCCAGCGCGTAGCGGTTGTACAGCAGCAAGGCCTGTTCGGTACGCCCCAGCGCCTGGCTGATCTTGGCCTGGCAATACTCGAACTCCAGATTCCAGCGCGGTGCATGATGCCGGCCGGCACCGGCCAGGGCACGCTCGGCCAGGTCGGCCCGACCCACCGCCAGGGCGGCCAGTGCCAGCTCCACCTGCGCATCCTGCCGCGCGCACGGCGGGCAACCGTTGGCCGCCGCCGGCAAGGCGTCGATCTGTGCGTCGAAACCAAAGGTGTCGCCGCCGGCAATCCGCAGCAGGTTGCGGACATGCCGCATCCGCTGCGCAAGCACCGGCATGCTTTCGGCCAGATCGGCGATGCAGGCACGCAACTCGCTCGGTTCGAACGCATGGGCGGCGTCTTCCTGGCGCAACGTGGCCTGCCAGAACACGTGGTCGCTCATGCGGTCGGCGCGGCGGATGCGCAACTGCGCGAGCATGTCCAGGCGCAGCGCCGTGGCGATCCGCAGCCAGTCGGATGCGCCGCTTTCCAGTTCCGACAGCACTTCGTGGGCACGCTCGAGCGTTTGCAGCGCCAGGGTGCTCTGGCCAAGATGGAAATGGGTCAGGGCCTTGCCGAGCAAGCCTTCGCCACCCAGGCACGCCGGCGTGTCGCGGTCCATTGCAAGCTGCGCAAAGCAGTTCAACGCGGCGCTTAAACGACGCTGGCTCAGCATCAGCCATGCGGTATTGCGGCACGACAGCAGGCGTAGCTGGCGCTGATGCCCGCGCATCGCCTTCAAGGCATGCCGGTAGGCATCTTCGGCTTCTTCTTGGTACTCGAGTATCAACAACGCATCGCCGCTGGCACCCAGCAGGGTGACTTCATCGTCGGTCCCTTGGGGCGTTCCCTGGCCGTCACGGCGTTGTTGAAGATGTTGCAGACCTTGCGGCCAGGCACCAACCAGCATCCTGCTTGTATAGGTAGGAAGACGATCTGCATACGACAACGCGGAGATCGCTGCGAAGTAGGTGGAAAGGATCATGCCAGGCTCTCTCATAGGGGGATGAGCAAAACAGGTTGCGCCGGTCTCGCTGGCGCAAATGATTGTATGCAGGGGATCCAATGGAATTTCTCACTCGAGAGCGCAGCAAAAATCAAAAAATCTCACTCTGTCTTCCCGTGCATCGACCGTGCGTTCCTGCCTATGCCGAACGCTTTCACGAGCGACGGACATGATGTCTAGCGCTGGACACTTCCTACCATTCGAATGGGTATTGAATAAGGACGACTGCTGCGCGCTGCGCGGTGTTCCAGCAACGTCTGCCAACGCGCCGGCTCGACGCGGATATCCCTGCGGTGCCGATCGCCAAGCGTCCTGCACTCGGCGTCAGATACCAGGCGCGGCGTCCGCACCGTGGACAATGGACCGGGACCGTGCAGATGGCCACCCACCGCATGCAGCTATTCCATACAGGCGGCGAGACCATCCAAATCGCAATACCTTGGTCTAGACCTCTGCAGACCAATCTGACCTCCTCTGCCCGGATCTGCGAACGGGCTTGGGATACAAAGAGCGCCGCAATAGCTGCTTGCACCGCTGGCGTGTTGAGCCCATGCCCTAATCGTTAGAGCTGTTGCACGCGGAGATGAGCGTCGGTTAAAGGCGCCGACCCAAACCCGAACAAAAGTGCGCGGCCATGAAACTTTCTGCCGTCGGAATGGTACATACCATTCGTCCGACCTCGGTCAGACGCTCCTCCCTGGCAGCCCGGATGGTTGGCAATGCACCTCTCTCTAGATGTGGGTTTCACCTTGGCGCCCGCGGTCCGTCGCCGACATCCCACGCACGACTGGTACGTGTGCCGTCTTGGGAAGGCCGGCTAATGCACGGCGCGCCTCCCCCCGGCAAGCAAGGATCGGCTTTCCTGTTGACGCAGGATGCGCGTCTGGCCTCGCAGGTCAATGCGAGCCTTGCCCCGCTGGGTGCACAGTTCGCGGTGTTTTCCGACGAACTCGAGCTGCTGCGCTCGTTGCGGCATTCGCCATGCGAATTGCTGATCTTCGATGCGACCTGTGTCGCCTCGGACGACAGCTCGGTGCTGGCCTGGCAGCGCTGCCACAGCGGCCAACCCACCCCGTTGATCGTGCTGGGACGCTTCGACAGTCCCGACGATATCCTGGCCTGGTACCGTGCCGGTGCCCAGGAAGTGTTGGCGCTCCCATTCAATTCGCATGAGCTGCAGGTGCGCTCGGCGCTGGCGATCTCGCCGGTGGCCCATACCTGCCAGGAATCACAACATCTCAGTGTGGGCCCGTATCGGCTGATCCGCGAAGAGAACACCGTCTATCTGGACGGCAAGCCGATTGTGCTGACGGCACGCGAGTTCTCGATTGCCTGGCTGCTGTTCTCCAGTCCCGGCGTCTGTTTCCGCCGCTGCCAGTTGGCCAAGGCCGTTTGGGGCAGCCATACCGAATTCACCGACCGCACGATGGAACAGCACATCTACAAGCTGCGCAAGAAATTGCAGCTGTGCAACCACAACGGAGCGGTCCGCATCAGGACCGTGTATTCGCACGGCTACAAGCTGGAACTCGCCTCGCAGGACAAGGACCCGCTGATACCGGGCAAGAGCACCGGCACCGGCTCAAGCACCGCCCATCATGCGGCTGCCTGCTAACGACGCTTTCGGGCAGCGCAAGCCTTGGCGATACCGTCGATCACGCGGGAGCCACGCCATCGCGTTCGCCTCTCACGCTCTGTCGCCAGCCATCGCACAAACGACAATGGCGCAGGGAACCCCTGCGCCATTGTTTGAATCAAACCTGGTGCGTGACGCGGATCACTTCGGGCTCTCGCCATACTGGCTCGGACCGGGGGTGCCTTCCAGGCACATGAAAACCAGCACGACAAACCCACCGACGTAAGGCACCAGGCTGATCAGATAGAACCAGCCGGACTTGTTCTGGTCGTGCAGTCGGCGAACGGTCACGGCGATGCTCGGCACGATCAGTGCCAGCGCGACGATGACGATGACGGCGCTCACCATCTCGATTGCGAGCGGCCAGCCGACAGACGATGCAGGCACCGAGTAGGTCGCGCCAGCTACGCTGGGCGCGACCTGTCAGGCGGAACGATGCGGCTCAACCTGCCCACCCGCAGCGACACTTATTCCGCTGCCGCCTCCAGCGCCTGACTCAGCCGCTCCACCGCGATGATCTCCATGCCCTTGATGCTGGCGGTCTTCGGCGCATTGGCGCGGGGCACGATCGCGCGCTTGAAGCCATGCGTGGCGGCCTCCTTCAAGCGGTCCTCGCCATTGGGTACCGGCCGGATCTCGCCGCTCAGCCCTACTTCGCCAAACGCAATGGTCTTCTCGGACAACGGCCGGTCGCGCAGCGAGGACAGCACCGCCAGCAGCACCGGCAGGTCGGCTGCGGTCTCCTGTACACGGATGCCGCCGACCACGTTGACGAACACGTCCTGGTCGCCGACCACGATGCCGCCATGACGATGCAGCACCGCCAGCAACATCGCCAGCCGGTTCTGTTCCAGTCCCACCGCCACCCGGCGCGGGTTGGACAACGGCGAGGCATCCACCAGCGCCTGCACTTCCACCATCAACGGCCGGGTGCCTTCGCGGGTCACCATCACGCAGCTGCCCGGCTGCTGGGTGCTGCCGCCGGACAGGAAGATCGCCGAGGGGTTGGAGACCTCCTTGAGCCCCTTCTCGCCCATCGCGAACACGCCGAGTTCGTTGACCGCGCCGAAGCGGTTCTTGAACGCGCGCAGCAGGCGGAACCGGCTACCGCTCTCGCCTTCGAAGTACAACACCGCATCGACCATGTGTTCGAGCACACGGGGGCCGGCGATGCCGCCCTCCTTGGTGACATGGCCCACCAGGAACACCGCCGTGCCGGTTTCCTTGGCAAACCGCACCAGCCG
The DNA here is from genome assembly GCF_012848175.1 of Xanthomonas campestris pv. badrii. Lineage (NCBI taxonomy): Bacteria > Pseudomonadati > Pseudomonadota > Gammaproteobacteria > Lysobacterales > Lysobacteraceae > Xanthomonas > Xanthomonas campestris. The sequence continues at coordinate 1,091,715 of NZ_CP051651.1, read as the reverse complement.
CGCCGCGCTCTCGCGCACCTGGCTGACCGACCCTGGCGCTGCGGTCAGCGACTCGGTCCACAGCGTCTGCACCGAATCGGCCACGATCAGCTTCGGCCGCGCCACGCTTGCATGCTGCAGGATGTGTTCGATGCCGGTTTCGGCCAGGGCATTCAAGCCTTCCAGCGGCAGATCCAGGCGCACTGCGCGCCCGGCCACCTGGGCCAACGACTCCTCGCCGGTGACGTAGAGCACCGGCAACGTGCCCGCCATGCTGGCCAGCGCCTGCAGCAGCAGGGTCGACTTGCCGATTCCAGGGTCGCCGCCAATCAGCACCACCGCCCCCTCGACCAACCCGCCGCCCAATACCCGGTCGAACTCGCCGATGCCGGTGGACACGCGCGCCTGCTCGGTCTGCTGCACATCCTTGAGCGCCATGATCTTGGGCGCTTCGGCCTTGCCGGCCCACCCACTCCGCCGCGAGGCGGCCGGCGATGCCTTGCCGCCAGGGGTCGCGCTTTCCAGCACGATCTCGCTGAGCGTATTCCACACCCCGCATTCGGTGCACTGCCCCTGCCACTTGGTGTACTCGGCGCCGCACTCGCCGCAGACATAGGCCGTCTTCGCCTTCGCCATCGTCGTCTTGCCCGTTGTCGTTGATGCGACAGGATAGTGGCTGAAAGTCTCAGCCTGCGCGACGCAAGCGTTGCGGGAATCGGGAATCGGGAATCGGGAATCGTCAGAGTCGATGACGACCTGTTGCGCTATGCAATGACTTGCATGCAGACGATGCCCATGCTTTCGCCGGCACCTCGTTGCTCCCGGCCTCAGATCACATCGATGCATCAATGCAAAAAAGCTGCCTGACCGGTACGACCATTCAGGCAGCTTTGGCTCCGCCTCCCACGTCACGGAACGCCGTGGGAGTGCATCGATTAGCGCGCTTTGTACAACTCGCTCAAGCGATCGGGCTTGCCGGCGATGCGTTGCAGATGCGGATACAACAGCCCGCCGTGATAATCGATGCGCACGGTGTCGTAGCGGTCGCCGCGCTTGACCAGCAGTTCGATCGGCGTGGTGGTGCCCTTGGCCGCCTTGATGGCGTCCTTGATCACCTCTGCGCTGAAAGCGCGGCCGTTCACCGCCACGATGGTGTTGCCGGCAATCAAGCCCGCGTTGAACGCGGGGCCGTCCCATAGCACATCGCTGATATCGCCCGAGGCTTTCAACGACAGGCCAAGCGAATAGGTCAGGCCAACGTCCTTGTCCTCGCCCTCATCGGCCTTGGTGACCAGGTTCGGCTCGTCGGTGTAAACCAGCTTCCAGCCATTGGCCTCGATGCCGCCATTCAACGAGCCGTGCCCGTTCATGCGCTCGCGCAACAGGCTCGCCCAGTCGTATGGTGCAATGCCGTTGAGCGCGCTCACGATGTCGTCGAAGGTGTACGGGTTGACGTCCCAATCGCCGTTCTTCATGCCGAAGAAGGCCTTGCCGAAGTCGTCGATGGAGCGCTTGTTGTTGGTCAGCGCGCGCAGCTTGCTGTCCACCTCCAGCCACATCATCTGGCCACCGGAATAGTAGTCCTCGCTCATCTGATAGTTGCGGTACGCCTTCGGGCGGCGCATCGACATGGTCGGGTCGTTGGTGGTGTCCTGCACCGTGCGCCAGGCCATGCCGGGACGACCACGCTCGTACTGGGCCGCCACGCCGGCCAGCATGTCGCGCGCCTGATCCTGCGTCCACAGGCCGGACCGCGCAGCCATCACTTCGCCCCAGAACTGGGTCTGGCCTTCGTACAACCACAGCAGGCTGTCGCCCATCGGCACATTGAAATTGGGCGTGGCCAGGTCGGCGCCACGGCGGTACTTGCCGTTCCAGGAATGGTTGAATTCATGCGCGAGCAGGTCGCGTCCTGTCCAGCTCTTGTCCCATTCGGTGAAGTAGGTCGGCACGCCGCTGTTCTCGCTGGAGCGATGGTGCTCCAGGCCGATGCCGCCCAGCTTCTTGGTCAGCGCCAGCAGGAATTCGTAATGGTCGAAGTGGCGCGCGCCGTACAGTTTGTCCATCTGCTGCACCAGCGCCGCATGCGCCTTGATCTGCTCGGGCTTGGCCTCCAGCGACTTGGCTTCGTCGGCGAACACATTGAGATAGACCGGCTGTTTGCCGGCGCTCAACTCCACGCGCTTGTAGTGCTTGCCGGCGAACATCGGCGAGTCGACCAGGTCGTCGAAGTCGATCGGTTTGAAAGTGACCGTGTCGCCCACCCGGCGATCGGTTTCCAGCGCGGTGGCATAGCTCCAGCCTGCCGGCAGCGTGACGCTGGCCTGCGCCTTGATGTTGCGTGCGAAATAACCGGCCGGGTACAGCGCGGTGGTATTCCACTGCAGGTTGAGCATCTCCGGGGTCATCATCACCCGGCCCTGGGTGGGAGCCTGCGGCGAGAGGAACTTGAACTCGGCGGTCAGCTCGGTGGCGCCCTGCGGCACGTCCACCTTGAACGCATAGACATCGAATTGGTCGCGCGTCCATGGCACCACCTTGCCGTCGACCTTGATCACCAGCCCGGCGAGCTTGTCGATCGGTCCGGTCGGCGAATGGTTACCCGGAATCCATTGCGGGTACAGCAAGGTCATCGGGCCTGGCTTGGCCGGCATGCTGGTCTTGACCTTGAAGATGCGGTGCGCCAGGTCGGTGGCATCCACGTCGATCTTCAAGGTGCCATCGAATGGTACGTCCTGCGGCGGTACGGTTTGCGCCGCGGCGGGCAAGGACAGCGCTGCCAGCAGCGACACGGACAACAAGGTGGGCAGTTTCATCGCAACTCCGCAGGTGACCTGGAACAGGCAAGCCCACGATGCTAAGCGCCAACCGGGCGTTACCCGTATGCCATTGGTCATGCCGCTGGCCTTCGACGGGCAAAAAAAAGCCGCCAATGCCTGGCGGCTTTCTCCGATCCGGCTTGTGGCCGTCTCAATGCATCATGTTGACGTTCATGTTGTGCAGCACCCACAGCGAGCCGACGATCACGATGCCGATGATCAGCAACGAGAACAGGCCCACCTGCACGTTGGAGCGCTGCTCCGGCGAGCGGTCCATATGCAGGAAGTACACCATGTGCACCAGCATCTGCACGGCAGCCATCAGCGAGATGACGACGACGGTCACGCCCTTGGAGAACGCGCCACTCATCACCATCGCAAACGGGATGACGGTGAGGATCACGGCCATGACAAAGCCGATCAGATAGGACTTCAAGCCGCCGGCATGCGCGTCGGCGGCGTTTTCGGTGTGGTGGTGATTGGCCATTACAGCGCTCCCAACAGATAGACGACGGTGAACACACCGATCCAGATGATGTCCAGGAAGTGCCAGAACAGGCTCAGGCACGCCAGACGCGTGCTGTTGCGCGCGGTCAGGCCATGCTTGGAGATCTGGATCACCAGCACCGCCATCCACAACAGGCCCGAGGCCACGTGCAGGCCGTGGGTGCCCACCAGGGTGAAGAATGCCGACAGGAACGCGCTGCGTCCCGGGCCAGCGCCTTCATGGATCAGGTGGTTGAACTCCCACACTTCCATGCACAGGAAGCCGATACCCAGCAGCGCGGTGACGGCCAGCCAGCCGTACAGGCCGCCCATCTTGCGCTTGTGCGCGGCAATCATTGCGAAGCCGAAGCTCAGGCTGCTGAACAACAGCAGGAAGGTTTCCACCAGCACGAACTTCAGATCGAACAGCTCCTTGGCGGTCGGCCCGTCCACCGTGGCGCCGGACAGCACCGCATAGGTGGCGAACAGGCCGGCGAACAGCAGGCAGTCGCTCATCAGGTAGACCCAGAACCCGAAGACGGTGTTGCCACCGGCGTCGTGATGCGCGTGGTCGTGATCGTGGCCACCCGCGTGGGCGGCGTGGTCAAGCGTGGTCGAAGAAGCCATGGTCATACCACCTTCGCGGCCTGCGCCGCCTGTTGCTGTTCGAGCAGGGCAAAGCGTGCGTTTTCGATGCGCTCCACTTCTTCGGCCGGCACCCAGTAATCGATATCGTTGTCGAAGGTGCGCGCGATGAAGCTGCCGATCATGCCCACCAGGCCGATGATGGCCAGCCACCAGATGTGCCAGGTCAGACCGAAGCCCAGCAGCACGCTGAAGGCACCCATGTAGACGCCGGCACCGGTGTTGCGCGGCATGTGGATGGCTTCGTACTTGGACGGACGCACCCAGCCCTTGCCGTTCTGCTTGTCGGCCCAGAACTGATCGCGGTCGTCGATGTGCGGCAGCACGGCGAAGTTGTAGAACGGCGGCGGCGAGGAGGTCGCCCACTCCAGCGTGCGGCCATCCCACGGATCGCCGGTGTAGTCCATGTGCTGCTTGCGCTTCCACACGCTGTAACCGATCTGCACCAGGTTCAGGAAGATACCCAGGCCGATGATCGCAGCGCCTGCCGCGGCCACGTACAGCCACGGCGCCCACTCGGGATGGTTGTAGGTGTTCATGCGACGGGTCATGCCCATGAAGCCGAGCACGTACAGCGGCATGAAGGCGATGAAGAAGCCGATGATCCAGCACCAGAACGAGGCCTTGCCCAGCTTCTCGTTGAGCTTGAAGCCGAACGCCTTCGGGAACCAGTAGGTCAGGCCCGCCAGGTAACCGAACACCACGCCGCCGATGATGACGTTATGGAAATGGGCGATCAGGAACAGGCTGTTGTGCAGCACGAAGTCCACGGCCGGAATCGCCAGCATCACGCCGGTCATGCCGCCGATGGTGAAGGTGATGATGAAGCCGATCGTCCACAGCACCGGCGAGGTCATGTGCACGCGACCGCGGAACATGGTGAACAGCCAGTTGAAGATCTTCACGCCGGTCGGGATCGAGATGATCATCGTCGTGATGCCGAAGAAGGCATTGACGTTGGCACCCGAGCCCATGGTGAAGAAGTGGTGCAACCACACCACGAACGACAGCACGCCGATGCACGAGGTGGCGTACACCATCGAGGTGTAGCCGAACAGACGCTTGCGGCTGTAGGTGGCGATCAATTCGGAGAAGATGCCGAACGCCGGCAGGATCAGGATGTAGACCTCCGGGTGACCCCAGATCCAGATCAGGTTGACGTACATCATGGCGTTGCCGCCACCGTCGTTGGTAAAGAAGTGCGTGCCCAGGTAACGGTCGGCACCCAGCAACGCCAGTGCCACGGTCAGGATCGGGAACGCAGCGATGATGAGGATGTTGGTGATCAGCGCGGTCCAGGTGAAGATCGGCATGCGCATCAGGGTCATGCCCGGCGCGCGCATCCGCATGATCGTCACGAAGAAGTTCACGCCGGTCAGCAAGGTGCCCAATCCGGAGATCTGCAACGCCCAGATGTAGTAATCGACACCGACCCCCGGACTGTATTCCAGCCCCGACAACGGCGGGTACGCCAGCCAACCGGTCTGCGCGAATTCACCAACGCCCAGCGAGATGTTGATCAGCGCCGCGCCGGCCACGAACAGCCAGAAGCTCAGCGAGTTCAGGAACGGAAACGCCACGTCGCGCGCGCCGATCTGCAGCGGCACGATCAGGTTCAGCAGGCCGGTCATGAACGGCATGGCCATGAAGAAGATCATGATCACGCCGTGCGCGGTGAAGATCTGGTCGTAGTGATGCGGAGGCAACACGCCCTCGCCGCCACCGCCGGCCAGGGCCTGCTGGGTGCGCATCATCGCCGCATCGGCGAAGCCGCGCAGCAGCATGACCAGCGCCACGATGATGTACATCACGCCAATGCGCTTGTGATCCACCGAGGTGAACCACTCGTTCCAGAGATAGCCCCACAGCTTGTACTTGGTGATGGCGCCCGCGATCAGCAGGCCGAGCAGGCCGGCACCACCCAGCGCGACCATGATGATCGGCTCGTGGTACGGAACCGCCTCGATCGTAAGTTTGCCTAGCATCACTTGTCTCCAGAAGTGCACATGGCAACCGGCTCAGCGCCCGATGCCTGATGGTCGCCGTGGCCCTTGTTGTGGCCCGGACCATTCATGTATTTGTCGACCAGCGAGCGGAACATGCCTTCCTGCACCGACGAGTAGTAGGTGACCGGGTACTGTTCCTTGTCGTTGCGATTGGCGGCCAGCACCTGGTATTCGGCGGCATTGAGCGCGGTTGGCGAGGCCTTGACCTTGGCCACCCATGCATCGAAGCCGGCCTGATCGACCGCATGCGCCTTGAAGCTCATCTTCGAGAAGCCGTGACCGCTGTAGTTGGTCGACAGCCCGAAGTATTCGCCCGGCTCGTCGGCCACCAGATGCAGCTTGGTTTCCATGCCGGCCATGGCGTAGATCATAGTGCCCAGATGCGGAATGAAGAACGAGTTCATCACCGTGTCGGAGGTGATCTTGAAGTTGAGCGGCGTGCGCACCGGGAACGCGATCTCGTTGACCGTGGCGATGTTCTGGTCGGGGTAGATGAACATCCACTTCCAGTCCAGCGACACCGCTTCGATGGTGATCGGCTTGACGTCCGAATCCAGTGGCCGGTACGGGTCCAGCGCATGCGACGAGCGCCAGGTCAGCACCGCCAGCACCAGGATGATCACGCACGGGATCGACCACACCACCACTTCGATCGCGGTGGAGTGCGACCAGTCCGGCTCATAGCGGGCCTTGGTGTTGGAGGCGCGATACTTCCACGCGAACGCAATCGTCATCACGATCACCGGGATGACCACGATCAGCATCAGCACCACCGAGGTGATCAGCAGTTGCTTCTCGTCGTGGCCGATCTGGCCTTTCGGATTGAGGATGGCCGAGTTGCAGCCTGCCAGCAGCAGGAACGGCAACATCAGGCCTGGACGAAGTAAACGCCCGAGATGTTTCAGCGGAATCATCGGTCGATCCAAGTGCGAAGGAACGCCAGCCTCGTTCGTCGTATCGGCAAGGAACATGTCCGACAGAGCCCTTCCTGTTGAAGGCGGGCCCGCGCAGACCGAAGACACGGGTTAGCACGCCAATTTTAGTCTTTGCTGCACCTGCACGAAACCCATCGGCAATGATCTGCCGTAATAAATGCGCGCAAACTTGTGCGACATGTTGTCGCAGCGCAGCGAAACGCCGCAGCGCGCCCTGACACCTGCCGACAACGACATGAAATGCGGGCAAGCGACTGCATCGACAGCGTGGACTGCCCACACGCCAGGCCAAACGCAACTGGGCCGGCCAAAGGCCGACCCAGTGCAAGGTGATGGTGCCGGAAATAGGAATCGAACCTACGACCTACGCATTACGAATGCGCCGCTCTACCAACTGAGCTATTCCGGCGAGCCGCCAATTGTAGGAGCGCGGCCAGCCTGCGGTCAATCGTTGGCATCCGCTGTGCCGGCCGTCGACCGAGGCGCGCCCTGCCTCAGCCGACCAGGCGCAGCCGCAGCTCCTTGGGCAGCGCGAACACCATCGATTCCGGCTCGCCTTCCAGTTCGGAGACGCCCGCCGCGCCAAGCTCGCGCAGCCGCGCCAGCACGCCATCGACCAGCACCTGCGGCGCCGAGGCGCCGGCGGTCAGGCCGATGTGCTGCTTGCCGACGATCCAGGCCGGATCGATTTCGCTGGCGTTGTCGATCAGGTACGACTCCACCCCGTCGCGTCGGGCCAGCTCGCTCAGGCGGTTGGAATTGGAGCTATTGGGCGAGCCCACCACCAGCACCAGATCGCACTGCCGGGCGAGATCGCGCACCGCATCCTGGCGGTTCTGGGTGGCGTAGCAGATATCGTCATGGCGCGGCCCCTGCATCGCCGGGTAGCGCGCACGCAGGGCCTCGATGATGCCCATGGTGTCGTCCACCGAGAGCGTGGTCTGGGTGGTGTAGGCAAGATTGTCCGGCTGATCGATCTGCAGCGTGGCGACCTGCTCGATGTCTTCCACCAGGTAGATCTTGCCCGCGCCGCGTTCGCGGCTCCATTGCCCCATGGTGCCTTCCACTTCCGGATGCCCGGCATGGCCGATCAGCACCACGTCGCGGCCGGCCCGGCAATGCCGCGCCACCTCGAAATGCACCTTGGTCACCAATGGGCAGGTGGCGTCGAACACCTTCAGCCCACGCCGCTCGGCTTCCTGGCGCACGGCCTGCGAGACGCCGTGCGCGCTGAAGATCACCGTGGCCGCATCCGGCACTTCGTCCAGCTCCTCGACGAAGATGGCGCCGCGCTCCTTGAGATCGTCGACCACGAAGCGGTTGTGCACCACTTCGTGCCGCACATAGATCGGCGCGCCCAGCGTCTCGATCGCACGCTTGACGATCTCGATCGCGCGGTCGACGCCTGCGCAGAAACCGCGGGGATTGGCGAGCAGGACATCCATACGCTTGTTCTCTTCGACAGCCCGGCCAGGGTGGACGGACATTTCAGGGGGTGCACCAGCCGATGCACGCGATGCTGCGTCTTCGGCGGGTGCGGCGACCGGCCTTTCGGGACGGCCGCGTCACGGCTTGGAAGCAGGATTATCCCGCTTTTCGGCTGCGCTTGCCGTCGAACAGACCGAACACTGCGATCCCGATGGCGCCGCCCACGATCGCCGAATCGGCAATATTGAAGGACGGCCAGGTATGGCTGCCGATGTACCACTGGATGAAATCGACCACGTGGCCATGCATCAGGCGGTCGATCACGTTACCGATCGCCCCGCCGATCACCAGCGCGTACGGCAGGGCGCTGCGCCAGTCCCCGCGCGCGGTGCGCGACAGCCAGAATGCCAGCAGACCGCTGATGCCCACCGCCAGGGCAGTGAAGAACCACAGCTGCCAGCCACCGGCATCGCTCAGAAAACTGAAGGCCGCGCCGGTGTTGTAGGTGCGGTACCAGTTCCAGAACCCCTCGATGACCGGCACCGGAGTGTATTCAGGCAGGCTGGACAGCACCCAGGCCTTGCTCCACTGGTCCAGCCCGACCACGGCGACGGACAGCAGCAGCCAGATCAGGGCGGAGGGTTTGGGTCGTGCGGTCATGGAATCACCTTGGCTGTTGCTACCCCCGGGCTCGGAAGAAGCTGCCCAACGGGCAAATCGGCAAGCGGCGCCGGATGCGCCGGTGTGGCCCTCATCCGGCGCTGCGCGCCACCTTCTCCCGCTTGCGGGAGAAGGGTATTGAAACGGACTCCCGCTTGCGGGAGAAGGATATTGAAAGGGACTCCCGCTTGCGGGGAGAAGGGTATTGAAACGGACTCCCGCTTGCGGGAGAAGGATATTGAAAGGGACTCCCGCTTGCGGGAGAAGGGTATTGAAAGGGACTCCCGCTTGCGGGAAAAGGAGTCAAGACATCAGAACCAGCGACGGTCCTCGCCAGGGCCTTCGATGTTGCTGACGCAGCGGCTGCACAGCTCCGGATGCCGCGGGTCGCTGCCCACGCTGGCCTGGTGGTGCCAGCAGCGCACGCACTTGGCCTTGGCGGTCGGCTGCGCACTGACGAAGATGTCGTCGGTGCTGGCCGCGGTCACGGTGACATCGCCACTGATGAACAAAAAGCGCAGTTCCTGGCTCAGCGGCTGCCAGCGCGCGGCGGTCTGCGCATCGGCAGCCACGGTGATTTCCGCTTCCAGTGCCGCGCCGATCGCGCCGTTTGCACGCATCGGTTCCAGCACCTTGGCGACCTGCTCGCGCAGGGCCAGCAACTTGTCGACATCGGCACTGGTCAAGGCCGCATCGGCCGGCAGCGGCGCCAGGCCGTCATACCAGGTGGCGAACAGCACGTTGCCGGCATGCTCGCCCGGCAGATAGGCCCATAGCTCGTCGGCGGTGAAGCTCAGCACCGGCGCGACCCAGCGCACGAACGCCTCGGCCACGTGATACATCGCGCTCTGCGCCGAACGCCGGCCGCGCGAATCCTCGCCCATCGTGTACAGACGGTCCTTGGTGACATCCAGGTACAGCGAGCCCAGGTCCACGCTGCAGAAATTCAGCAGCGCCTGCACGATCTCGGCGAAGTCGTAGCGCGCGTAGGCGGCCACGATCTTTTCCTGCAGCTCGTGCGCGCGATGCACGATCCAGCGGTCCAGCAGCACCATGTCGTCCAGCGCCACCAGATGCTGCCGTGGGTCGAAACCATGCAGGTTGCCGAGCAGGAAGCGCGCGGTATTGCGCAGGCGGCGGTAGGCGTCGGCATTCCGCTTGAGGATCTCCTGCGACAGCGACATCTCGTTGCTGTAGTCGGCCGAGGCGATCCACAGGCGCAGGATGTCCGCACCCAGGGTCTTCATGATGTCCTGCGGCTCGATGCCGTTACCCAGCGACTTGGACATCTTGCGGCCATGCTCATCCACGGTGAAACCATGGGTGAGGCATTGCTTGTACGGCGCCACCTTGTCCATCGCCACGCCGGTCAGCAGCGAGGACTGGAACCAGCCGCGATGCTGATCCGAGCCTTCCAGGTACAGGTCGGCAGGCTTGGGCAGGCCACGGTCTACCAGCACCGCCTCGTGCGTCACGCCCGAGTCGAACCACACATCCAGGATGTCGGTGATCTTGTCGTAGTCGGCGGCCTCCTCGCCCAGCAGCTCGACCGCATCCAGCGTGTACCACACGTCCACGCCGCCCTGCTCCACCCGATCGGCCACCTGCCGCAGCAACTCGGTGCTGCGCGGATGCGGCTCGCCGGTTTCGCGATGCACGAACAGCGCGATCGGCACGCCCCAGGTGCGCTGGCGCGAGATGGTCCAGTCCGGGCGGCCTTCCACCATGCCGGCGATGCGCGCCTGGCCCCAGGCCGGGTACCAGGTCACCTGCTCGATGGCCTTGAGCGCATCGGCGCGCAAACCGGCCTTCTCCATCGAGAAGAACCACTGCGGCGTGGCGCGGAAGGCGATCGGCGTCTTGTGGCGCCAGCAATGCGGGTAGCTGTGCTCCATCTTGCTGGCCGCCAGCACCACACCGGCAGGACGCAACGCCTCGATGATGATCTCGTTGGCCTTCCAGATATGCAGCCCCGCCAGCACGGTGTCGCCCAGCGGCGGCGTCGACGGCAGGTACACGCCGCGGCCGTCCACCGGGTTGATCTGCGCGGCGCCATAGCGCTCCAGCAGGCCGTACTGCCTGGACACCTGGTAGTCCTCCTGGCCATGGCCAGGCGCGGTGTGCACGGCGCCGGTACCGTCCTCGGCCGATACGTGGTCGCCCAGCAGCAGCGGGATCTCGCGCTCGGCATAGAACGGGTGCGCCAGCAGCATCTGCTCCAGCGCCGCACCCTTGGCATGGCCATGCACCACGACCTCGTCCACGCCGTAACGGGCCAGCGCCTTGGCCGCCAGCGCCTCGGCCACCACCAGCCAGCGCGGCTGGCCGCGATCGGCAGGGCCTTCGACCAGCACGTAGTCCAGGTCCGCGCCCAGGCTCACCGCCAGCGACGCCGGCAGCGTCCACGGCGTGGTGGTCCAGATCGGCACCGCCACGCCCACGCCGGCCGGCAAGCTGGCGCCGAAGGCAGCAGACATCGCCGCCGGGTCACGGGCCGGATAGGCGATATCCACCGTCGGCGACAGCTTGTCGGCGTATTCGATCTCGGCCTCGGCCAGCGCCGAACCGCAGTCGAAGCACCAGTGCACCGGCTTCACGCCACGGGTGAGGTGGCCGTTGTCGACGATCTTTGCCAGCGCACGCAGCTCGTTGGCCTCGAAGCGGAAATCCAGCGTCTTGTACGGGTTGTCCCAGTCGCCGACCACGCCCAGGCGCTTGAAATCGCGCCGCTGCAGATCGATCTGCTCGCTCGCGTATTCGCGGCATTTCTGGCGGAACTGCGCGGCATCGAGCTTGACGCCGACCTTGCCGTACTTCTTTTCGATGGCGATTTCGATCGGCAGGCCGTGGCAGTCCCAGCCCGGGATAAATGGCGCATCGAAGCCAGCCAGATACTTCGACTTGACGATGATGTCCTTGAGGATCTTGTTGACCGCATGGCCAAGGTGGATCTGGCCGTTGGCATACGGCGGGCCATCGTGCAGCACGAACAGCGGGCGCCCTGCCGCGTTGGCGCGCAGCTGCGCATACAGCCCCTCGCGCTCCCAGCGGTCCAGCATCGCCGGCTCGCGCTTGGGCAGGTCGCCGCGCATCGGAAAGTCCGTCGCAGGCAGATGAAGAGTGGCTTTGTAGTCTTGGGTCACAGGAATCTACCGTTGCGCTGCATGAGGTGAAGTACGGGGATTTTGCAAAGGCGTCGCGTCGACGGCATCCGCATCTGAGGCACGCTGCGAAGGACTACCCCGTCGACCATCCATGAAAGAACCATCGGAACGGGCGACGTCCTGGTCGGCGGCAGGCAATCGCGAAGGACGCGTAGCAAGCACCGCGCGCGCCTGTTCGGCATCGCGATGCATCTGCACGGTCAGCGCCTGAAGGCCATCGAACTTTTCCTCGTCGCGCAGCTTGGCGACGAATTCGACCTCCAGGTGCCGGCCGTACAGGTCACCCTGAAAATCGAACAGGTGCGCCTCCAGCAGCGGCTCCACGCCAGCCACGGTCGGCCGTGTGCCGAAGCTGGACACCGATGGCCATGGCTGCGCGGCCACGCCGTGCACCCATGTGGCATAGATGCCCGACAGCGCCGGCGTGCGCGAAAACCGCAGGTTCGCAGTGGGATACCCCAGCGTGCGCCCCAGCTGCTTGCCACGCACCACCCGTCCTCCGATGGCATACGGGCGGCCGAGCAGATCGGCGGCATGCGCAAACTCGCCCGCCACCAACAACTCCCGGATGCGCGTGGCGGAAATGCGCTCGCCATGCAGATGCACCGGCGCGATCTCCCCGGCTGCAAATCCGTGCTGGTCGCCCAGGCTGCGCAGCAAGGCGATGTCGCCGCCACGGCGATGGCCAAAACGGAACTCCGGGCCGATCCAAACCTCGCGGGCGCAGAGCCGGCCAACCAGTGCCAGGCGCACGAAGTCCTCGGCAGGCATCGCAGACAAGCGGCCATCGAAACGGATCAGGCCCACGCTATCGGCGCCGAAGCCGAGCAGCCCTTCGATCTTGGCGCGTGCCAGGGTCAGCCGCGGCGGTGGCGCGGCCGGGGCGAAGAACTCGCGCGGCAATGGCTCGAAGCTCAACGCCACCGCCGGCACGCCGAGCGTGCGCGCGCGGTCAACCGCGTGCTGCACCAATGCCCGATGCCCCAGGTGCAGGCCATCGAAGGCGCCGATGCAGACCACGCTTCCGTGCGGGAACAGCGTCCCGCCCTCGACGTCTCTAAACAGCCTGCTCATTCCTCGATCCAAACAGATGCCGGCCTGGCGGCCGACCCTCGCTGATGCATAACTTGTAAGTATAGCCGTGCCTGTCAAGCCACATCGCCCGCACCGATCACGCAAGCGCTTAGCGATACCAGGCCAAGCCCGCCGCCGGTGCGGCCTACCCCCATCCGCCCTTCGGGCACCTTCCCCCGCGTGCGGGGGAAGGGACATCTGATCGCGATGAAGAAGGCAGGGTGCCGTCGTTGGTTGAGCCGGCGACGCCCTTCGGGCACCTCCCCCCGCGTGCGGGGGAAGGGACATCTGATCGCGATGAAAAGGCAGGGTGCCGTCGTTGGTTGAGCCGGCGACGCCCTTCGGGCACCTTCCCCCGCGCGCGGGGGAAGGGACCAGACATCCAGACTCAGCTCTCGCGCAGGTGGCGCGGCCGCAGACCCAGCGCCAGCTGCGCTGCCAGGTAGGTCAGCCCGCCACTGCCGACCAGCACCGCCAGCCAGCCGATCCGCTGCCACTTGTCCATCCCGGTGAATGACGGCAGCCACCACAGCAGGCCCAACAGCACCGCCACCATGGCCGCACACGCCAGCAGCAGACGCATCACATAGCCGCCCCAGCCCGGCCGGCGCTGATACACGCCGGACTTGCCCAACCAGTACCACAGTAGCCCCAGGTTGAGATAACTCGACAGCGCACTGGCAATGCCCAGCGCCAGATGCAGCCCGGGCTGCTTGCCCAGCGCCTGCATCACGCCCTGCGCCTTGAGCTCGGGCGGCACCATGAGGTGGTACAGCACCGCCAGGATCGCAAAGTTGAACACCATATTGGCCACCAGCGCCGCCACGCCGGCGCGCACCGGGGTGCGGGTGTCCTGGCGCGCATAGAACGCCGGCAGCACCACCTTGAGCATCGCGTAGGCCGGCAGGCCGAAGCTCAGCCCGTACACCGACAACGCCGTCATGCGGGTGTCGAAGGCGGTGAACTTGTGATACTGGAACAACGTTGCCACCAGCGGCTCGGCCAGCAACAACAACCCCAGCATCGCCGGCATTGCGATCAGCAAGGTGGTCCGGAAGCCCCAGTCCAGCGCACTGGAAAACGCGGCGCGGTCGGTCTTGACGTGATGGCGCGCCAGCGCCGGCAGGATCACCGTGCCCAGCGCCACGCCAAAGACACCCAGCGGCAATTCCAGGAACCGGTCGGCCAGCGACAACCACGACTGCGAGCCGTCGGTCAGCTTGGCGGCGATCACGGTGTCCAGCAGCAGGTTGATCTGCGCCACCGAGGAGCCGAACAGGGTCGGCACCATCAGGGTCAGCACCTTGCGCACACCCGGATGTCGCCAACCCCAGCGTGGCAGGGTCAACAGATTGATGCCTTCCAGCGAAGGCAGCTGGAACAACAACTGCAGCATGCCCGCGGCCAGCACCGCCCAGCCCAGCGCGAGGATCTGCCTTTCCGGTGTCCCGCCAAGCCGCGGAGCCAGCCACACCGCCCCGGCGATCATGCACAGGTTGAGGATCACCGGGGTCAGCGCCGGCATGGCGAACTTCTGGAAGCTGTTCAGCGCCCCGCCCGCCAGCGCGGTCAGCGAGACGAACAACAGGAACGGGAAGGTCAGACGGAACAGGTCCACCAGCAGGCCATGCTTGGCCGGATCGGTGTCCACCCCGCTGGAGAACAGCGTGGCCAGCTGCGGGGCAAAGATCAGCGCCAGCGCGGTGACCAGCAGCAGCACTCCGCCGAGGGTCCCGGCCACGCGCGCCATCAGCTCGCGCAGTTCGGCATGCGGGCGGGTTTCCTTGACCTCGGTAAACACCGGCACGAAGGCGGTGGCGAAGGAGCCTTCGGCAAATAGCCGCCGCAGGAAATTGGGAACCCGGAAAGCCACCCAGAACGCGTCGGTCACCGCATTGCTGCCGAAGGTCGTGGTGATGACCTGGTCGCGCACCAGCCCCAACACCCGCGACACCATGGTCATACTGCTGAACGAGAGCAGGCCCCTCACCATGCGGGGTGTGCTCATCGACGATCCCTCTTGACAACTGACTTGACGTACATATCCGGGTCCATCATACTTTCGCGCTTGCTTTTTCCACCATACCGATTTTTCAGGAACCCACCACCGTGGCCAATATCAAGTCCGCCAAGAAGCGCGCCAAGCAGACCATTGTGCGCAATGAGCGCAACACCGGTCAGCGCTCGATGCTGCGCACCGCCGTCAAGAAGGTGATCAAGGCCCTTGACGCCAACGATGCCGCAGGCGCCGAAGCTGCTTTCGCCGTTGCACAGCCGATCCTCGACCGTTTCAGCGCCCGCGGCCTGATTCACAAGAACAAGGCTGCCCGTCACAAGAGCCGCCTGACCGCGCGCATCAAGGCCATCAAGGCCGCGTAAGCGATCGGTTGCGACGTCGCCGGACGCCTGGCTTCCGGTGGCACAGAAAAACCCGGCCTCGGCCGGGTTTTTTGTGTGTGCGTATGCGCACTCAACCTGCATTGCGTGCCTCGAGCTCGTCCTCGCGCTGGCGGTCGAAGAACGCCATCACGTCCTTCATGATCGGGAAGGTTCCGTCGCGGCCCAGCGCCGAGACCAGGTACCAGGGCGCCGTCCAGCCCAGCTCGGCCACGATGGCCTCGGCAGCGGCACGCGCCTCGTCCTCGAACATCAGGTCGGCCTTGTTGAGCACCAGCCAACGCGGCTTCTTCAACAACTCCGGATCATGCCGTTCGAGCTCGCGCTCGAGCGTGCGCACCTGGTCGGCCGGCGACACACCGTCCACACCACCATCCATTGGGGCCATATCCACCAAGTGCAGCAGCAGGCGGGTGCGCTGCAGGTGGCGCAGGAACTGCGTACCCAGGCCGGCACCGTCGGCGGCGCCCTCGATCAGGCCCGGCACGTCGGCAATGACGAAGCTGCGATGGGCCTCGACGCTGACCACGCCCAGATTCGGGTAGAGGGTGGTGAACGGATAGTCGGCCACCTTCGGCGTTGCCGCCGAGACCGCGCGGATCAGCGTGCTCTTGCCGGCATTGGGAAAGCCGAGCAGGCCCACGTCGGCCAGCAGCTTGAGTTCGAGCTTGAGCAGCCGCTCCTCGCCTTCCTCGCCGGTGGTGGACTGGCGCGGCGCGCGGTTGACCGAGCTCTTGAAATGCATATTGCCCAGACCACCCTTGCCGCCCTTGGCCACAAGCAGGCGATCGCCGTGCTGGATCAGGTCGCCGATCACTTCGTCGGTCTGCACATTGATCACCACGGTGCCGACCGGCACCACGATGACGCGATCCTCGCCGCCCTTGCCGTAGGCCTGGCGGCCCATGCCGTTCTCGCCGCGCTGCGCCTTGAAGGTGCGCTCATGGCGGAAGTCGACCAGGGTGTTGACGTTCTCGTCGGCCACGATCCACACGCTGCCACCGGCACCACCATCGCCACCGTCCGGCCCACCCAGCGGAATGAACTTCTCGCGGCGAAAGCCGACACAGCCATTGCCGCCATTACCGGCGGTGACCAGGATTTCTGCTTCGTCGACTAATTTCATGGGATGACAACCGGGAATGGAGAATGGGGAATAGGGAATCGGCACACCGAATGACCGCCTCCTGCCAGCAAGACTGCTCGCCGGCATGGCTGCAGAATCCGGTCGGGGTGCAGAACCGCTTTTCCGATTCCCTGTTCCCCATTCCCGATTCTCAAACGGAAAACCCCGCAAAAGCGGGGCTTTCCGTCTCGTTCGCCGGGCAGCGATGCCTGACGAACTGGCCTGCATGGAGCGGGCGATTACGCCTCGGCAACCACGCTGACGGTACGACGCTTCTTCGGGCCCTTGGTGGAGAACTCCACCTTGCCGTCAACCAGCGCAAACAGCGTGTGGTCACGACCCAGGCCGACGCCGGCGCCCGGATGGAACTGGGTGCCGCGCTGACGCACGATGATGTTGCCAGCCTCGATGACCTGGCCGCCGAACATCTTCACGCCCAGGTACTTCGGGTTGGAATCGCGACCGTTGCGCGAGGAACCTACGCCCTTTTTATGTGCCATGACTGGTTCTCCTTACTTCTTGTCGCCACCGGCAATGCCGGTGATCTCGATTTCGGTGTAGTGCTGACGGTGTCCCTGACGCTTCATGTGGTGCTTGCGGCGACGGAACTTGATGATGCGCACCTTGTCGGCGCGGCCATGGGCAACGACCTTGGCGGTGACCGAGGCGCCCTTCAGCGCATCGCCCAGCTTGATGCCATCGCTATCGCCCAGCATCAGGATGGTGTCGAACTTGATCTCGTTGCCTGCCTCGACTTCGAGCTTTTCCACGCGGAGCGTTTCGCCCTGCGCGACGCGGTATTGCTTACCGCCGGTTACCAGAACTGCGTACATGACCAGGTGTTCCTCTGTAGTTATTATGGTCGCCTGACTTGCCCATGGGGCAGACAGGAGCGGGATTTTACTGGCTTGGCGGGTTTCGGGTCAACCCGCATGTAGCCGGGCCGGGCCATGCGCGAATCGGGCCGTGGAACGCATCATCCGGCCGCCACAACGGCCCCGGCAGACTGGCATTTGGGGCAATTGCCCTCACCTAGGTCGGCGGGTAGGCTGATCGACTGCCACTCATTCCTGCTGAGCACGCTCGCACCACCGCCGGTTCGCCGGCCCGACATCGGATCCCCCATGGCGATGGATTTCATCCGCATCCGCGGCGCGCGGACGCACAACCTCAAGAACATCGACCTCGACCTGCCCCGCGACAAACTGATCGTGATCACCGGCCTGTCCGGCTCGGGCAAGTCGTCGTTGGCGTTCGACACCATCTATGCAGAAGGCCAGCGCCGCTACGTCGAGTCGCTGTCGGCGTATGCGCGCCAGTTCCTGAGCGTGATGGAAAAGCCGGACCTGGACCACATCGAAGGCCTGTCCCCGGCGATTTCGATCGAACAGAAATCGACTTCCCACAACCCACGCTCCACCGTCGGCACCATCACCGAGATCTACGACTACCTGCGCCTGCTGTACGCACGCGTGGGCCAGCCGCGTTGCCCGGACCACGGCTTCCCGCTGGAGGCGCAGACCGTCAGCCAGATGGTCGACCACATGCTCACCCAGGACCAGGAGCAGCGCTACATGCTGCTGGCGCCGGTGATCCGCGACCGCAAGGGCGAGCATGCGCAGGTGTTCGAACAGCTGCGCGCGCAGGGCTTCGTGCGCGTGCGCGTGGACGGCGAGCTGTATGAAATCGATGCGGTGCCGCCGCTGGCACTGCGCCAGAAGCACACCATCGAGGCGGTGATCGACCGCTTCCGCCCGCGCGAGGACATCAAGCAGCGCCTGGCAGAAAGTTTCGAGACCGCGCTCAAGCTGGGCGAAGGCATGGTGGCGGTGCAGTCGCTGGACGACCCGGCCGCAGCTCCGCATCTGTTCTCGTCCAAGTACAGCTGCCCGGTGTGCGATTACTCGCTGCCGGAGCTGGAACCGCGGCTGTTTTCGTTCAACGCGCCGGTGGGCGCCTGCCCGAGCTGCGACGGCCTGGGCGTGGCCGAATTCTTCGACCCGGAGCGGGTGGTGGTGCATCCGGAGCTGTCGCTGTCGGCCGGCGCCGTGCGCGGCTGGGACCGGCGCAATGCCTACTACTTCCAGCTGATCGCCTCACTGGCCAAGCACTACAAGTTCGACGTGGATGCGGTGTGGAACACGCTGCCGTCCAAGGTGCGCCAGGCGGTGCTGTTCGGCAGCGGCGATGAGGTCATCAACTTCACCTACTTCACCGATGCGGGCGGGCGCACCACGCGCAAGCACCGCTTCGAAGGCATCCTGCCGAACCTGGAACGGCGCTACCGCGAAACCGAGTCGCCAGCCGTGCGCGAGGAACTGACCAAGTACGTCAGCCAGCAGCCCTGCCCGGCCTGCAACGGTACGCGCCTGAATCGTGCCGCACGCAATGTGTTCGTGGCCGATCGCCCACTGCCCGAGCTGGTGGTGCTGCCGGTCAACGAGGCCTTGAGCTTTTTCCGTGGTCTGTCGCTGCCGGGCTGGCGCGGCGAGATCGCGGCCAAGATCGTCAAGGAGATTGCCGAGCGGCTTGGCTTCCTGGTCGACGTAGGCCTGGATTACCTCACCCTGGAGCGCAAGGCCGATACCTTGTCCGGCGGCGAGGCACAGCGCATCCGTCTGGCCAGCCAGATCGGTGCCGGCCTGGTCGGGGTGATGTACGTGCTGGACGAACCATCGATCGGCCTGCACCAGCGCGACAACGAGCGCCTGCTCGGAACGCTGACGCGGTTGCGCGATTTAGGCAACACCGTGATCGTGGTCGAGCACGACGAAGACGCGATCCGCCTGGCCGACCATGTGCTGGACATTGGCCCAGGTGCCGGCGTGCATGGCGGCGAGATCTGCGCGCAAGGCACGCTGCAGGACATCCTGGAATCGCCGCGCTCGCTGACCGGGCAATACCTGTCGGGCAAGCGCCGTATCGAGATCCCCAAGCAGCGCCACAAGCCCAACCCGAAGATGATGCTGCATCTGCGCGGAGCGACCGGCAACAACCTCAAGAACGTCGATCTGGACATTCCGGCCGGGCTGCTGACCTGCATCACCGGCGTGTCCGGGTCGGGCAAGTCCACGCTGATCAACGACACCCTGTTCTCACTGGCCGCCAACGAGATCAATGGCGCCTCGCACACGGTGGCACCGCATCGCGACGTCGAAAATCTGGACCTGTTCGACAAGGTGGTGGACATCGACCAGTCGCCGATCGGCCGCACACCGCGCTCCAACCCGGCGACCTACACGGGCATGTTCACCCCGCTGCGCGAGCTGTTCGCACAGGTGCCCGAAGCGCGCGCGCGCGGCTATTCGCCCGGGCGTTTCAGCTTCAACGTGCGTGGCGGCCGCTGCGAGGCCTGCCAGGGCGACGGCATGATCAAGGTGGAGATGCACTTCCTGCCGGATGTGTATGTGCCCTGCGATGTCTGCCACGGCAAGCGCTATAACCGCGAGACGCTGGAGATCCGCTACAAGGGCTTCAACATCAGCGATGTGCTGCAGATGACCGTGGAAGACGCGCTGCAGCTGTTCGAGCCGGTGCCGTCGATCGCGCGCAAGCTGGAAACGCTGGTGGACGTGGGCCTGAGCTATATCAAGCTGGGCCAGAGCGCGACCACCTTGTCCGGCGGCGAGGCGCAGCGCGTCAAATTGTCCAAGGAGCTGTCGCGTCGCGATACCGGGCGCACCCTGTACATCCTCGACGAGCCGACCACCGGCCTGCACTTCCACGATATCGAGGCCTTGCTCGGCGTGCTGCACAAGCTGCGCGACGAGGGCAACACGGTAGTGGTGATCGAACACAATCTGGACGTGATCAAGACCGCCGACTGGATCGTGGACCTGGGCCCGGAAGGTGGCCACCGTGGCGGCACCATCCTGGTGTGCGGCACCCCGGAAGAGGTGGCCGCCGAACCGACGTCCTACACCGGGCAGTTCCTGGCCAAGATGCTGCCGTCGGTGAAGGCGCGCGAGACGCGCCCTGCCGCCACGGCCAACAAGCCCGACGCGCGCCCGCCGCGCAAGGTCAAACCGGAGAAGGTGGCCAAGGCCGCCAAATCCGCCACCAAGAAGACTGCGAAGAAGAAGGCAAGCTGATGAGCGAACACAAGGTTCTGGCACGCATCCCGATCAGCGTGCGCTGGCGCGACATGGACAGCATGGGCCACGTCAACAACGCCAAGTACATTTCCTACCTGGAAGAGGCGCGCGTGCGCTGGATGCTGGGCGTGCAAGGCGTATCGATGACCGATCGCATCGCCCCGGTGGTGGCCGCCACCAACGTCAACTACAAGCAACCGCTGATCTGGCCGAACGACATCACCGTGGAGCTGTTCGTCGAGCGCCTGGGCACCAGCAGCGTGACCATCGGCCACCGCATCTTCGACCAGAAGGACGACAGCAAGCTGTATTCGGATGGCAATGTCGTGGTGGTGTGGATCGACACGCAGACCGGCAAGAGCGCTGCACTCCCGGACGCGGTACGCATCGCCAGCAGCTGAGCCGACGCCGCGCAGCCAACCTGCAGGACCGTGACAACGACGGCGGCTCTCCCGGGAGCCGCCGTTTTTTATGCCGCTTCGGTGGCGTTGCCACCGGCATTGCACGTCGGCGTCATGCCCAGCCGCATCGTCTTGGTTCGCCCGTCCATGGCTGCGCTGGCCAAGCGCGCAGACAGCGCGAGCGCCCACTGCCCGGGAACGGCACGCAGCGCCGATGCTGCGACCTTACGACCCCGGCGCGCGCTTGCGGGCCTGAAGCGTTGCCTTGATCTGGCGACCATCCTGCAAGGTGAACGTCACCGGCACCTGCGCGCCTTCCTGCAAGGGCGCGCGGGCCTCCATCAGCATCAGGTGCAGGCCACCCGGCGCCAAGGGCACCGTCCCACCGGCCGGCAACGCCAGCTCGGGCACCGTGCGCATGCGGCTGACGCCATTGCGTTGCGTGGTTTCGTGCAGGGACACATCGGCAAACGCACTGCTGCTGACCGCGGTGACCTTCAGCGGCTGCGCGCAGCCGTTGTGGAACTGCCCGAAGCCGGCCGCCATCCCCATGCCACCGGGCGGCGGAATGCGGATCCAGCCCTGGCTGAACTCCGGCAGGCACTGCGCTGCGACACCCGCACTGCCCAGCATTACCACCGCACCGAGCAGCACACGCGCACGCAGGTGCCGCCTGCTTCGACTGCCGTCTATCATGACCCGACCTCCAGGAGCCCCGAATGAGCATCCAGATCTTAGACCATGGCCGAGTTCGCGAAATCCGTCTGGCGCGCCCGCCGGTCAACGCGCTGGACAGTGCCCTGTGCCAGGCCCTGAGCGCTGCGGTGCAGCAGGCCGGCGACGAGGCCGACGGCATCGTGCTGTCTGGCAGCGAGCGGATCTTCTCCGGCGGCATGGATGTGCCGCAGCTGCTGGCGCATGGCACCGACCGTGCCGCATTGCTGGCCAGCTGGACGGCGTTCTTCCAGGCCGCGCAGGCGCTGGCAAACAGCCGCATTCCGGTAGTGGCGGCGATCGGCGGGCATGCGCCGGCCGGCGGCTGCGTTTTGGCACTGTGCTGCGATTACCGGGTCATGGCGCGCAGTGCCGACACCGCCAGACCGTATGCGATCGGCTTGAACGAAGTGCAGGTCGGCCTGGCCGCACCGGAAGGCATCCAGCGGCTGTTGCGCCGCGTGGTCGGCGCGCACCGCGCCGAGCGCCTGTTGATCGCCGGGCAGCTGCTGCCGGCCGAACAGGCGGTACAGATCGGCCTGGTGGATGAATTGGTCGATGGCGAGCTGGTCACCGCGCGCGCAGTGGCCTGGCTGCACGAACTGCAGCAGCTGCCGCGTCAACCGATGCTGGCCACGCGTGCGGTGGCACGCGCAGACCTGCGCGCGGCCCTGGCCCCGGAACTGATCCAGCTGGAGCGCTTCGTCGATGGCTGGTACGCGCCCGACGCCCAGGCTGCATTGCAGGGCCTGGCGGCGCGCCTGCACAAGGCCTGAGCCAGCCGCGGCACGGTGCCCGGCGGGCGGCTCGGTATAATCGCCCTCCTTCGCACGCCCAGGCCAGCCTCTTGTCCGCCAATGCCGAACCCGTGGTCTCCGAACTGATCAGCCTGCTGTCGCTGGAGCGCCTGGAAGACAACCTGTTCCGCGGCCAGAGCCGCGACATCGGCACCAAGTACGTGTTCGGCGGCCAGGTATTGGGTCAGGCGCTGTCGGCGGCGCAGGCCACGGTGGAAAACGGCCGCCAGGCGCATTCGCTGCATGCCTATTTCCTGCGTGCCGGCAATATCGATCACCCCATCGTCTACGACGTCGATCGCACCCGTGATGGCGGCAGTTTTTCGGTACGGCGCGTCACTGCGATCCAGCACGGCAAGGTGATCTTCTTCTGCGCGGCCTCGTTCCAGGAGCGCGAAGACGGCGCCGAACATCAATCGGCAATGCCGGTGGTGCCGCCGCCGGAAGACATCGAACCGGCCGCCCCCCTGGCGCCGGAGGTGTTGGCCAGCCTGCCGGCCAAGGTGCAACGCTGGCTCTCGCGCGGCGGGCCGTTCGAGTTTCGTCATGTGTTTGCGCGCGACGAACTCAAGCCGCCCAAGCGCCCGCCATTCCAGCAGATGTGGCTGCGCCTGACCGACCCCATCGGCGACGACGTCGGCCTGCACCAGGCACTGCTGGCCTATGCCTCGGACTTCCAGTTACTGGGCACCTCGACGTTTCCGCACGGCATCAGTTATTACACGCCGAACGTGCAGATGGCCTCGCTGGATCATGCGTTGTGGTTCCATCGCCCGTTCCGCACCGACGACTGGCTGCTGTACTCGCTGGACAGCCCCACCGCGCAAGGCTCGCGTGGCCTGGCGCGCGGGCAGTTCTTCACCCGCGACGGCGTATTGGTTGCCAGCACCACGCAGGAAGGCCTGATCCGTGTGCTACCCGACGGCAGCGCGAGCGCAGTGCCGGCCAAGGAGTAGAGCACAGCGGCGTGGCCCGGGTGCGCCGGTCGATCGCCCCAGTGCACTGCGGCCCCTGGTTGAACGCGCCGCAGCACATTCCCCCGCACGCTGCAGAGGCTGCAAACTGGCATGCTCCCGTGCCGTGCGATGCGGCCACCGGACGGCAGCAACCGCATCCCGATATTGCATCTTGAACCGGCGCCTCAACGGCGCCATCTGTTCCGGACCCAACGGCGTCTTCCACCATGCGCAAGATCTTCAGCAGTCAACGTATCGAAACCGCCGAGGGCGTCGCCAATCTGTTGCGCGATGCGGGAATCGAGATCCGCATCAGCAATGGCCGTTCCTACCAGGGCAAGCGCGGCGGCCAGTTCAGGTATCTGGAGCAAAGCAACGCGCAGGCCCAGCCCACCGTGTGGATCGTGCATGCCAACGACCAGCCGCGTGCGCGCGATCTGCTGCGCGACGCGCGCCTGCTCGACACCACCCGCCGCGACTTGCCCAACGTGGAGTACACCTTCCGCGACGGCGAGAACGGCTCCAGTGCCAGCGCGCGCAGTTGGGCCTGGCGGATCCGGCTGGTCCTGCTGCTGGTCATCGGCGCCGTGGCCATGGTGGTGGTGATGCGTCATCGCAGCGCACCGACACAATTGGCACCAGCGGCGCAGCCGGCATCGCAACAGCCGCCGGCGCATGACGCCGCCCAACCGGCAGCAGAAGACGACGAAGTGCGCGTGCGGATCCAGCCGGCGCGCTGAGCGCGGCCGGCGAGAGGGCAACGCAACCAGCCGACGGCGCGCCGGCCCCCGGCGTCGTCGGTTCGGTCACATCCATCGCCGGCATGCGTCATGCTGGGAACAGGACATGGAGTGCGCCGATGACCGCCGATACGCTGGATTTCACGCGGGCACCGCTGCTGTACCGCTGCATGTTCAGTCCGGGCGCCATGCTGGCGAGCGTGGCAGCGGTCATGCTGCCCATCGTGCGTCACTACGTGCAACTGGGAATGCTGTAAGGCCGGCCTGGCGTCACTGCTGCACCATCAGTGGCAGGCCCTTGCGAGCAAAAAACGGCCCCCTGCTCGCGCAGGAGGCCGTCGGTCGATCGGCGCCTTGTTACGTGTTGCTGACTACCACTAGCACTTGCGTTGAGCGTGGTGCACGGCGAGCGCATGCCCTCGCCGTGTCCTTCGGACGGGGCATGCGCGCCCCTCGATCAGTTACCGGCAGCAGGCTTGGCCGGCATCGCACGCTTGCCGTGGTCGCCATGCTCGCCCGGACCACGCGGGCCGTGCTTGCCGCGCAGCTTCGAGGCCGCATCGAATTCGGCCTTGCTCAGCTTGCCGTCCTTGTCGGTATCGGCCTTGGCAAACCACGCATCGCGATGCTGCTGCATGCGCAGCTCGCGGTCGGCATGATCGATGAAGCCATCCTTGTTGACGTCCATCTGCTCGAAGCGTGCAGCGAATTTCGGATCGGCCTTGGCCTCCTCGCGGCTGATGCGCCCGTCCTTGTTGGTGTCGAACTTGGCCAGCCACGCGCGGCGACCTTCGCGCCCCGGGCCACGGTGATGCGGACGCTCATCGCGCGAGAGCTTGCCATCCTTGTTGGCGTCCAGCGTATCGAACTGCGCAGCCAGCTTCGGGTTGGCGGCCGCTTCGCTGCGGTCGATCACGCCATCGCCATTGCTGTCGAGCTTGGCAGGACGCGGCGCGTCGCCGGATGCCGGCGGGGTGGCGGCGACGACTGCGCCGGTGGACAGCGCGGCCAGCATGGCCAGGGCAAGAAAGGGTTTGCGGGACGTCATGAGAAACTCCTGATCTGTGGGAACCACACGCGGCACCTGCATGGGCCGCATCGCGTGGGTGGTGCACCCGGATCCACCGTGCGCTGCCACCAACATCCACATCAACGAGCCGCTGGCGCTTGCGTTGACGCGCGCATCGGCCGTATTCATCCGGCGGACAGTCGCCGCTGTTGCGACGCGCAGGCGCTATCCTGCGCGCATGGCCATCCATGCCGACACCCACGACGACCTGCGCCTGTTCCAGACCGGCGAGCATCCCTGTGGCTACTGGTCGGACCGCCAGGCGCGCGACCTGGTGCTGGATCCACACGATCCGCGCCTGGGAACGATCTACCCGCAGGCCCTGGCATGGGGATTTCGCCGCTCCGGCGACCTGGTCTACCGCCCGCATTGCGAACGCTGCCGCGCCTGCGTGCCGGTGCGCATCGCGGTGGATGCGTTCCATCCCGATCGCAGCCAACGCCGCTGCCTGGCGCGCAACCAGGACCTGGTAGTGCGCGTGGTCGCCGCCGAACGTACCGAGGAGCAACTTGCGCTGTACCGGCGCTACCTCAAGCACCGGCATCCCGGTGGCGGCATGGACGAGCATGGCGCCACCGAGTTCGACCAGTTCCTGATCGGCGGCTGGTCGCACGGGCGCTTTCTGGAAATCCGCCAGGCACCTGTCGCGCACGGCCCCGGGGACTTGCTTGCCGTGGCGGTCACCGATGTCACCGACCATGCCTTGTCGGCCGTGTACACGTTCTATGCGCCCGATGCGGCTGCACGCAGCCTGGGGACCTTCGCGATCCTGCAGCAGATCCAGTGGGCACAGCGCGAGCGACGGGCGCATGTCTATCTGGGCTACTGGATCGATGGCCACGCCAAGATGAACTACAAGCGCCGCTTCAATGCGCTGGAGGCCTACGATGGCCGCCACTGGCGTGGGCTGCCCGCCAGCGCGCCAGCCCCGTGAGCTGCCAAACGGCGACATCGGCCTGTCGCATCGGCCATGCGAGAATTCGGCGATGATCAAACCTCTCCTGCTGCTCGCGCTCACCGCGCTGTGCACCGCCTGCACCCATCGCATGCCGTCCACCACCACCGCGTCCGACCCCTCGCCTGCCAGGCCTGTTGCAGCGCCACTGCGCATCGCCACCTACAACACCTCGCTGTATTCGGACCAAGCGGGCGGCTTGATTGCCGAACTGCAGGGCGACAGCGCACATGCGCGCAAGATCGCCGCAGTGCTGCAGCGCGTGCGCCCGGATCTGGTGCTGCTCAACGAATTCGATTTCGATCCGGACCACCGCGCCGCCGATCTGTTCCAGCAGCGTTACCTGCAGGTGGCACAGCCGGGGGGCGGCGAGCCGCTGCGTTATCCGTATCGGTATCTGGCGCCGGTCAACACGGGCGTCCCGAGCGGGCTGGATCTGGACAACAGCGGCAGTGTCGGCGGCAATGGCCGCAACCGCGGCAACGATGCCTGGGGCTTTGGCCTGCATCCAGGCCAGTACGGCATGCTGGTCCTGTCGCGGTATCCGATCGATACGCAGGCCGTGCGCAGTTTCCAGCTGCTGAAGTGGAGCACGTTGCCGGGCGCACTGCGGCCGATCGACCCGACCACGCGCACCGCGTTTTATAGCGACGCGGTCTGGGCGCAGCTGCGGTTGTCGTCCAAATCGCACTGGGACGTGCCGGTGCGCACGCCGCTGGGCGTGGTGCACGCACTGGTGTCGCACCCCACCCCGCCGGTGTTCGATGGCGCGGAAAAACGCAACGCCGCACGCAACCACGATGAGCTCGCGCTGTGGCGTGCGTACCTGGACAACGCGGCCGACAGCCGGCGCTGGCTATGCGACGACCAAGGTGCCTGCGGCGGCCTTCCCGCCGATGCGCGCTTCGTCATCCTGGGCGATCTGAACAACGACCCGATCGATGGCGCCGGCCGCCATGAAGCGATCCGTGCGCTGATCGATCACCCGCGCGTGCTCCAGTACCCCACCCCGGGCAGCGCCGGCGGCCCGGAAAAGACGGCCGAATACGCCGCGCAAGGCATCGCGCATGTCGGCGACCCGCACCAGGTCACCGGCGACTTCGGCCCGCAGGCCGGCACCATGCGCCTGGACTACGTGCTGCCCTCGCGCCAGTTCACCCTGGTCGGCAGCGGCATCTTCTGGCCGGCGAGCAGCGCGCCGGAGGCGGCGATCGCCGATGGCAGCGACCACCATGCGGTGTGGGTGGATGTTGTTTGGTAGCCGGGATTGGGGGAGTGGGGATTTGGGATTCGGAAGGGCGAGTTTCTGGTCCGTCTGCGCTTTTCGCGCTTGCCTGGTAGGCCGACGCAGGCACGTGCGGTGAGTCGCGTTTGTAGGCGCAGTGCTGCTCGCCTTGAACAGATCACGTCGGTTGATCACCAGTGATCTGAGTCGAGCGGCACTCGCGTGTTTGCTTCTGCCGCCGGGCATTGTCCTCCTTTATGGGGAGAAGGTGCCCCGACCGGGCGGATGAGGGTACGCGCGAAGCCTGGTGCGGTTTGCATGGGCCAGGGACGCCGGTCATGGCGACACATCGAAACCCGCGGCGTCTGGCGGGTTGAAGAAGTGCAGCGGTGCGCTGCACTTCTCAGAATGTGCGGCGATCAGCCCTGCAGCTGGATCGTCAGCGCCGCAGCCGCAACACGCGCTTTCTCACGTGCAGCATCGATGCTCTGCGCGCGCGCCAGCGTGACGCCGACACGGCGGTGACCATCCACGCGCGGTTTGCCGAACAGTCGCAGCGCGGTATCCGGGTCGCGCAGCGCGTCGGCCACGGCGTCGAACACCGGCACGCCATTGCCATGCGCCAACAGCGCGCAGGAGGCCGACGGGCCACTCTGACGGATCACCCCGCCATCTTCCGCGCCCACCGGCAAGCCGAGAATGGCGCGGGCATGCAGCGCGAATTCGCTCAGGTCCTGCGAGACCAGCGTGACCAGACCGGTGTCGTGCGGACGCGGCGACACTTCGCTGAACCACACCTCGTCGCCCTTGACGAACAGCTCCACGCCGAACAGGCCCCAGCCGCCGAGGTCGTCGGTGATGGCTTTTGCGATCTGCTGCGAGCGACGCAATGCAGCCTCCGACATCGGCTGCGGCTGCCAGCTTTCGCGGTAATCGCCGTCCTGCTGCCAGTGGCCGATGGGATCGCAGTACGAGGTGCCGCCGGCATGCCGCACGGTGAGCAAGGTGATTTCGTAATCGAAATCGATGAAGCCTTCGACGATGCAGCGGCCGGCACCGGCGCGCCCACCGGTCTGCGCGTACTCCCACGCGGCATCGATATCGGCCTCGCTGCGCAACGTGCTCTGGCCCTTGCCGGAGGACGACATCACCGGCTTGACCACGCAGGGCAGGCCAACCGCGGCGATCGCCTCGCGGTATTGCGCGGCGGTGTCGACGAAGCGGTATGGCGAGGTCGGCAGGCCCAGCGTTTCGGCAGCCAGACGGCGGATGCCTTCGCGGTCCATGGTCAGGCGCGCGGCGCGCGCGGTGGGGATGACCTTCTGGCCCTGCTCGCGTTCCAGCGCCACCAGGGTCTCGGTATGGATGGCCTCGATCTCCGGCACGATCAGGTGCGGCCGCTCGCTGGCGATCAGCGCGCGCAAGGCGGCGGGATCGAGCATGTTCAGCACGTGCGAGCGATGCGCCACCTGCATCGCCGGCGCATTCGCGTAGCGGTCGGCCGCGATCACCTCCACACCGAAGCGCTGCAGCTCGATCGCCACTTCCTTGCCCAGTTCGCCCGAGCCCAGCAGCAGCACGCGGGTGGCGGAAGGCGACAGCGGGGTGCCGAGGGTGGTCATGAGGCGTCATCCAGATCGAAAGGGGCAGCCATTCTAGCGGGCCGATGCCACGACCGCCGGTCGGAAACCCGCCCACAATTGATATCAATTTGATATCTTTCTTCCAAACCACAAGGACGCCCCAGCCATGAAAGAGAAGTCGCTCGGTTCTTTTCCCGGCATTCCAGTGATCGCCGTCAGTGTCGTCGTCCTGCTGCTGGCTGCCACCGTGCTGATCGCCGCGGGCATGGGCTTGCTGCCGGCCCTGTCCATGCTGCCGGCCATTCTGGTCGCTGCCGGCAATGTGTTCGTCCTGGTCGGCCTGTACACGCTGGAGCCGAACCAGGCAGCCGTCCTGAGCCTGTTCGGCAAGTACGTCGGCACGGTCAAGGACCCGGGGATGCGCTGGAACAGCCCCTTCTACGCCAAGCGCCGGGTCAGCCAGCGCGTGCGCAATTTCGAAAGCGGACGGCTCAAGGTCAATGAACTGGACGGCAGCCCGATCGAGATCGCCGCGGTGATCGTGTGGCAGGTGCTCGATGCCTCCGAGGCCGTGTACAACGTGGACGACTACGAAAGCTTCGTGCATATCCAGTCGGAAGCGGCATTGCGCGCGATGGCCACCAGCTACCCTTACGACCAGCACGAAGAAGGCCAGATTTCGCTACGCAGCCACCCGTCCGAAATCAGCGAACAGCTCAAGCGGCACCTGGACGAACGGCTTACCCAGGCCGGCGTGGACGTGATCGAAGCACGCATCAGCCATCTGGCCTATGCACCGGAGATCGCCCAGGCCATGCTGCAGCGCCAGCAGGCCAACGCGGTGATCGCCGCACGCACACGCATCGTGGCGGGCGCGGTGGGCATGGTCGAAATGGCGCTGGCCGAGCTGCAGAAGAATGGCGTAGTGCAGCTGGACGAAGAGCGCAAGGCGCACATGGTCAGCAACCTGCTTACCGTGTTGTGTTCTGATCGCGGGACCCAACCGGTGGTCAACGCCGGCTCGCTGTATTGAGGTGATGCAATGAATGTGATGGTGCCGCTGGTGGTTGCGCTTTCGGGGTTGCCTGCGTTGGCGATCGCCGCCTCGATCGGGGCGGACGACGATGACCGCGCGCGCGGCCTGGGCCTGCGCTGGGCGTTGATCAGCCTGGTGATCCTGGTCGGCGCCGCGTGCCTGTATTGGGTGGGCGACAACCGCGCCGGCATCTATGCGGTGGTGATCGGCATGATCATCGGCGTCAATACGCTGATCGTGTCGATGGTCATGCACCTGCGCCGCCACGGCAGTCGCAGGACCGGCGAATGAGCGAAAAGAAGGCCTACCCGCTGCGCATCAACGCCGATGTCCTGGCCGCCGCGCAACGCTGGGCCGACGACGAACTGCGCAGCCTCAACGCGCAGATCGAATACGTGCTGCGCGACGCGCTGCGCAAAGCCGGGCGGCTACCGAAGCCGCAGGGCGACAAGGAACCCTCGGCATGACCAGACCCGTGGGCTCAGCCACCATCGCGCTGGCATACATGCTCGTCGGCGACATCTCGCGTGATGACCGCCGGGACGAACTGCTGGAGGATTCAACAGCGGCCGACAGACCATCGCGAGCAGTCATCAGCCGGGCATCGACGAACCGCGGTGCATGGGTGGCAATGCCGTCGCGAGCAAGGGTCGCGGCCGTTCGACGGCTGCACAGTCGTTTTGTTGGCTGCTTTGGCTGCAGCTGGCCGTAGGCAACACTTGGCCCTACCCTGTTGCGATGCGCCCGACCCCGACCCTGCTGCTCAACACCACCAGCATCGAGTTGCTGCCCGCCGCCTTGATGCGCGCCCACGGCAACGCCGACGCCCGCGTACTGGCACAGGCCGACTGGCTGCTGCGGCGCAAGCGCGACGGACGTTATCTGGCCGCGCAGCTGGCACACGGCCTCATGCCGCTGATACCGCGGCTGGCACGCGAGCCCGGGCTGGACGCGGCGCTGGACCGGCTGCAGGCCGCCGCTGCCCGCATGCAACAGCCGCACGGCGCAACGCTGATGGTCGACGGCCTGCAACGCCGCCTGAGCCAACTCGGGCTGGATACAGACGGTTATCAGCAACAAACCGGCCTGCAGCTGATCGCCGAGCCGGCGACGTTGCACCTTTCCGGGCGCGATCGCTTCGGCCGGCCACTATGGCTCAGCGCAGGCGCGGCGCGTGCATGGCGCCTGATGCGTGCGGCAGCGCTGCGAACGGACATCGTGCTGGATGCCATCTCCGGCTATCGCAGCCACGATTACCAACTTGGCATCTTCGAGCGCAAGTTCGGCCGCGGACTCACCCTGGATCAGATCCTGGCAGTCAACGCCGCCCCTGGTTTCAGCGAGCACCACAGCGGCGACGCGCTGGATATCGGCACCCCGGGCGAACCGCCGGCCGAAGAATCGTTCGAGTCCACCGCGGCGTTTGCCTGGCTGAGCCAGCATGCGCCGCATTTCGGCTATCGCCTGAGCTACCCGCGCCACAACCCGCATGGCATCGTCTACGAGCCGTGGCACTGGCGCTGGCATGCGGCTTGACGCGTGCAGCGGTCGCGCCGCGCTTGCGCGTTCGATCACTCCTGGGAACGCGGTGTCGGCACCTTGGCGGCCACGCTGAAGTCGGCGATCTTCCATAGATAAAACGCGGCGTAGGTGCGGTACGGGCCCCAGCGTTCGCCGCGTTCGGCCAATGCCCTGGGGGCAGGCATCTGGTCGTGCTTGTCCACGCGCTGGGCACCCTTGCGCACGCCCAGGTCGTCGATGGGCAGCAGGTCCGGGCGGCCCAGGCGGAACATCAGCATCATCTCCACCGTCCAGCGACCGATGCCGCGCACCGGCACCAGCGCATCGACAATGGCTTGGTCGGACATGAAGGCCAATTGGCGCAGCGAAGGAATCTCACCGGCCAGTTCGCGCTGCGCCAGATCGCGTAGCGCCAATGCCTTGTTGCCGGACACACCGCAGGCGCGCAGCGCGGCATCGTCCACGCGCGCCAGCGTGTCGGCATGCAACCGGCTCGCGCCGATGGCCACCTCCACCCGTGCCACGATGGTGGACGCGGCCTTGCCACTGAGCTGCTGGAACAGGATCGCCCGCGCCAACGCATCCACCGGGTCGAACGGCTTGCGCCAACCCGGCTGCGGCGCGATGGGGCCGATACGCTTCATCCAGGCGCCCAGCGCGCGATCGCGCCGGGCCAGATGCGCGAAGGCGGCCTCTACATCGAACCCGCGCGCATGCCGCGGCATCTCAGCGCCTCAAGGCGCCGATGGCCAGCACCACCCAGCCCAGCATCAGGCTGACGCCGCCCACCGGTGCCAGGCTGGTCGGCCAGTGCAGCAACGCGCCGCCGGCCAGGCTGCCGGCAAACAGCAGCGTTCCGAGCAGCAGCAGGTACAGGCCCCCCCGCCCGAGGACGCGCGTTTCGGTAGCGCCCAGCACAGTCAGCACCGCGCCATGGCCGAACGCATACAGCGACGCCAACTGCAGCCGCGACTGCACCAGCGCATCGGCCACGCCGTGCGAGGCGTAAGCCGACAACCCGACTGCCATGGCGGCCAGCAGGCCGCCGCAGAACGCCAGCAATGAGGGGTGTTTCTTACGACGGTCGAGCAAAGCCATGCGGGCAACTTCCCTGGCAGCGCCGTAGCGCAAAAAAAAGCGCGCCGCAGGACTGCGGCGCGCTTTGGTCTGGATCAGGTCATCGCGGCGAGGCGATTACTTGATGGCCCAGTAGACATCATAGGTACCGTCCTGGGTGAACGACTTGTCCACGCCGCCCTTCCAGCTTTCGTACGGACGCTCGGTCACGTCCATGCCGCTGGTGGCAGCCCAGGCGCGCAGCGAGTTACGCACGGCATCCAGACCAGCCATGTGACCTGCATAGGTCGCAAAGGCCGAACGGTGCGCCGGAGTACGCTGGTACTTCACCGGTGCCTCGGACGGAATATTGAGCTTCAGTTCTTCGCCGGTGGCAGCGACCGGAGTCGCATCGACCGGAGCAGCGGCTGCCGCGTCATCCTTCTTGGCACCGGCCTTGGCGGTGTCGGTCTTGGCATCGGCCTTCGGCGCACCACCGGCACGCTTGCGGACCGGCTGCACGACGTCGAACGCGTACTTGTCGGTGGCGAAGTCGGTGGTGACGATACGGACCGGACCAGCCGCTTCCAGACCATTGGCGTCCATCACGCGCTTGATCCACTCCTGGTTGTCCTTGATCGACTTCTTGATCGTCTCGTTGTCGCGGTCGATATTGCCCGCGGTGACGACCAGCAGGTCTTCGGCCGGCACGTCGACGATCTTGAGATCGCTCAACACCGGCTTGCCATCCAGCTGCGCGCGGTAGTCGAAGTTCGGCACGGTGGCCAGTACGGTGGCCAGACGCGACAGACCCAGCTTCAGGTCGTCGCCCACGTGGCGGCTGACATACAGGCCGGCGTAGCGACCGAACAGGTTCCAGCCGTACTTGACGCTGTAGTCCTGGGTGATCTTGACGTTCTTGTTGTTCTTGCCGGTCGGCGCCAGAGTGAAATTGGTGACCTTGTCGTAGCCCTTGGTGGGATCTTCGATCGCGATCTCGACACGCTCGTTCTTGACGGTGTTTTTGATTTCCCAGCTGCCGTTGCCGATGTAGCCCTCGTTGGAGCTGTATTCGACGCGTGCGCCCTTGCCCTCTTCCGGGCCGGCCAGCTTCAGCTGGATCTTCGGGTCGCGCAGCACAAGCGGGTTCCAATCCTTGAACCGACGGAAGCTGTTCACGGTGTCGTAAACAATCGTCATTCTGCGGTTGGTCTCAACACTCTCGGACATCTGCCGCTCCGAGGGCAACACCAAGCCCACCACGACAAACAAGCCAGCCACGATCCCCAAGGCGATCAGGAACTCGATAATACGGGTCATTCAGGAGGTCTCCGGGGCCGATCCCACGGCCGGGTTGGGTGAAGCGAAGCCACCATCCTAGCAGGCTTCGGCAAAGATGTTCAGTTGTGCGACGGGTAGCGCGGTCTTGCGGTGTCATTCAGCGCGTGCAACGTCGCGGTGGAGCTGCGCAATCCCAGCCGTTGCAAGGGTTTGCGCCGACTGCGCGCAGCCATCATGCACATCCCACGCTGCCTGCGTGTGATGCCGCCAGGACGCGACGCCCGACCGGAGCGAAGCGGGCTGTCGCAAGACCCCAGACGATGCAAGCCGCAGGCAAGCCGGCGCCACCGCACTCGTTACTTGGACAGGGTGAGCGGGCGCCGCCTGCAAGCCGCAGGCTTGCGCGCCCGCGAACGCCCGGCGCGCTGCGCCGGGCGGGACATCCTGCCGTCAGACCAGTTGCAGTTCGAACGCCTTCAGTACCGCGCGGGTACGGTCGCGTACGCCGAGCTTGGAGAGGATGTTGGAGACGTGATTCTTGATGGTGCCCTCGGCCACGCCCAGCGAATTGGCGATCTCCTTGTTGGAAAAGCCGCTGGCCATCAATCGCAGGATTTCGGTCTCGCGGTCGGTGAGCGGATCGGGCCGGTCCAGGCTGACGAACTCGTTGCGCATGTGTTCCAGGCCCGAGAGCAGGCGCTGGGTCACTGCCGGCTGCACCAGCGAACCGCCATCGGCCACGGTGCGGATGGCCCCGACCAGCTGCTCCAGCGAGACATCCTTGAGCAGGTAGCCCTTGGCGCCGGCCTTGAGCCCGGCCAGGACCAGCTGGTCGTCGTCGAAGGTGGTCAGGATGATGGTCGGCGGCAGCGTGCCGTTGCGCGAGAGCATCTGCAGCGCCTCCAGGCCGGACATCACCGGCATGCGCATGTCCATCAGCACCACGTCGGGCTGGATCTGCGGAATCTGCTCCACCGCCTGCTTTCCGTCCGAGGCCTCGGCCACCACCTCGATGCCGTTATCCAGCGCCAACAGCGAGCGGATCCCCTGGCGCACCAGGGTTTGGTCGTCGACCAGGCACACACGGATCATCAAAACACTCCTTGAGTCACGGCCGCAGGCATCAGTGCCGGCGCGCCTGGAACGGAGATGCGCAGGCCGAAGCCGTCACCCCGCCGGGTTTGGATTTCCAGCTGCCCACCATACTGGCTGAGCCGCTCACGCATGCCGCGCAAGCCGTTGCCGGGCGCCACCGCATCGGCGCCATGGCCATCGTCGCGGGCATCGATCAACACCGTCTCCGCATCGCGCCGCACCTGGATCCACAGGTTACGCGCGCCAGCGTGGCGCACCGCATTGGTGATGATCTCCTGGGTGCAACGCAGCAGCACATGGGCGCGCTCGGGGTCGTCCAGGGTCAGCGGCTGGGCGATGTCCAGGTGGATGTCCAGCGACGGCACCTGGGTGACCAGCGGCCGCAGCGCCGCTTCCAGGTCGATCGCGCCGCTGTCGCGCAACTGGCTGACCGCTTCGCGCACGTCGGTGAGCAGCAGCTTGGCCAGGGTATGCGCCTGGCGCACATGCTCCTGGGCCTGGCCTTCGGTGATGTGGCCGGCCACCTCCAGGTTGAGGCTGAGCGCGGTCAGGTGATGCCCCAGCAGGTCGTGCAGCTCGCGCGAGATGCGGGTGCGTTCGTTGATGCGCGCGCTTTCGGCCAGCAGCGCACGGGTGGCACGCAGTTCGGCGTTGAGCCGGCGCTGTTCCTCGCGGGCTTCTGCCTGCTGGCGGGCCACCAGGCTGGTGACGAAGATGAACATCGAAAAGCCGCCGTAGAGCAGCGACTGCATCAGCGCGCCGGAGACCGGAAACCCCAGCAACAGGTGGTAGACCGGAAGCACGGCCAACTGGCTCAGCACCAGCCAGACCACGCCGACGCGCAGCGGCAACAGCCAGGGGATCACGCCGGCCGCCACCATCATGAGGATGCTGCCGAGCCCGGTCCGGGTGAGGTAGCTCACCGCGAGCGCGCAGATCGTGAGCAGCAGCAGGATCAGCCGGTCGTACCAGTGGGCATGGCCACCGCTGCTCAGGCCGCGCGTCAACCAGAAATAGCTGGCCCCGAAGCCGACGAAGAACGCCGACATCATCGCCGCCTCCATCACACTGCGGTGGTCGCCGTCCTCGGCGGGCGCCCAGTAGATGAACACCAACGGCATGGCGATCATTGCCCAGGTGAACAGGCCGGCAAAGCGCAGGACGCGCGTATGACTGAGGTATCCCAACATGTCCGCATCTTAGGCCCAAGCGCGGCCGCTGCCCTCTTGCCGGAAGTCATGCATGCGCCTGCCGGCGCCTTCGGGCCAGCGGTCGCCCCGGTGGCGGAGCAGGTGGCGGCGGCATGCATCGGGCGCTGCGTGGCGGCCCATCGCCGGCACGCGCGACCCGGCCGCCGAGCACGCGCCGGGTCGCCGCTTCAGGCCACGCATGTAATAATCCAACGCAGATCCGATTTCGGGTCGAGAGCGTTACCCCACGGAGTCCCAATGTCGATCGTCATCCGCGACGTGCGCGAGCACGAGCTCGATTCCGTCCTGGCCCTGAACAACAATGCCGGACTGGCGATCCTGCCGCTGGATTCAACCAAGCTGCAACGGTTCTACGCCCAGGCCGAATATTTCCGCGTCGCCGAGCGCGACGGCAACCTGGCCGGCTTCCTGGTCGGTTTCGGCAGCGGCAGTGCCCATGACAGCAGCAATTTCGCCTGGTTCCGGGACCGTCACCCGGAATTCTTCTATATCGACCGCATCGTGGTTGCCAGCCGCCGTCGCGGCGGCGGCGTCGGGCGGGCGTTCTACGCCGACGTGCAGAGCTACACCGAGCTGCGTTACCCGCAGCTGGCCTGCGAGGTGTTCCTGGACCATGGCGCCGACGCGGCGCTGCTGTTCCATGGCAGCTTCGGCTTCCGCGAAGTGGGCCAGAACACCATGCCGGACGTGGACGTGCGCGCCAGCATGCTGATGAAGGACATGTGCAGCTATCCCTGGGTCAAGGAGACCTACGGCGGCACCTTGCCCGAAGAATTGCCGTGGGTGGGCCGGCCGCGTCATGCCGCCGCCACCGCCAATCCATCGACGGGGACCTGAGGCGTGGCAAGTGTGAATGTGGATTTTGAACAGGCCGGCGAACTGAAGATCGGCCAGGTGGGCATCGCCAATTTGCGCGTGCGCACCCTGGACGTGGCGCGGCTGGTGCAGGAAATGCGTGAGCGCGTGACCCGCGCGCCCAAGCTGTTCGGGCGTGCGGCGGTGATCCTGGATTTCGGCGGGCTGTCGCAGGTGCCGGACATGGCCACCGCCAAGGCGCTGCTGGATGGCCTGCGCGATGCCGGCGTGCTGCCGGTGGCACTGGCCTACGGCACCAGCGAGATCGACCTGCTGTCACAGCAGCTCGGCGTGCCGTTGCTGGCCAAGTTCCGTGCCCAGTACGAGCCGACCGCGGTCAGCCCGCCACCACCACCACCGCCCCCTGCGCGCGCCGAACCGGCGCCGCCGGCCGCACGCCCGGCGCCTGGCCGCATGCAACGCACCGCGGTGCGCTCGGGCCAGCAGCTGTATGCGGAACACTGCGACCTGACCGTACTCAATACGGTGGGCGCCGGGGCCGAGGTCATCGCCGACGGCAGCATCCATATCTACGGTACCCTGCGTGGCCGCGCTTTGGCCGGCGCGCAGGGCAACCCGGACGCGCGCATCTTCTGCCGCGACTTCCACGCCGAACTGGTTGCCATCGCTGGCCACTACAAGGTGCTGGACGATGTTCCCATGGACCTGCGTGGCAAGGCCGTCCAGGTCTGGCTGGAGCAGGATCAGATCAAGATCGCTGCGCTTGATTGACGCGGCCCAACCACAGAAATATTCGGAGAAATCCTTTGGCTGAAATCATCGTAGTCACCTCCGGCAAGGGCGGCGTCGGCAAGACCACCACCAGCGCGAGCCTGGCCTGCGGGCTGGCGCGGCGCGGCAAGAAGGTCGCCGTCATCGACTTCGACGTCGGCCTGCGCAACCTGGACCTGATCATGGGCTGCGAGCGGCGCGTGGTGTACGACTTCGTCAACGTCGTGCATGGCGAAGCCACGCTCAAGCAATCGCTGATCAAGGACAAGCGGTTCGAGAACCTGTACGTCCTGGCCGCCTCGCAGACCCGCGACAAGGACGCGCTGACCCAGGAAGGCGTGGAGAAGGTGCTCAAGGACCTGGCCGCCGACGGCTTCGACTACATCGTCTGCGACTCGCCGGCCGGTATCGAAAAAGGCGCGTTCCTGGCGATGTACTTCGCCGACCGTGCGGTGGTGGTGGTGAACCCGGAAGTGTCCTCGGTGCGCGACTCCGACCGCATCATCGGCCTGCTCGATTCCAAGACCCGCAAGGCCGAGGAAGGCAAGGCGGTGCCGGCGTTCCTGCTGCTGACCCGCTACAGCCCCGGCCGCGTGGAAGGCGGCGAGATGCTCAGCATCACCGACGTGGAAGAAGTGCTGGGTCTGAAGGCGATCGGCGTCATTCCCGAATCCGGCGACGTGCTCAACGCCTCCAACAAGGGCGAACCGGTGATCCTGGATGCCGAGTCCCCGGCCGGCCAGGCGTATGACGACGCAGTCGCCCGCATCATGGGCGAGGAGCGCCCGATGCGATTCACATCCGTGGAGAAGAAAGGCTTCTTCAGCAAGCTGTTCGGAGGGTAAGCATGGGCCTGCTCGATTTTCTCAAGAGCAAGAAGAACACCGCCGAGACGGCCAAGAACCGCCTGCAGATCATCATTGCGCAGGAGCGCAACCACCGCGGCGGGCCGGATTACCTGCCGCTGATGCAGCGCGAATTGCTGGAAGTGATCAAGAAGTACGTCAACATCGACGCCGATGCGGTGCGGGTTGATCTGGTCAAGGACGGCGAGCACGACGTGCTGGATATCTCGGTCGCGCTGCCGGAAGACGGCGACAAGTAAGCGCGGCCATGGATGCCGGCGCGCCCCTTGCACGAGCAGGCGCGCTGTGTGGCAACGGCCACGCCATCCTCCCGACGGTACCGCGGCAGCACGGTGCCGTTTTGGTTTCTGCCCACTGCGCGCTTGCCGCGCGCCTGACCATGAGCCACCGAGCGTGACCCCTCATCCTGATTCCGCCTCCGACACGTCCGGCGTGCTGCGCGTGGCCGATATCGGCCTGGATGCACCGGCCGCCCTGCTTGCCCGCTACGGGCTACGCCTGCATCGGGTGGCCACCGGCGCGGCAATACCGGGCAGTTTCTGGGGCGAACCGGAGGCCGGCATCATCGGTTGCGATGTGTATG
The DNA here is from genome assembly GCF_012848175.1 of Xanthomonas campestris pv. badrii. Classification (NCBI taxonomy): domain Bacteria; kingdom Pseudomonadati; phylum Pseudomonadota; class Gammaproteobacteria; order Lysobacterales; family Lysobacteraceae; genus Xanthomonas; species Xanthomonas campestris. The sequence continues at coordinate 1,052,226 of NZ_CP051651.1, read as the reverse complement.
TGCGCGACGACACGCCGGTGCATTCGATGCTGCACGAGGCCGGACATCTGATCGTACTACCTGCCGACAAACGTGCCGCCGTGCATACCGATGCCACCGATTCGGTGGATGAAGAAGATGCCACCTGTTATCTGCAGATCCTGCTGGCCGAGCAGTTGCCCGGTGTGGGCAGCGCACGGCTGATGGCCGACATGGATGCCTGGGGCTACACCTATCGCCTGGGTTCTACCCGCGCCTGGTTCGAGCAGGATGCGGAAAACGCGCGCAGCTGGCTGGATGCGCGTGGTTTGCTGCCAGCCTAGGAACGGCGACCGGCACAGCGCCGTCAGCGGCTGTCGGAGCGACGTGGACGGCGAATTGGACCTGCATGGCCCTGCCGATACCGATTGGTAGCCGCTTTAGGTCGCCCCAGATTCACTCGCGGCAGTGGCACCGGACAGGTCCAACGTAGCCACCGTGCCCTGCCCTGCGTTGGAATCCAGCTGCAGATGCCAGCCCAGGTGTTCGCACAAGCGTCCGATCAATTCCAGGCCGATGCCGTTGCCCTGCCGTGCATTGCCGCGCGCCAGACGCGCGTAGATGGCGCTGATTTCCTCCGGCGTCATTCCATGCCCCGGGTCGGCAATGCGCACCACGCCGGGCGCGGACAGGCCGATGCGGATGACGCCGCGGTCGCTGTTCTCGATGGCGTTACGCAGCAGGTTGCCGATGGCGGTCTGCACGATGGCCACCGGCGCGGTCAGGCTACACGGCGGGAGCGGGTCGATGACCACCTGCAGGTCCTTGTCGGCACACAGATGCGCATGGTCGGCCACGATTTCCGGCAGCAGTTGATCCAGCCGCACGGTATCGCTGCTGCGCACCAGCCGCCCCGGGTCCTTGGCAAGCACCAGCAGCAAGGTGATCAGTTGCTCCACTGAGGCGCTGGTCTGCGCGATGCGCTGCAACTGATGGCGCACAATGGGCGGGGTGTCCGGCTGTTCCAGCGCCAGTTCCACCGCATTGCCGATCACCGCGATCGGCGTGCGCAACTCGTGGCTGGCGCTATCGATGAAGGCGCGCTCGCGCTCGACGAACTGGCTGTTGCGTTCCAGGTAGTCGTTGAGCGCATCGGCGATGACGTAGAGCTCGGCACTGCCCTGCGCGCCCACGGTGATCTGCTGCGCGCCTCGGCCCGGACGCAATGCACCGATGTCGCGCGCCAGCTCCACCAGCGGGTGCACCAGCCGGGCCATCGCGTAGGTACCCATCAGCAAGGTGATGCCGATCAACGCGACGCCGGCCGCCAGCATCCAGCGGGTGAGAAATTTTTCCAGCGCCTCGAAATCGGTGATGTCCAGCACCAGCGCCAGGCGGCCTGCCTGCGGCGTGTCGCGCACCATCACCGCGCTCTGGCGGCCGGCGATCTCCAGCTCGTCGTGCAGGCCGGGGTGCAGCGTGCGCAGCACCGGCGGCACGCCGGCCGAGCCATCGATGCGGTACAGCCGCAAGGTGTCCGAGTCCTGCCAGTGGTAGTCCGGATTGCGCGCACTGCGCTCCAAGATGCTGTCCAGTTCTGAATTAAGCAGCGAGCGCCACACGCCGTGTTCGGCGCGCTCGTGCAGATACTGCGCCGTGCCGAACACCGCCAGCGTCATCAGCAAGGTATAGCCGAACAGCCACAGCATGACCCGGCGGCCCAGCGGGCGCTGCTTAGCCATCGACGCACTCGTTGCCTGCCGCCTGGCCAGCGGCATCCAGCTCCGCCAGGCGATAGCCGAGCCGCGGCAGGGTGTGGATCAGCTTGTGCGCGAACGGACCATCCACGCTGCGACGCAGTTCGTAGATATGCGAACGCAGCATGTCGCCATCGGGTGGGTCGTCGCCCCACAGCGCCTGCTCCAGGCGTTGCCGGGTGACCGCTGCCGGGCTGGCCTGCATCAGCACTTCCAGCAACTTGCGGCAGGCCGGATACAGATGCAGCACCTGGCCGGACCGGGTGGCTTCCAGGGTGGCCAGGTCCAGCCGCAGGTCGGCCACCTGCAATAATTTGCTGCGGCGCCGACCATGCGCACGCGCGAGCAAGGCATCGATGCGTACTTCCAGCTCGGGCAGCGCGAACGGCTTGGTCAGGTAATCGTCGGCGCCGGCGCGAAAGCCGGCGATCTTGTCGGGCAATTCGTCGCGCGCAGTGAGCATGATCACCGGCAGTTCGGAATGATGCTGCTCGCGCAGGCGGCGCAACACCTCCGGGCCGTCCATGCGCGGCATCATCCAGTCCAGCACCAGCACGTCGTACTGCTGGGTGGTGGCCAGGTGCAGGCCGGTGATGCCGTCCGGCGCGGCGTCCAGGGTGTGCCCGCGGGCTTCGAAATAATCGAACAGATTGGCAACCATGTTGCGGTTGTCTTCGATGACCAGCAGCCGCATGCGCGCGATTCCAGAACGGTCCGACAGGGACGCTGTGCGCATCCTACCCGAGGCCAGCCGAACCCGGCCGCCCCGGGGGCCCTGCGCGCGCGCCGGCAAGGTGTCCGACACATTTCCGACAAGGTTGCCAGCTATCGTTTCGCCCCTTTTCACCGGGGCGTGCGCGTGTCGCCTGCCACCTCTGCCTTCCTGCCCCGCCGCCCCGCGCTGCTGGTCGCATCACTGCTGATCCTTGTCAGCCTGCTGGCCGGCCTGGGGCTGCGCCAGCCCAATCCGCCAGACGAGCCGCGCTTCGTGCTGGCTGCGCGCACCATGGTCGACAGCGGCCAGTGGTTGCTGCCGCACCGTGGCAGCGAGCTGTACGCGGAAAAGCCGCCGGTGTTCATGTGGCTGCAGGCGGCCACCTATGAGCTGGTGCCGCACTGGCCGGTGGCGTTCCTGTTGCCCTCGCTGCTGGCCGCACTGGCCACGCTGTGGCTGACCTGGGATCTGACACGCCGGCTGTGGAACCGGCGCGTGGCTGGCCATGCGGTGCTGGCCTTGTTCGCGGTGCTGCAGTTCGGCCTGATGGCCAAGCGCGCGCAGATCGACATGGTACTGGTGGCGCTGACCACGCTGGCGTTGTGGGGAATGCTGCGCCATCTGCTGCGCGGGCGGGATTGGCGCGCGTGGTCACTGGGGTTGTTCGCCGCTGGCGTCGGCACGGTCACCAAGGGCGTGGGCTTCTTGCCGCTGCTGGTGTTGCTGCCGTGGATGGCGCTGCCGCGCAGGCCGTGGAGCGTATTGCCTGCGCGCGCGCAGGCCGGCCGCACCTGGTTGCTGGTGCTGCCGGCGTTCGTGGCCGGCACCGCGGTGTGGCTGGGGCCGCTGGGCATCGCGCTGTTGCACAGCCAGGACCCGCAGTTGCACGCCTACGCGCAGGAATTGCTGTTCAAGCAGACCGGCACCCGCTACGCGCACGCCTGGCATCACGTCAAACCGGCCTGGTACTACCTGCAGGTGATTGCCACCTTGTGGCTGCCGGGCTGCCTGTTGCTGCCCTGGCTGTTGCAGGCGTGGTGGCGCCGGTTGCGCCGCGGCGATCCGCGCTATGTGTTGCTGCTGGCGTGGAGCGTGCTGGTCCTGCTGTTCTTCAGCGCCAGCCCGGGCAAGCGCGAGGTCTATCTCTTTCCAATGCTGCCCGCGCTGTGCATGGCGGCAGCGCCGTTGCTGGCCGGGCTGTTGCAAAGGCGCGGCGTGCGCGCCGTGCTCACCGGCTACGTGGTGGTGCTGGCGCTCGCCGGGCTGGTGCTGGGCGGCGGGATCGCGCTGCATCTGCCCTGGGCGGAAAACACCGCCTTGAAACGCGGGATGGAACTTGCCTCGCTGCAGTCGGTGGGATTCTGGCTACTCGGCCTGGGCGTGATCGGTGCCGGCGCGGTGGTCTGGTCGCGCGGCAAACGCGCCGGGACGGCAGTGGTGGCGATGACCGCTGCGCTATGGATGGTCCATGGCCTGGGCCTGATGCCGGCGCTGGATCCGTACAGTTCCTCTGCACGGCTGATGCAACGCGTGGGTCAACGCATCGGGCCCGATGCCGAACTCGGCATGCTGGCCTGGCGCGAGCAGAACCTGCTGCAGGCCGACCGGCCGGTGACCGACTTCGGCTTCAAGGCGAGTTGGCAGGCGCAGTGGGCCAAAGCCGGCCCGTGGCTGGCGCAAGCGCCGGAAAAGCGCTGGCTGTTCGTGCTCAAGCAGGCGGTACCGGCCTGCATCGATCCGGCCCAGCGCATCGACATCGGCGAATCCAACCGCAATCAATGGCAGCTGATTCCGGGCACGGCGTGGCATGCCGGTTGCAAAGGCAATGCGTCCGAGACCGAACAAACCGGCGGCGACAGCGACGCGGACTGAACGCCAGGTGTTGGGTTAACGCCTGGGCAACTCCGGTCCGACCGCTCTCCGACATCCGGGTTTCGAAGATGCCGGGCATTGACACGGGCCCACGCTTCGATGACCACGCTTCCGGCTTTTTCGCCTGCCCTGGCACGCACCGCCACCGTTGCGCACACGCGCTTTCTTGCCCGCCATCTCTGGATGCCGCTGGCAGGCGTGCTGGTGGCCAGTGCCTTGCTGATGGGCGCCGGTGGCGACCAATGGGTGGCCGATGCGTTGTATCGGCTGGAAGGCGGGCATTGGCTGCTCAAGGACCATTGGGTCACCAGCGGCGTGGTGCATCGTGTCGGCAAATGGTTGAGTACGGCAGCCGGCGTCAGCGTGGTGATCCTGGCCGTGGCAGCGTGGTGCAAGCCGCGCCTGCGCGTGCTGCGCTGGCCACTCACGTATCTGGGCGCTTCGGTTGCACTGTCGACCTCGCTGGTCTCGCTGCTCAAGGCGTGGACCGCAATGGATTGCCCCTGGGACCTGAGCCGCTATGGCGGCACGCAAGCGATGATTGGGCTGTTCGAATCACGCCACGGCCTGGCTGCGTCCGGTTGCTTTCCTGCAGGTCACGCGAGTGCCGGTTATGCGTGGGTGGCGCTGTATTTCTGTGCGCTGTCTCTCCGTCCTGCATGGCGCTTGCCAGGCTTGTTCATAGGTCTGGCAGCAGGTCTCACTTTCGGTATTGCGCAACAGCTGCGCGGCGCGCATTTTCTGTCGCACGACCTGTGGTCGCTGGCGGTGTGCTGGTTCACCGCGATCACCTTGTACGGCGTGATGCTGGCTCGGCCACGCGGCGTGCGTGATGCGATGTTGCCATCGGGGGATGCAGCATGAGTACCTGGCTACCGGAACCGCGCGGGCGGATCAGCTCGCACACGCTGACGTGGAGCATGCGCCCCACGGTGTCCACCGAAACACTGATCCTGCTGTCGAGCCTGTTCTTTGCGCTGGTGTGCAACCAGTTGTTCTGGCGTACGGCGATGGCCACGCATCCGGGCAGTCCTGGATTTGCGCTTTCGTTGATGGCGTTGCTGGTCGCAGCAAATGCACTGCTGCTGGGGATGCTGGTCTGGCGCTGGAACGCCAAACCATTGCTGACGTTGCTGCTGTTCACCACCGCATTGGCCGCGCACTACATGGACAGCTACAACGTCTATCTGGATGCGGACATGCTGCGCAACGTGCTGCATACCGACCACAAGGAATCGCGCGAGCTGCTCACACCAGGCCTGATCTTTCCGCTGCTGTGCTACTTCCTGATACCGACCGTGCTGCTGTGGCGCATCCGCCTGCGCGCGCGCAGCGTGGGCAAGTCGCTGCTGTGGCGGGGCGGCTTCCTGCTGGCGGTGGCCGTAGTGGGTGCAGGCGGTGCCATGCTGTCGTTCCAGGACATCTCGGCCTTGATGCGCAATCACCGCGAAGTGCGCTACCTGGCCACGCCGATCAATTACATCGTCGCGCTGCGCCAGAACCTGAAGTCCGACTCGCCGATCAAGCACGCACCCAAGCAACCGGTTGAACACGATGCCATGGCCACCCCGCGCGCAGCCGGCAGTCGCCCGCGCCTGTTGCTGGTGGTGCTGGGCGAAACCGTGCGTGCGCAGAACTGGGGCCTCAATGGCTATGCGCGGCAGACCACGCCGGAGCTGGCGCAGGCCGGAGTGATCAATTTTCCGGACATGCATTCCTGCGGCACCAGCACCGAGGTCTCGGTGCCCTGCATGTTCTCGCCGTTCGGCCGCCGCGACTACAACGAAGACACCATCCGTGGTCACCAGTCGCTGCTGCATGTGCTCGAGCACGCCGGCATTTCGACCTTGTGGCGCGACAACCAATCCGGTTGCAAGGGCGTCTGCGATGGCCTGCAACTGCAGAAACTCGATGACGCCACCACGCCGGGGCTGTGCGCCGATGGCCGGTGCATGGACGAAATCCTGCTCGGCGACCTGGCCGCGCAGGTGCGCGCCAAGCCGGGCGACCGCGTGGTGGTGCTGCATCAACTCGGTAGCCACGGCCCCAGTTACTTCGAACGCTACCCGGCACAGTTCGAACGCTACAAGCCGGTCTGCAAGACCGCCGACCTGGGCAGCTGCAGCCGCCAGGACATCGTCAACGCCTACGACAATTCCATCGGCTATACCGATCATTTCCTCAGTCAGGCCATCCACACCCTGCGCGGCCTACCCGACTACGACACTGCCATGATCTATCTCTCCGATCACGGCGAGTCACTGGGCGAAAAAGGCCTGTACCTGCATGGCGTGCCGTACGCCATCGCGCCGAAAGAGCAGACCCACGTGCCGATGGTGATGTGGTTCTCGCCGGAGTTCGCGCGCGACCGTGGCCTGGACGAGACCTGCCTGCGCCACCGTGCCGGCCAGTACACTGACCAGGACGCGCTGTTCCCCTCGGTGCTGGGCCTGATGCAGGTCAAGACCAGCATTTATGCACGCGAACGCGATGTGTTCGCGCAATGCACGACGAAGAGCGGCTGACAAGGCGATGCCGCGAGCGTGCCGGAAGCGTCAGGGAGGGAGACATGCCGCGTTCGGGTGCCGGCAATGCGCTCCCGGGCCTGCGCAGCTGCCGGCTGAAACGTTCCGAACCCGACCTGCATGGCGACGACGCGCTTGCCGCCTCGCCGCTACCGTGCTTGAAACGGTTGTCCTGCTTGCCCTGACGCCTGGCGCGCTCTAGCCTTTGCCCGGACGTCACCGCAAGGACCACCCGTGAATCCTCGTCTGCTGTTGCTGGCACTGGCCGTGGCCGCCGGCACCGTATGGCTGTCGGCCTGCCGCCGGGACGCCGCACCGCCAAGCACACCTGCTGCAACCAAACCCGTGCCTGCCGAAAGCGCCGATGCCTTCGTTGCGCGCATCAATGCCGAATACAAGGCCGCCTATCCGGAGGTCACCGCCGCGCAGTGGCTGTCCTCGACCTACATCAATGGCGATTCGCAGCTGCTGGCAGCCAAGGCCAACGAGCGCTCGCTGGCGCAGCTGGATCGCTGGATCGAACAATCCAAGCAGTATGCCGGCACGCCGATGTCGGCCGACAGCGCGCGCGCCCTGCAATTGCTCAAGCTGATGAGCGCCCTGCCCGCACCGCGCGATGCGACCAAACTGGCCGAACTCACCCGCATCGCGGCCAAGATGGAGGGCGACTACGGCGCCGGCAGCTACTGCATGGGCGATGGCGAGCAGCGCCGCTGCCGCCAACTCGGCGAGCTGGAACAGGTATTGGCCAGCAGCCGCGACTACGACGCGCAACTCGATGCCTGGCAGGGCTGGCACGGCACCGCGCAGCCGATGCGCAAGGACTACCAGCGCTTTGTCGAGCTGGCCAACGAGGGCGCGCGCGGCCTGGGCTTTGCCGATGTCGGGGTGATGTGGCGCAGCGGCTACGACATGCCGCCGGCGCAACTGGCGAGCGAAACCGATCGGCTGTGGGAACAAGTCAAACCGCTGTACGCGCAGCTGCAGTGCTACGCGCGCGGCAAGCTGGACACCCAATACGGCAAGGACAAGGGCGAGCTGCCCGGCGGGCTGTTGCCCGCGCACCTGATGGGCAATATGTGGCAGCAGGACTGGAGCAACCTGTGGGACCTGCTGCAGCCCTATCCGGGCGCCGGCGACCTGGACATCACCTCCGCCCTGGAAAAACAGTACCAGGGCAATCTGAGCGCGGTGCTGGCACGCAACACCGGTGGCGATGGCGGTGCTGCCGCACGCTTCAACGCCGAGCGCGAGGCACAACTGCGCACCGCCAAACAGATGAGCGAGCGCGCACAGGAGTTCTACACCTCGCTGGGCATGCCCAAGCTGCCAGAGAGCTATTGGCAGCGCTCGCAGTTCATCAAGCCGCTGGACCGCGACGTGGTCTGCCATGCCAGCGCCTGGGACATGAACATGGGTGGCGAGCCGGGCCAGGGCATCGGCGCGGATGTGCGCACCAAGATGTGCATCAGGCCGACCGAAGAAGACTTCACCACCATCTACCACGAGCTCGGCCACATCTATTACGACCTGGCCTATAACCCGTTGCCGCCGCTGTTCCAGAACGGCGCCAACGACGGCTTCCACGAAGCGATCGGCGACACCATCGTGCTGGCGATGACGCCGAAGTACCTGCAGTCGATCGGCATGGTGGGCGAGCAGCAAGCCGGCCGCGAAGCGCTGATCAATTCGCAGATGCGCATGGCCTTGAGCAAGGTGGCGTTCCTGCCCTTCGGCCTGATGATCGACCGCTGGCGCTGGGGCGTGTTCGATGGCTCGATCACGCCGGAGCACTACAACCAGGCCTGGTGGGACCTGAAGGCCAGGTACCAGGGCGTGGCGCCGGTCAGCACGCGTGGCGAGGAGTTCTTCGATCCTGGCGCCAAGTACCATGTGCCGGGCAATACGCCCTATACGCGGTACTTCCTTGCGCACATCCTGCAGTTCCAGTTCTACAAGGGCCTGTGCCAGGCGGCCGGCCACCAGGGCCCGCTGTACGAGTGCAGCTTCTACGGCAACAAGGATGCCGGGCAGAAATTCTGGTCGATGCTGCAACGCGGCTCCAGCCAACCGTGGCAGACCACGCTGAAGGAACTCACCGGCAGCGAGACACTCGACGCCGGCCCGATGCTGGAGTATTTCGCGCCGATGAGCGAATGGCTCAAGCAGCAGAACCAGGGGCAGATGTGCGGTTGGCAGGCCAGCGCTCCGGTTCCCACGACACCTGCACCCGCTGCGACGCGCTGACGCGTGGCACACGACCGGCCAACCCGCCCGCCGGACAGCGTCGATGCCGACGCTGCCCGGCAAGAGTCAATTGAGCTTGGCACCACCCTGCAAGCGCTCGCTCAATTTGGTCTTGAACTGCTCGAACTCCATGCCGCCGGCCTGGGCTTCGGCATGCGCGGCGTCCTTGAGCGCGTCCGAGTAGGTCAGCCGCACCGGCGTACCCTGGCGTTCGTGCAGTTCGGCAGCGCGCATGATAAGGGCCAGCACCTGCGCGGCGCTGGTGCTCTCACCGGCGATGCGGCCGTCCATGCCCAATACCCATTCGCCGTCGCGGCGGACGATGCCGGCCAGCAGGGTGCGTTGCTGGTCGCGCAGTTCGGCGTGCGGCTCGATCGGGGAGACCGGCGTGGGATTGGCGGCGGCCTGATTGCGCTGGCGCTCGGCGGCGCGTTTGCGGGCATCGCGGCGCAACTTGGAATCGGTGGACATGCAGGCTCCTGTCGGGTCAAAGGTGGTCGGCCGGTTCCAGCGGGACCGCCTCGGTCGCCTGGCGGTGACGCAGGCGGCGGCCGCTGCGGCGCTCCCAGCGCCAGAATAGCCAGCCCAGCAAGAAAAAACCGGTCATGCCGATCGCCAGATGCCGCGGATGTTCACTCAGCAGCGGCGACAGCACACCGGCCACCAGCGTGTTGGTCATCAATTGGGTGAAGGCCTGCAGCGAGGACGCAAGGCCGCGCTGGTGCGGGTACATGTCCAGCACCGCCAGCGCCAGGATCGGGAAAATCAACGCCATGCCCACGCCGGCCAGGAAGATCGGCAGCACCGCCCATGGCAGGGCGATCTGCGCCACCGACATGGTGTAGCCGAGGTTGGCCAGCGCGGCCACGCCGCAGCAGATGAACCCGATGCGGATCTGCCGCACCGGCTCCATGCGTCCTGCCATGCGCCCGGACAGAAACGAGCCCAGCGTCATGCCGCCGATGGTGGGGATGAACAGCCAGGCGAAGTCGCCCTCGCCCAGGCCCAGGTGCTGCATGATCAGCACCGGCGCCGAGGCGATGTACAGGAAGATGCCGGCGAAATTGAACGCCCCTGCCGCAGCCAGCCGCTGGAACCGCGGATTGAAGCCGATCCGCACATAGTCCTGCAGCAGGCGCTTGAACTGCAGGGGGGTACGCGCCTGGACCGGATGGGTTTCCGGCAGCCAGACCAGGGTGGCCACCAACAGCACCAGTCCGAATGCCACAAGGAACCAGAAGATCAGCGGCCAGCCGGCGCCGCTGAGCAGGATCCAGCCGCCGATGATGGGCGCGATGGCCGGCGCAATGCCGAAGATCATCGACACCTGGCTCATCAGCCGCTGCGCATCCGGGCCATGGAACAGGTCGCGGATCACCGCGCGGCCGACGATCATGCCCACGCCCGCCGACAGCCCCTGCAACGCGCGGAACGCCAGCAACGTGGGCAGGTCCTGCGACAGCGCGCAGCCGATCGAGGCGGAGATGAACAGCACCAGCCCGCCCAGGATCACCCGCTTGCGGCCCCAGGCGTCGGACAGCGGCCCGTGCGCGATGCTCATCGCCCCGTAGGCCAGCAGATACACGCTGATCGTTTGCTGGATCGCCACCTGGTCCACTGCCAGGCTGCGACTGAGCCGCGAGAACGCCGGGAAGATGGTGTCGATGGAAAACGGGCCGAACATCGCCAGCCCGGCCAGCAGCAGCGCCATGCGTCGGGTGGAAGGCGTGGTGGGGGTCATGCAGGGATCCGAAACGTGGTGCATCGGGGGACGCACGCCGGCACCTGCCTGTCGCAATGCCGGGATGAGCATAAGGACGCCGATGATAGGCGCTTGCGGTGCCAAGGTTAAGCAAACGCGAGTGCGGACCCGGATCAGGGCCGCGCCTGCCCGCCCCACGGCGCGCAGCCACGCTATAATCGGCCGGCAACACGGTGGGAGAAGCGGCACTGCCGCTGCCGAAGGCGCAACAGCCCGTAATCGCTCAGGCCCGATACCATCTTCAACACAACTCTGGAGAGACCGGCCGATGCCGGCGCCGAAGGGGCACGGAACGCAGGCAGGCCCAGCGCCAGGCCGCGTTCTCAAACTCTCAGGCAAAAGGACAGAGGGGCGCGAGGAAGACCGCCACTGCGGCAGGTGATGGTGCGCCCATGCGCGTCATGCCGGTTGCGGTGCTTCCGACCTTTCGCATGCCCTCTGCCCCGGATGCCCGCCATGTCCCACACTCCGTCTTCCCTGCGCGACCTCGAACACCACAGCGCGTTCGTCGAACGCCACATCGGCCCCAACGACGCAGAAATCGCGCAGATGCTGGACGTGGTCGGCCACGCCAGCCTGGATGCGATGACCGACGCCATCGTGCCGGGCAACATCAAGTCGCCGGCCGCACTTGCGCTGCCCGCGGCGATCACCGAGGAAGAGGCGCTGGCCAAGATCCGCGCCATCGCCAGCAAGAACCAGGTGCACCGCACTTTTATCGGCCAGGGCTATTACGGCACGCATACGCCGAAGGTGATCCTGCGCAACATCCTGGAAAACCCGGCCTGGTACACCGCCTACACGCCGTACCAGGCAGAGATTTCGCAGGGCCGCATGGAAGCGTTGATCAACTTCCAGACCCTGTGCGCGGACCTGACCGGCATGCAGATCGCCAACGCCTCGCTGCTGGACGAAGCCACCGCTGCGGCCGAAGCGATGACGCTGGCCAAGCGTTCGGCCAAGTCCAGATCCGACACGTTCTTCGTGCACGATGCCGTGCATCCGCAGACGCTGGAACTGCTGCGCACGCGCGCCGAGCCGCTGGGCATCGTGCTGCGCGTCGGCACGCCGGAAGAGGCGCTGCAGGCCGAATGCTTCGGCGTGCTGCTGCAGTATCCGGACAGCTTCGGTCACATCGGCGACCACGCCGCGCTGGCCGATGCCGTGCACGCGCAAGGTGGCCTGGTGGCCGTGGCCACCGATCTGCTGGCGCTGACCCTGATCGCCGCACCCGGCGAATGGGGCGCAGACATCGTGGTCGGCAATTCGCAGCGCTTTGGCGTGCCGTTCGGTTTCGGCGGCCCGCATGCAGCCTTCATGGCCTGCCGCGATGCCTACAAGCGTTCGATGCCCGGCCGCCTGATCGGCGTGTCGATCGATGCCGCCGGCAATCCTGCTTACCGTTTGACGCTGCAGACGCGCGAGCAACATATCCGCCGCGAGAAGGCCACCTCCAACATCTGCACAGCGCAGGTGCTGCTGGCGGTGATGGCCTCGATGTATGCGGTCTACCACGGCCCCGACGGCCTGACCCGCATCGCGCGTCGCACCCATCGCCTGGCCGCGATCCTGGCTGCCGCACTGCGCAGCGCCGGCGTCACCGTGGGCGAGCATTTCTTCGACACCCTCCACGTCAAGGCGATCGATGCCGATGCCATCCACGCCCGTGCGCGTGCGGCCGGCATCAACCTGCGCGCCATCGACAGCGAAGCGGTGGGCATCAGCCTGGACGAAACCACCACCCGCGCCGACGTGGTCGCGCTGGCGCAGCTGTTCGGTGCCACGGCCGATGTGGACGCGCTGGATGCCGCCACCGCCGATGCCTTGCCGCAGGGCCTGCTGCGCACCACCCCGTTCCTGACCCACCCGGTGTTCAATACCCACCACAGCGAGCACGAATTGCTGCGCTACATGCGCTCGCTGGCCGACAAGGATCTGGCGATGGATCGCACCATGATCCCGTTGGGCAGCTGCACCATGAAGCTCAACGCCACCGCCGAAATGATCCCGGTGACCTGGCCCGAGTTCGGCGCGATCCACCCGCTGGCACCGGCCGAGCAGTCGGCCGGCTATGCGCAGTTGATCGACGAACTGGAAGCGATGCTGGTCGAATGCACCGGCTACGACGCGGTGAGCCTGCAGCCCAATTCCGGCGCGCAGGGCGAATACGCCGGCCTGCTGGCGATCCGTGCCTATCACCGCGCCCGCGGGCAAGCGCATCGCGATATCTGCCTGATCCCCGAATCCGCACACGGCACCAACCCGGCCTCCGCGCAGATGTGCGGCATGACGGTAGTGGTCACCAAGTGCGATGCCAACGGCAACGTGGACGTGGATGACATCCGCGCCAAGGCGGAAAAGTATTCCGATCGCCTGGCCGCGCTGATGATCACCTACCCGTCCACCCACGGCGTGTTCGAAGAAGACGTGGTGGCGATCTGCGAAGCGGTGCATGCGCATGGCGGCCAGGTCTACACCGACGGCGCCAACATGAACGCGCTGGTTGGCGTGGCCAAGCCCGGCAAGTGGGGCTCGGACGTGTCGCATCTGAACCTGCACAAGACCTTCTGCATTCCGCACGGTGGTGGCGGCCCGGGCGTGGGCCCGTGTGCAGTGAAGTCGCACCTGGCGCCATACTTGCCTCGTGCCGGCCTCCATGCCGGCGAAGGTCAAACTGCCGCCATCCATGGCGGCGGATTCAACTCCGGAAGCGGGGCAGCAGACGTCCAGCGCACCGGCGGCATGGTCAGCGCGGCCGCCTATGGCTCCGCCTCGATCCTGCCGATCAGCTGGATGTACGTGACCATGATGGGCAGCGCCGGCCTGCGCAAGGCGACCCAGGTGGCCTTGCTCAATGCCAACTACATCGCCAAGCGCCTGGCACCGCATTACAAGACGCTGTACACCGGCCGCAACGGGCTGGTGGCGCACGAGTGCATCCTGGACATCCGCCCGCTGGAGAAGACCAGCGGCATTGGTGCCGAGGATATCGCCAAGCGGCTGATCGACTTCGGCTTCCATGCGCCGACCTTGAGCTTCCCGGTGGCCGGCACCTTGATGGTGGAGCCGACCGAAAGCGAATCGCAGCATGAACTGGACCGCTTCATCGACGCGATGATCCAGATCCGCGAAGAGATCCGCGCCATCGAAGACGGCCGCCTGGACCGCGAGGACAACCCACTCAAGCACGCCCCGCACACTGCCACCCAGGTGTCGGCCAGCGAGTGGACCCACGCCTACCCGCGCGAACTGGCCGCCTTCCCGCTGCCCAGCCTCAAGCAGCAGAAGTACTGGCCGCCGGTCGCCCGCGTGGACAATGTCTACGGCGACAAGAACGTCATGTGCGCGTGCATCCCGGTGGATGCGTACAAGGAAGACGCCGAGGCCTGAGCGGTGCGACGCACGTTGTAAGCAACACACCCAGCCGGGAACGGCTGGGTTTTTTCATGGCGCGCCAGCTGAGAGGGTCATTTGCCTGGCCTACACGTGCAGCCGGGATGATGGCGGACGTCCTTACCGTACTGGCAGAGCCTGGCACATGCTTGAACTGAAACATCTCGTCGCTGGGCTGCTGGCCGCCTGCATGGTGAGCGGCTGCACGCCGCGTCGTCCCGGCGAGGTCCCGGCGCTGGTGGAGGCGCGCGATGCGCAGGCGGTGGTGGTGCAGACCGACACCGGGCCGGTGCGCGGCGTGGCCAGCGCGCAGGGGCGTGCGTTTCTCGGCGTGCCGTTTGCGGCGCCGCCGGTGGGCGCGCTGCGCTTCCGCGCGCCGCAGCCGGTGGCGGCATGGACGCGGGTGCGCGATGCCACGCAGGCCGGTCCCGCCTGCCTGCCGCGCTATGGCTTCGGGCACAAGCATGTCTCCGAGGACTGCCTCACGCTCAATCTCTATGCTCCGCCCGGCCCTGCGCCCGCGCATCCGCGCGCGGTGATGGTGTGGATCTATGGCGGCGCGCTGCAGTTGGGCAGCAATGTCGATTACGACCTGAGCGCATTGGCCGCGCGCCAGGATGTGATCGTGGTGGCGCCCAACTACCGGCTGGGCGTATTCGGGTTCCTTGCGCACCCGGCGCTGCGTGGCGAAGGCGAAGGCGCCTACGCCCTGCTCGATCAGCAGGCGGCCCTGCGCTGGGTGCAGCGCAATATCGGTGCCTTCGGTGGCGATGCGCACAACGTCACCGTGTTCGGCGAGTCGGCCGGGGCCTGGAGCATCTGTTACCAGCTGGTGTCGCCAGGGGCAAAGGGCCTGTTCCAGCGCGCCATCCTGCAAAGCGGCAGCTGCCTGTCTGCCGATTCCAGCATCGCGCGCAACGCGGCCGAAGACGGCGGCACACGCATGGCGCAAGCGCTGGGATGCGCCAGCGATGCGGATGCGGCGGCATGCCTGCGCGCGCTCCCGGCCGACGCCCTGGCCGATGCCAAGCCGCAGCGGCGCGGCCTGACCGGCCGCGATTCCTGGGCACCGATCAGCGGTGGCGACGTGCTGCCTGTGCCGCCTGCTGCCGCCATCGCCAGCGCGCAACAGGTGCAGGTGCCGGTCATGATCGGCACCAATCGCGATGAAGGGCGGCTGTTTGCGCAGCTGCTGTCCTATGTTGGCGGGCTCACTCTGCGCAGCGGCTACGCCTCCCGCGTGGAGCGCATGCACCCTGAGGCCAACCACGTGATGGCGCAGTACGCGGACATCGCCGCGCAGTCGCGCTGGAATGCGTATGCCGACATCGTCACCGATGGCAGCTTTGCCTGCCCCACCCGCCGGCTGGGGCGGGCATTGCGCACGCAGGCGCCGGTGTACGCCTACGAGTTCGATGATCCACAGGCGCCCTACGGCCTGCTCCGCGTGCCGTTCTCGCCGCCGCTGGGCGCGTATCACGCCTCCGAGCTGGTGTACCTGTTCCAGCGCCCGTGGGTGCTGAGCGGCCGCCCGCGGTTCACTGCCGCGCAGCAGACGTTCTCCACGACCCTGCAGGACTATTGGGGTGCGTTCGCGCGTACTGGCGAGCCTAATGGCGATGGTCGTCCGCCGTGGCCGCGCTTCGATGGCGATGCCCCGTTGCTGCTGTCGCCGCAAGGAATCGGGCCAGCCACGGATTTCGTGCAACGTCATCGCTGTGCGTTCTGGGATGCGCACGCCGACGCGCGCCCACCGGCACTGCCGTGACTTTCGCACCAGGATCAGCCGCACGTAACACGCCATGGGCAATGTTGTCCGTGCCGCCAGGAAGTTCGCACGGTTCGGTCCGTGTCGCATCCGGGCTGTCATTGGTGCATCGCATTCACCGTTACAGGAGCCTTCCATGACCACCGCTACGTCATCCCCCTGCCCCACCGTGCAGCTACGCAACGGGCGGCAGGCTCCGGCACTGGGCCTGGGTTCCTGGAATCTGGGCCAGGGCCGGCATCCGCCGCAGCAGGAGATCGACGCCTTGCAGGCCGGCCAGCAACTGGGCATGCGCCTGATCGATACCGCCGAGATGTATGGCAATGGCCGCTCCGAGCAATTGATTGGCCAGGTCATCGATACCGCGCAGCCGCCGTACCTGGTGTCCAAGGTGCTGCCGAGCAACGCCAGCGCACGTGGTATCGCGCGGGCCTGCGAGGCCAGCCTGCAACGCCTGGGCGTGCGCAGCCTGGATCTTTACCTGTTGCACTGGCGCGGTGGCAGTGACTTGACCGAGGTGGTGGACGCCTTCGAGGCGCTGCGCGACGCTGGCAAGATCCGCGACTGGGGCGTGTCGAATTTCGACGTCGACGACATGGAAGACCTCTGGGCCATCGATGGTGGGCAGCGTTGCCTGGTCAACCAGGTGCTGTATCACGCCGGCAGCCGCGGGATCGAATTCGACCTGTTGCCATGGTGCGCCGAGCAGGCGGTGACCGTGATGGCGTATTCGCCACTGGGCAGCCGTGCCTTGCTGGATCATCCGGTGCTGCACGCCATCGGCAAGCGGCGCGGTGTAGCCGCGACCGCCGTCGCACTGACCTGGGCAATCCGCAGCGGCAAGGTGATCGCCATCCCGGAGTCCGGAACGCCCGCGCATGTGCGTGCGAATGCGGCGGCCTGCAGCCTGCATCTGGAGGCGCAGGATCTTGAAGAACTGGATCGCGCCTTTCCTCCTCCTACGCGCAAGCAGGCGCTGGATTTATTGTAAATCGTTCGTGCCGTATTCCACGATGTGCTGCTATCTCGTTGGCAACTGTGTGATGGTCTGCCGGTCATCCAACGCGCGGTAGCGCACGCTTTGCGCCGCTGAATCGAACGCATGTGAGTATTCGTTCGCATGCAGACACGCGCAATTAACGGCGGTACTCCCACGCTCGCCGAAATAGCTCGCCTCTCAAGCCCGCCAACGTGGAGTCCCCATGGCCAAGTCCCCCAAATCCGCACAGCCCCCTGCTGTCGACGATTCCGCAACTGCGCATGATGTGCGCGGCACCGGCGACGAACTGCACCAGAAGGCCGGCGGTACGCATCCGCAGCTGACCACCAACCAGGGCATCCCCGTTGGCGACAACCAGAACTCGCTGCGCGCCACTCCGCGCGGGCCGACGTTGCTGGAAGATTTCATCCTGCGCGAGAAGATCACCCATTTCGACCACGAACGTATCCCCGAGCGCATCGTGCATGCGCGCGGCAGTGCCGCACATGGCTACTTCGAGTTGACCAAGTCGTTGAGCCAGTACACCACCGCCAAGATCTTCACCGAAGTGGGCGAGAAGACGCCGTTGTTCACGCGCTTTTCTACCGTGGCAGGCGGCGCCGGCTCGGTGGATACGCCACGCGATGTGCGCGGCTTTGCGGTGAAGTTCTACACCAAGGAAGGCAACTGGGATCTGGTGGGCAACAACATCCCGGTGTTCTTCATCCAGGACGCGATGAAGTTCCCGGATCTGATCCATGCAGTGAAGATGGAACCGGATCGCGGCTTCCCGCAGGCAGCCAGCGCGCACGACACGTTCTGGGACTTCATTTCGCTGTCGCCCGAATCCATGCACATGATCATGTGGGCGATGAGCGACCGCACCATTCCGCGTTCGCTGCGCATGATCGAAGGCTTCGGCATCCACAGCTTCCGCTTCCTCAACGAGAAGGGCGAAAGCACGTTCGTCAAATTCCATTGGCGTCCCAAGCTTGGCCTGCAATCGACCATCTGGGACGAGGCGGTCAAGATCGCCGGCGCCGACCCGGACTTCCAGCGCCGCGACCTTTTCGAAGCCATCCAGAACGGCGACTTCCCGGAATGGGAATTGGGCGTGCAGCTGTTCACCGAAGCGCAGGCCGATGCCTTCCCGTTCGATCATCTGGATTCCACCAAGGTCATCCCGGAAGAACTGGTGCCGCTGCAGATCGTCGGGCGCATGGTGCTGGACCGCTGGCCGGACAATTTCTTTGCGGAGACCGAACAGGTCGCGTACTGCCCGGCCAATATCGTGCCCGGTATCGACTTCAGCAACGACCCGTTGCTGCAAGGCCGTCTGTTCTCGTACCTGGATACGCAGCTGAGCCGCCTGGGTGGGCCGAACTTCCACCAGATTCCGATCAACGCGCCCAAGTGCCCATTCGCCAACAACCAGCGCGATGGACATATGCAGATGGGCGTACCGAAGGGTCGCGTGGCCTACGAACCGAGCTCGTTGCAGGCAGATGCGCCGCGCGAGGCGCTGCGCGGCTTCCCCAGCCACGCCACGCCCGCAGAGGATGGCGCGAAGGGCCGCGTGCGTGCGGAAAGCTTTGCCGACCATTACAGCCAGGCGCGGCTGTTCTTCCGCAGCCAGACTGCACCGGAACAGGCCCATATCGCTTCGGCCCTGGTGTTCGAGCTGTCAAAGGTGGAAACCGCGCATGTGCGTGAGGCCATCGTCGGTCACCTGCGGCATATCGATGAAAGCCTGGCCAAGCGTGTGGCCGACGGCATGGGCATGATCCGCCTGCCGCCTGCCCCGCCTGCCGCGGTTGCGCCTACCGACATGCCGTTGTCGCCGGCCCTGCAGCTGATCGGCAAGATGAAGGACACCTTGCAGGGCCGTACCGTGGGCATCCTGATCCACGACGGTTCCGATGCCGCCGCCATCAAGGCCGTGCGCAAGGCGGCCGAGTCCGCAGGTGCCACGGTCAAGATCGTGGCGCCCAAGCTCGGCGGTGCCAAGCTCAGCGACGGCAAGCAGCTGGCCGCCGACGGACAGTTGGCCGGTACGCCGTCGATCGTGTTCGATGCAGTAGCGGTGCTGTTGTCCTCGGAAGCGGCGAAACTGCTGACCAATGAATCGGCCGCGCTGGATTTCGTCAGCAACGCCTGGGCGCATCTGAAAGCCATTGCCTTCGACGAAGGTGCGCAGCTGCTGCTCAAGGCAGGCAATGTCGGCAAGGATGCAGGCATCGTTCCGGCCGCTGATACCAAGGCATTCATCGCCGCCGCGAAGACGCGTCAGTGGGCACGCGAGCCGAAGGTGCGCATGCTGGCGTAACCACATCGGCAAAAGTGCTGCAAACTTGGGCGCGAGCGACTGTCATGTCGTTTCGCGCCCATTGCGTTTCATTGGCTCCTTATCAACATCCTGTGTTGGCGAGGACACAGCGCGCACGACTCGCTCAGCGTTCGAGCGCGATTGAGATGCCGCCATGACTCGGAAATCCTGCTCGCCGTGGAGTGATTGCATGGCGCGCGCGGAGAGATCAGTTGTGGAGCGGATATCTGCGATTAGGCTGCAGGGCCCTTGCCCGCCCACCATCGCGGGACACGCTGCAAGTACGTCCATGTAAGCTCTTTGGCGGCATCCATGCCGCCAAAGGTCCCGCGACGGTGGGCGGGCAAGGACCAATGGCGATAGTCGGTGTCCAAAGCTGCAAGCCATGCCGGACGTACGTCTGATTGGCTAGGCATCGCTCCGCGACTCGGACCAGCACGCCAACGCGTCGCACGAGACTGCCGGCTTTTTTACCAAGCGACCGACCAACGTCCTGGTGCGGTGTCCTCGCCGCTTGCGGGACCGTGTGGCGGCATGGATGCCGCCACCGAGCCTCCATGGACGGATTCACGGCGTGTCCCGCAAGTGGTGAGGACGCTGCACCCTCGACTACCCAAGCCTTTGACTACATCTTTTCAGCCGCTTTCAGCCATTTTTTCGCCAGGGAACTGCGCAGCGTTCGCCAACGCGCGATACTCGCGCGGCGTCATGCCCACTGCCAGCTTGAATTGCCGCGCAAACGCGCTCTGATCGCTGAAGCCGCAGGCGTGGCCGATCTCGGTCAGGCTCTTGTCGCCGTGCAGCAGATGCATGGCCATCTGCAGACGCAACTTGGCCAGCACCTGCTGCGGAGTGAGTTGGAACACCTTGCGGAACGAACGCTGCAGCTTGGACATCGAAAACCCGGTGATCTCCACCAACGCCTGCATGCGCACGTTCTGCGCGTAGTTGGCGTTGAGGTAGGCCAGCGCCAGGCGCAGTTTCTCGTACTGCGATTCGTGCCCGTCCTGCGGGCCCAGGTCGCGCGAGATGCCGATGATGCCCTGCACCTTGCCCTCCACCAGCAATGGGCGCTTGCAGGTGAGGCACCACCCCGGCTCGCGATTGGCGAACAGATGCAGTTCCAGCAGGTTGTCGATCACCGCGCCGGCCAGCACCTGTTCGTCCTGATTGGCATAGTTGGCGCCAAGCCCACTCGGGTAGACCTCGGCAACACGCTTGCCGATCAGGTCCTTGCGCGATTTCAGCCCCAGCCGCCGCAGCATGGTCTGGTTGACGTGGGTGTAGCGGCCCTCGCGATCCTTGACGAAGAACAGCACGTCCGGCACGGCATCGAACAACGCTTCCAGATCGGCAGGATCGATGCTCTTCATGCAGGGTGGTGGGCTCGTGACCAGGAAAGGCGCGTCGCTCGGACGGCGAGGCCGCAATCCCTGCGAACACCATCAGCGCGTGGCTTCATGATACGCCGCACAGACCGCGCGGCCTGCAGGCGCCTAGCGCGGATCTTCGGCCACGGTGGCCGTGGCTGCAGCGGGGCCGGCCTTGGCGCTGTCCAGCGAAGCACTGGTGGCGCCCATGCGATCGGCCGGCGTGCGCCGCGCCGTCCAGCCCTGCACGACCGCCGCGCCGGACCGCGACCCCACCTGCACACGCAGACGCGCGGCGGCGGTGGGTGCAACGAATTCGATTTCGCAATCGCCTGCCGCCATGCAGCTGTCGGCAGCCAGCGGATCGACCGGCTGCCAGCCCTGCTCGGCGATCGCCTGCGAGAACGCGCGGTAGCTCATTCCCGACTTCAGCGTTGCCGGCAACGGCACCAGCAGCTCGCTGCTGGCCGCATCGTTCGTCGTGCCGGCCGCGGGCGTTGCGTTGACCTGCGCGTGTGCAGCGGCGACCGCTGCAGGCCGCGGTACGGCGCTCCAGGCAGGGCTGGACATCAAGGCGAGCGCCAATATGGCGGGGCGGGCAAACGTGCGCATGCGCGACATCCTTGCGATCCTGGCAGGGATTGAGAAAGTTAAGGAAGCGCTATTTTGACACGTCTACATGACGTACGGGAAATGACCTAGCCGTCGATCAGCTGCCTTGCGTCGCCGATCTACGGCAAGCGAGCTCATCATCAAGTGCTTTGTGTACGGCATGCGGGGAGCAGGCGCTGCGCCTGCACGCCATACAGAGAAGAGCGACGCTGCGTTGCTTGCACCTGATGCGGCAGCCAACGGCGCGGCCCGATCCGGAAGGTAGCGCGCGGTGTCGCGAGCTCATTGAAACGTCGCCGCAGATCAATTCCATTGCCCGCAACAGTTGACCATCATCCCGGCACGCCGCACTGCGCGACATGCCGGGATGGCACAGCTTACTGGCCGATATGCTGCTTCAACCAGCCATTGACGGTGTCGTGCCACAGGATGCTGTTGTCCGGCTTGAGCACCCAGTGATTCTCGTCCGGGAAGTACAGGAACTTCGATTCGATGCCCTTGCGCTGCAGCGCGGTGAACGCGGCCAGGCCCTGTTCGACCGGAATGCGGAAATCCTGCTGGCCGTGGATCACCAGCATCGGCACCTTCCACTGGTCCACGTGCAGCACCGGGTTGAACTTCTCGTAGCCGGCCGGGTTCTGCCACGGCGTGCCGCCGTTTTCCCATTCGCTGAACCACAGCTCCTCGGTGGCGTAGCCCATGGTGCGGTTGTCGAACACGCCGTCGTGGTCGACCAGGCACTTCCACGGCTGATTCCAGTTGCCGGCCATCCAATAAACCATGTAGCCGCCGTAGCTGGCGCCCAGCGCGCAGGCCTTGTCGCCGTTGAGGAAGCCGTACTGCTTCTGCGCGGCGGTCCAGCCCTTCTGCAGGTCTTCCAGCGGGCGGTCGCCCCAATGCTGGCTGATCGCATCGGTGAACTCCTGGCCGTAACCGGTGGAGCCGTGGAAGTCGATCATCACTACCGCATAGCCCTGGCCGGCGTAGGTCTGCGGATTCCAGCGGTTGCTCCAGCCGTTGCCGAAGCTGCCCTGCGGGCCGCCATGGATCAGGAACGCCACCGGGTAGGTCTTGCCTTCCTGGTAGTTGTACGGCTTGACCACGTAGCCGTGCACGGTGTCGTTGTTCCAGCCCTTGAACTGGAACTGCTCGTAGTCGCCGAACTGCACGTCCGGCAGCTGCTCGCCCGCAGTCTGGGTGATGGCACGCAGATTCTGGCCCTGCACGTCGCTGACAACGATCTGGTCACCGCTCTTGAGCGAGTTGCGGGTGAACGCCAGCGTGGCGCCGGCCAGGGTCGGTGCATGCACGCTGCCCTCGCCCACCACTTTGGTCGCTTCGCCGCTGGCGATGTCGATCTTGAACAACGGATGCTCGCCGAGGTCGTCGGCACTGGTGTAGAGGCTGCTGCCATCGTCGCTCAAGACGATCTCGCCGGCCGAGCGATCCCACTTGGGCGCAATCTCGCGCGTCTTGCCGCTGGCCACGTCCATCGCCATCAAGCCGAAACGGTCGGCCTCGAAGCCGGGACGCTTCATGGCGCGGTAGTACAGCGTCTTGCCATCGGCACTGAACACCGGGCCGGCGTCCCAGGCCGGGTTGGATGCGGTCAGATTCACCGGTGCGGACTTGCCGCTGGCATCCAGGCGATACAGGTCGAAGTTGGTCTGCCAGGGCTCGTCGTTGCCGGTGGGCTTGGCGCCGGCCTTGGCGTTCTTGCCCGCTTCCGGGCCATGCGGCTGCGGGATGCGCACGCTGGCCACTACGGTGCTGCCATCGGGCGACCAGGTGTAGTCGTCGTTGCCACCGAACGGCTTGGACGGCGCATCGCCGGCAAGCGTGGCGCTGATGGCCGACGCACCGACCACCGCCTTGGCGCCTGCCGCTGGCAGGTCGGCCACGAACAAGGTATTGCGACGACCATCGTTCCAGGTATCCCAATGGCGCACGAACAGCTGGTCGTAGACCACACCGCTGGCCTTGCGGTTCTTGCGCTCGCCCAGCTTCTTCTTGGTGCAGCCCAGGTCCGAACCGCAGTCCTGGAACACGCCCGCACTGAAGGCGATGCGCTTGCCGTCAGGGGAGAGCTTGTAGCTGTCCACATCCACGGCAAAGGCAGTGAGCTGTTGCGGGGTGCCGCCGGCCAGCGGCTGCGCGTACAGCTGCTGGCTGCCGGACTTGCTGCTGAGGAAGTACACGGTCTTGCCATCCGGCGACAGCGCCGGGCTGTTGACGTTCCAGCCATCGGGCGTGAGCCGCTTGGGCGGCGCCAGATCGCGGGTGCGCAGATTGCGTACCCACAGGCTGGTGGCCGGCTTGCCATTGGCGGTCTTGGCCTGGCGCTTGGCGAACAGCACCACGCTGCCATCCGGGCTGAGCGTGGGCGAGGACACCCGGTCCAGCGCCACCATGTCGCGCACATCGAAACCGCGCGCGGCGGCGAGGCTTGGCAAGGCGGCCAGCAAACACAGGGGCAATACGGCGTGACGCAGCTTCATCGACATCTCCGGCAACGGCAAAACGTCGATGGTAGGCGTTGCTGCGGCGCACGCGCAAAGGCAGGAGGTCATGCGGAGTGAAATGGTGCGGCACGCCGTCGCGCGCCTTACCCATGCCGCCCATGGGCGGCACGGGCGGCAGCGCATCAGAAGCGGTGCGACATACCCACATACACCTGCGCATCCGGAGTGCGCTCGTTGAGGCCGAAGTTGGCGCCCACGTCCAGCTGCAACAGCGGGTTGATCAGATACGCAGCGGCGATGTCGGCCGAATACTGCTCGATGGTGTCGGCAGGGTCGCGGTTGATCGAGGACCACACCTCCACTGCCATCGACAGCTTCGACGTCAGCGGGCGGGCCAGGTTGATCGCATTGATCACCGCGATGTGCTTGCCGCTGCCATCGCTGTCGGCCAACCAATCGACCTCCGGGCCGAAGGTCAACGAGAAGCTGTTGGGCAAGGCGAAATTAATCGGCAATGCGACGCCTCCTTCCCATTCGTCATTGCCCAACCCGGTGCGTGCGGTGGGCGCCTTGACGAATGGCAGCACCGCGACAGTGGCGGTATCGCTTTCGTAGAAGCGCGCCTTCATGCGCAGATAGATGTCGCCACCGCCGCTCAGGCTGCTGCGTGCGCCGGTGGTGCGATCGGTGGTCTTGACCTGCAGCTGCGGCGCCCAGTTGAGCTGCAGGTCGATGCGGTCGCTGACGCCGACCTTGAGCGTGGGATTGGTGAACACCGAGGTTTCGGTGCGTGTGCCGGGCTGGCTGTCGCGGGTGTAGCTCCCGATGTCGGTTTCAAGCTGCCACGCGCCGGTCGGCACGGTACAGGTGGAATTGGCCTTGGTCGGCCGGTCGGTGCACAGCGCCGCTTCGGTGGCGTCTTGCGCCTGCGCTTGAGTGGCCAGGCCGCACAGCACGCCGGCCATGGCGATGGCCAGCAAAGGCAGGCGCGGTGCGCGGAAGGAGGAACGGTGGATAACAGTCAGCATTGCAGTAACTCCATGGCAGAGTGCTGGGCCGATGACGCGACAAACCAGCAGTAAGTGGGTGGGGATGCACGTGGAGAGGCGGATCGACTGCACGACGCCGCAATGGCAGCGTCCGGTTGATCCTATCGAACTGTCGAGCTCGCATGACAAAAAAGTGACCGCAACCGCGCCTTGAAAGAAACGCAGTGTGATTGGGCTAACGTTTTTGTCGGCTGCGGCAGCGGCGCGATGGCCTACGGCGCGGGTATCAGCAGGGTCGATCGAGGCATGCGGCAACTGTCACGCCTCATCCGTGCGGGAGACGGCACGATACGCAGCGGCGGCATAAAGGCGCTATGCACGAATCCTGGATCTGGCATAAAGCCGGCGCAAAGACGCCTGCAGACCAAGAACGCAGTCAGGGGCAATCGGTGGATCTGCGATGACGATGCGTCGTGATGTTGCAAATGGCAGCGGCATGCGCTGCGAGCAGGCCGCCTTGCGCGCCTGCCAGGACGGCGCATGCATCGCATGCGCCGTGTCCGTCGCAGGCTCAGGCGGCCTGTTCGCCGCGCTTGCCCACGCGGTATAGCAGCCAGCCGACCAGGGCGAGAATCGCCAGGCCAAACCATTGGTTGAGCTGCAGCGTGGCCGACAACGCCAGCACATCGGCGCGGCTGGACAGCACGATCGGCACCGCAATGGCGATGCCCATCAGCGCCTCGCCGGTGATCAGGCCGGCGGCGAACAACACGCCCGGGCGATGCACGCGATCGCGGCCGTCTTCGTCGTCGGCGCCGATGTTGTGGAAGCGCTCGACCAGATGCGCGATCAGCCCACCCAGGAAGATCGGCACCATCAGTTCCAGCGGCAGATAGATACCGATCGCCGCGGCCAGCACCGGCACGCGGAAACGCTTGCCGGTGGCTTTCAACCATTCGTCCAGGGCGATGATGGCTGCACCCACCACCGCACCGATGGCGATCATGCTCCACGGCAGCTGGCCGCCGAACAGGCCCTTGGCCACCGACGCCATCAAGGTGGCCTGCGGCGCGCCCAGCGAATTGGGATGTTGCGGCGTGGCCGGGCCGATGCCGTAGGCCTGCGCCAGCAGGTTCAGCACGGGCGCCATGATCAATGCGCACGAGAATGCGCCGATGCCCAGCATCAGCTGCTGTTTCCACGGCGTGGCACCGACCAGATAGCCGGCCTTGAGATCCTGCAGGTTGTCGCCGCCCACCGCCGCCGCGCAGCACACCACCGCGCCGATCATGATCGCGGCCACCGCGCCCAGCGGCGCGGCACCGATGCCCACCGGCACCAGCCCGCTCTTGCCCAGCAGCAGCACCAGCACCGCCGAGGCGAACAGGATGGTGGAAATGGTGATGCCGGAGACCGGGTTGTTCGACGAGCCAATCAACCCGGCCAGATAGCCCGACACCGACACGAACAGGAAGCCGGCCACGATCATGATGATGGTCATCGGGATCGACACATGCCACTGCTGCACGATGGCCTGATACAGCCCCAGCAGCGGCAAGGTGCACAGCACCAGTGCCACCAGCATCCACTTCATCGGCAGGTCGCGTTCGGTGTCGGCCACCACGCCGCCACCGCTCTTGCGCGCGGCGGCAAAGCCGCTCTTGACCCCAGAAAACAGCGACTTGCGCAGCGAGAACAGCGTCCACACACCACCGATCAACATCGCGCCCACGCCCAGGTAGCGGATCTTCGCGCCCCAGATGCCGAACGCGGCATCGGCCGCCGGCGCACCAGCCAGGCTCTGCGCCAGTGCCGGATCGCTGCCCATGAAGAACTGCTGGTAGAGCGGAGTGGCGATATGCCAGGACAGGATCGAGCCGGACAGCACCACGATGCCGACGTTCAAGCCGACGATATAGCCCACGCCCAGCAGCGCCGGCGACAGGTTGGTGCCGATATACCCCACCAGGCGGCTGCTGCCCAGGTAGGTGGCCTGCGCCCAGGTATCGGGGATCACGCGCAGGCCGCTGGCCGCACCCAGTTTGACCAGCGCGCCGATGGCGCCGGACACCGCCAGGATCTTCAGGCCCGGGCCGGGATTTTCACCGGCCTTGAGCACCTCGGCCGCCGCCTTGCCCTCGGGGAACGGCAGCGGGTCTTCGACGATCATCGAGCGCCGCAGCGGCACCGAGAACAGCACGCCCAGCAGCCCGCCCATGCCGGCAATGCCCAGCACCCACCAGTATTTGAAGTCCGGCCAGTAGCCCATGATCACCAGCGCGGGGATGGTGAAGATCACCCCGGCGGCGATCGACGACCCGGCCGAAGCGCCGGTCTGGACGATGTTGTTCTCCAGGATGGTGCCGCCGCCGAGCAGGCGCAGCACGCCCATCGACACCACCGCCGCCGGAATGGCGGTGGCGATGGTCAGGCCTGCGAACAGGCCGAGGTAGGCGTTGGCAGCCGAAAGCACCACCGCCAGCACGATGGCCAGCACAACGGCGCGGAAGGTGAGCTGGCGCGGTTGCGCGTCGTGGCTCATTGGGCATTCCCCTGTAGGCAAAAAATCCGCACCACGCTAGCGCCTACGCCGATGCGAGTCCAGCTGCGACGCGGCGTGACTGCCTGTACCCGGGGCAAGAAACGCGACCTGTTGAAGGCTGCGCGTTCGAGCCGCTGCGTCTGGAGTGACGCAGCGGCAAGTGCTGTCAGTGCAGCAACTCGGCAAACGCGCGATCGGCTTCGATCACCTCCGGCAGCGCCGCGAACAAGGCATCCAGATCCACGCCATCCATCAACGGCCCGCGCACCGCTTCCAGCGCCGCCGGGGTGGCACCGCCGTGGGCGTGCAGCGCGTCGGAGACCTGCACCGCCTGGGCGACCAGCAACGGCATCCGCGCGCCGTCGGGCGCAGCCGCGGGGCGCACCTGGTAGGCAATGGCGTCCTGGATGACGGCGGGCAACTGCCAGCGGCGCGCCAGCTCGGCACCTACCTCCGGATAGCCGAAGCCCAGCTGCAGGGTCTCTTCGGCCGCATGCCCGGCGGACGAGGTTTCGTGATTGATGCGGCTGGCGTAATCCGGAGCGCCGGACTGGATCAACAGCTCGCCGATGTTGTGCATCATGCCGCAGGTGAAGGCGGTCTCCGGGTCCAGCCCATGCTGGCGCGCCAGCAGGCGGCAGATGCCGGCCACCTCGAAACTGTGGCGCCAGAACGCCTTGAGGTCGAAGCCCGGGCCGGCACGGAAGGCGCCGGTCATCGCCGAGGCCAGCACCAGCGTGCGCAGCGCATTGAAGCCCAGGCGCATGGCGGCATCTTCCACGCTGGTGGAATCGCGCAGGCCATGGAAGCGCGCCGAATTGGCCAGCCGCAGCACCTTGGCGGCGATCACCGGATCGCGCTCGATGGTGTGCGCCAGCGTATCGATATTGGTGTCCGGATCGTCGAACTGACGGATCAGGTCCTGCGCCACCTTGGGCACGGTGGGCAAGGTGTGCAACTGGTCGAACAACGCCTCCAACTTCATGATCGCCTCGTGGGTGAAAGACAAGCCAGCGCGGCCGCGCGGACCTGCATGGTGTAGCACAGACCGCTTTGCTGCCAGTGACCGGTGGCGGGATATGTTCACCTACGCGTGCGGTTTTGCGCTGGCGGCGGTATCGCGCGCCCCGCCGGGCGATGAGCGTGGCCATGAGCGAACTTGACGGGATTGTCACAATCCAGGGCGTGGATGCCGGCAGTCATGCGGTTTGGCTGTCGATGCGCGGGGTGACAGCGCGCAGTGATGCAACGTTGTATCGAGCACAGCCACATCCTGCGCACGGACATGACGCATCGTTGCGTTGCCGGTGTGCTCCGTCGGGTGGCGCTCAATGAAAATCCCGCGAGGGCAGTTGCATCTGGCCGAGCAAGTCGCTGAGGTCGTACAGATCGCCGGCGATCAGGTGCTCCACGCCGTCCACGCGTTCCCAACGGCCGCGCACCGCGAGCAGGCGCGATTCCAGCAGCGCGCGTCGGCGGCGCAGCGCCAGATGGGCCCAGACGATGACGTTGATCATGCCGTGCTCGTCTTCCAGGGTGACGAAGATGGTGCCCTTGGCGGTGGCCGGCCGCTGGCGCTGGGTGACCAGCCCGGCCACGTGCACGCCGCTGCCGTGACGGCGCCCCTGCAGCTCGCGCAGGCCCAGGATGCGCCGCTGGCGCATCTGCGGGCGCAGCAGCGCCATCGGGTGCTGGCGCAGGCTCAGACCGACCGCGCGGTAATCGGCCAGGATCTCTTCGCCGGCGCGCGGTGCTTCGAACTCCACCAGGCGCTCGGCCGGGCTGCCCGGCAACAGGGGGCGCCGCGCCTCCACCCCGGCCATGGCCCAGCGCGCGGCATTGCGGTTACCCACCATCGACTGCAACGCCCCGGCTTCGGCCAGTGCCAGGCGCGCTTTTTCGTCGAGTGCGGCGCGCAGGCACAGGTCGCCTATATCGGCGAAGGCGCGTTGCGCGCGTGCGGCGACGATGCGTAGGGCGGCCTGTTCCGACAAGCCACTGACCTGGCGCATGCCCAGGCGGATCGCCGGTTGTTCGCCAGGATCGGCATCGTTGCGCCACGGCCGCCCGCCGACCAGGATGTTGTCCCAGTCGCTATGCAGCACATCCACCGGCAACACCTCCACCGGCTGGCGCTCCGGGCTGCCGCGGCGCGCGTCCTGTACGATCTGGCTGGCCGAATAAAACCCCATCGGCTGCGCATTGAGCAGGCCGCAGGCAAACGCCGCCGGCTCGTGACGCTTGAGCCAGCAGCTGGCATACACCAGCTTGGCGAATGAGGCGGCATGGCTCTGCGGAAACCCGTAGGAGCCAAAGCCCTTGATCTGCTCGAAGATCTGGTCGATGAAGGTGGCGGCGTAGCCTTTTTTCTGCATGCGCTCGCGCACGCGGGCGCGGTGTTGCTCCATGTCGCCACCGCGACGCCAGGCCGCCATCGAACGGCGCAGGTTGTCGGCTTCGCTCTCGGTGTATTCGGCCGCATGCATCAGCAGTTCCATCACCTGTTCCTGGAACAGCGGAACACCCAGGGTCGGCTTGAGGATGTCTTCCACTTCCGGCGATGGATAGTTCACTTGCTCGCGGCCCTGCCGCCTGCGCAGATACGGGTGCACCATGTCGCCCTGGATCGGGCCGGGACGCACGATCGCCACTTCGATCACCAAATCGTAGAACACTGAAGGCTTGAGCCGCGGCAGCATCGCCATCTGCGCGCGCGATTCGATCTGGAACACGCCCACGGTATCGGCGCGCTGGATCATCTTGTAGGTGGGTGCGTCATCGCCCGGAAGTGTGGCAATGCTGTAGCTGCGGCCGCGATGGCCGCGCACCAGGTCCAGCGTCTTGCGGATGCAGGTGAGCATGCCCAGGGCCAGGCAATCGACCTTGAGCAGCTTCATGGTTTCCAGATCGTCCTTGTCCCACTGGATGATGGTTCGATCACGCATTGCCGCGTTTTCCACCGGCACCAGCAGCGATAGCGGTTCGTCGGAAATCACGAACCCGCCGACGTGCTGCGACAGATGCCGCGGGTGATCGCGCAATTGCTCGGTCACTGCAAGGATCTTGTTGATCAGCGGGTTGGCCAGATCGAAGCCGGCTTCTTCGATGCGCTGCTCCATCGGCGTATCGCCATTGCCCCAGCCGTAGCAATTGGCCAGCAAGGCGATCTGGTCCGGCGGCAGGCCGAACGCCTTGGCCACGTCGCGCACGGCGCTCTTGCCGCGGTAGCAGATCACCGTGGCGGCAAGGGCTGCACGTTCGCGACCGTATTTTTCATAGACGTATTGCAGCACTTCCTCGCGGCGCTCGTGCTCGAAATCCACGTCGATATCCGGCGGCTCGTCGCGTTTTTCGGACAGGAAGCGCGCCATCAACAAGCGGGTTTCATCGGGATTGACTGCGGTGATGCCCAGCGCATAGCACACCGCCGAGTTGGCCGATGAGCCGCGCCCCTGGCAGAGGATGTTTTTTGAGCGCGCAAACCGCACCACATCGTGCACGGTGAGAAAGAACGCCTCGTACTTTTTCAGCGCGATCAAGGCCAGCTCTTTTTCGATGTCCTCGCGCACCTTGGACGAGACGCCGCCCGGCCAACGATTGCGGACACCGGCCTCAGTGAGCTGTCGCAGATAGCTGGTTGGGGTATGCCCTTCCGGCACCAATTCGCGCGGATAGGTGTATTCAAGCCTGGAAATATCGAAAGTGCAGCGCTGCGCCAGCGCCACCGTGGCCTGCAGCAAGGCCGGTGGATAGATATTGCCCAATGCGCGGCGTGTGCGCAGGTGGCGCTCGCCATTGCGGAACAGGTGCGCGCCGCACTCGGCCAGCGGCAGTGTGTGACGGATGGCGGTCAGGGTGTCCTGCACGATGCGCTCGCGGCGCTGCGCCATATGCACATCGCCGCTGGCCAGTGCGGTCATGCCCAGCCGTTGGGCCAGCAGTTGCAGCGCCTGCAGCCGTGCGGCGTCGTCCTGTTCGCGATGCAGCTCCACTGCGAGAAACGCACGCTCGCCAAATACCTGCTGCAACCACGCGCCCTGTTCGGCCTGCGGTTGCGCACCGGGCAACCACAACGCGAACACGCCCGGCACCCCGGCGCGGAACTGCGCCTCCACCTCGGTGCGCCCCAACCGATAGGCGCCCTTGCCTGCCGCGCGCCGCGCAGTGGTGATCAGCGCACACAGCTGCGGATAGCCTTGCGCATGTTCCACCAGCAGCACGAAGCGGGTGCCATCGACCAGGGTGAATTCGCTGCCGACGATCAGCCGCACCCCGGTGGCACGCGAGGCCTCCAGGCCGCGCACGATGCCGGCCAGCGAGCATTCGTCGGTGATCGCCAGCGCGCTGTAGCCGCAGTGGTGCGCGCGGGAAAACAGCTGCTCGGCACTGGACGCACCACGCAAAAACGAAAAGTCCGACAGGCAATGCAGCTCGGCATACGCAGGCAGGCCATCGGCATCCTGGCTGTGGGCGATGTCATCGTTGGCCGCGCGCAGCCGTGCAGCCACGTTCCAGGCACGCGGCATGCGCCCGCCGGGCGTCTCGCGGTCCACCCCATCGACGCCGTCATCCCAGCTCATGCACGGACGCCTTCGACAGCGGGCTGCGCGATACGGGTTTTCCAGTGCACGACAGATCGCGTGGCTGCAACACCAATTGCGTTTGACCGCAGCGGTGGCAGCCGCTTGCGCCCAAGCCGCCACGACCAGCCAGGCGGCACCTGCTCCGACCGCGCGGGCATGCCTGCGCTCACGCAAACCACCCGTGCAGCATCCACCCGTCCACGTGGCCGGGTGCGGCAAACACCCAGGCGCGCCGGCCGCGCGCGGTTTCCACCACGTAATAGTCGCGTCGCGCCTCGTCGTCGTCCCACCAACCGCTTTCCAGGCGTTCCGGGCCGGACACGATGCGCAGTTGCGGATCGTGCAGCGGCACCGGTTGCGGCAGCAGCCAGGTGGGCCGCGGCGGGCGCGCCGGCGCGGCGGCTTCGCGTACTGCATCGCCGATGGCACGGCGCCAGGCACGCTCCGGGCGCGGGTCGTCGGCGGGCAACACGCGGTAGACGGCCTCATCGCCCAGCCGCGCACGCAGCCGCTCGCGCAGCTGCGGCCAGTCCACCGACTGCTGTGCGCGTTGATCGAACAGGTCGCGCATGGCCGGCACGAACGGCGGCAGCTGCCTGGCCAGCAGGCGCATCGCCACCACCGGCCGTGGAATCTCCACCCGTTCCAGCCGGTTGCGGGCCAGCTCGAACACCAGCGTGGGCGCACGCTCGGGCGTGAGCAGGCCGATCTCGACGTCGGTGGCGCCTTCTTCGTGCTCCAGCCGCAGCACGAAACGCTGCACGCCGCCATCGCGGATCGACAGATAGGTGCACAGGTCGCCGATCAACCGGCGCAGCGGGAACAGCAAGGCCGGGTGCGTTTCCACCTCGTAACCCAGCTCCACGCGCTGGTCGAAATGGTCCGGCGGCGCATAGCAGTCCAGCGGGTCATCGGCATCGCCGTAGAGACGGTCCAGATGTTCCAGCAGATCGGCCCCGAAACGCCGACGCAGGCCGTCGCGCGGCAGCGCACGGACTGCGGCAAGCGTACGCACGCCCATGTGCTGCAGGCGCTCGCCGGCATCGCCCGGCAAGGCCGCGCGGCGCACCGGCACGGTGTCCAGCGTGCGGTGCAAGGCCTGCAGTTCGGTCACCACCATGCCATCGCGCAGGCCGGCCAGCACGCGCGCCGCGCGCGGTGTGGGCGCCAGCGCAAGCCGGTGCTGGAAGCCCAACGCCTGCAGTTCATCGCGCAAGCGGCGCTCGAAGCGTGGCCAGGGGCCGAACAGGCGAAAGCTGGCCGCAGCTTCCAGCACGATGGCGCGCGACCACTGCTGGCTCACCAGCGAGCTATGCCGGTATGCCCAGGCCGCCAGAAACCGCTGCGTGCGCGCTTCGTTCTGCGCGTCGTAATCGATGGTGCGCACCTGCGTCATCAGCGCATGCGCCGCCGACAGCCGCATCCCCGCTTTCAAGCCGGCCGCTGCGGCCGCGGCATTGACCGAATGCAGGTTGCGTAGCTGCGCCGGCCCCTGCACCAGCACCAACGGCGCCTGCGGTTCTTCCAGACGCCGAAGGACAGCGTCCAGCGCCAGCTGCGGCAGCAATAGACAGGCCCACAACATGCACGCGCCTCAATGCGCCAGCCGCAGCGGCTGCGAGGGCACCTGCCCGCCGCGGCACTTGCGCACCTGCCAGGCATCGCGCTCGGGCAGGAATTCCAGCCGCAGGGCCGCCGGCGATGCATTCACCGCATGGTGCCGGTCGCGCAGCGCGAACGCGCAACAGTTGCCGCTGTCGGCCGCCACCTGCAGGCGCCGCAGGGCGCGGGCATCGCCGGTCTGCGGCCACCCCAGCACCGCCGCACAGGCACCACTGCGCAGGCATTGCTCGAACGCCCACAGTGCGTCGCGTGGCTCGGCCTGCACCACTTCCAGATGTTCCAGCACCACCCCGCCCGCCTGCCACGCCGGCGCATACGGAATGAACGGCGGCGCCACCAGCACCACCCGGCTGCCGGCGCCGGTCATGCGCGCCAGCGTGGGCAGCAGCAAGGCGATCTCTCCTACACCGTGGGCGGGCAATAAAAGCTCGGTCAGCGCGCGCCGCGGCCAGCCGCCATCGGGCAGCACTGCATCCAGCCCGGCATGCCCGGTGGCTTCGCCGCCGGTGACGGTGGCCGTGCCGTGGCCGGCCCGCCACACCGTGCGCGCCGCCAGCAATGCGTCCAGCGGCATGGCCACCGCCGCATTGCCGTGTTGTCGCGGTTGCACCGGCTCGCTCATCTCAGCCCTGCCGGATCAGGCCGCAGTAGAGCCCTTCGATCGCGAAGTCGGCATCGGCCGCCACCACGATCGGCGCATGCGCGCGGTTGCGCGGCAGCAGGCGGATACGCTCGGCACCACGCTCCAGCCGCTTGATGGTGATTTCGCCATCCACCCGCGCCACCACGATCTGCCCATTGCGCGCCTCGTTGCTGCGGTGCACGCCGACCAGGTCGCCGTCCAGGATGCCGTCGTCGATCATCGAATCCCCCTGCACCTGCAACAGGTAGTCCGGCTGCAGCGAAAACAGCGTGCGGTCCAGCCATAGCTGCCGGTCCAGGCCGATATCCGCGCCGATCGGCACACCAGCCGCCACCCGCCCCAGCACCGGCAACGCCAGCAAGGCATCGCGCCCGCCACCGCCGGGCATGCGGATGCCGCGCTTCTGGTTGGGGCGCAGTTCGATCAAGCCGGCCTCGGCCAGTGCCTGCACATGCTTTTGCGCCGCAGTGCGCGAGGCGAACCCGAACGCCTGCGCGATCTCGGCCAGGCTGGGCGAGACGCCAGCGCGGGCCTGCTCCTGCAGGAAAGCCAGCACAGCGGCGCGTTGGGGAGACAAAGTGGACATGGGTGGATGGAGACGGACGTGGCAAGGTGTACATTTGTACACCGATCGGTCGCAGCAGGCGAGATTGGCTTGCTGAGCCGCTTCAGCACAGCGCTTGCGCCTGGGTGATGCGTAAGTTATAACTTACGTATCAACGCGAGATGCCGTCATGAAACTCAAGATCACCGCCATCGGCAATTCCTCTGGCGTCATCCTGCCCAAGGAACTGCTGGCCCGCCTGCGCCTGGGCAAGGGCGACGAGCTGTATGCACTGGAAACCCCCGACGGCATCAAGTTGACCGCCTTCGACCCGACGCTGGCCGCGCAGATGGATGTGGCCGAGCAGGTGATGCGCCAGGATCGCCAAGTGCTGAACAAGCTGGCCAAGTGAACACACGCATGCTGGTCTGGATCACGCGCGCGCTTGCACTGGCGATCCACGAACGTCAATTGAGCGAGCACGGTGGCGCAGCCGGGGTGCGCGACGAGGCGCTCCTGGATTCGGCACTCGCACGCCCGCAACAGCTGTTTTCCTACGGCGCCCCCCCGCCCGATCTGGTGGAACTGACGGCCTGCCTCGCCTACGGGCTCGCGCGCAACCACCCGTTCGTGGATGGCAACAAACGCACGGCCCATGTGTGCTATCGGGTCTTTCTGCTGCTCAACGGTGCCGAGCTCACCGCCTCGCAGGAAGAGAAATACGGTGCCATGATGGGCCTGGCCGATGGAGCGTGGGACGAAGCAACATTTGCACACTGGCTGCGGCCACGCGTGCGTCTGCGCGCGGATACGCCTGTGCACGAGCCGCACGGCCATTACGGCTGAAAGCATGCCTGTGGCGCACACGCGCCGGTACTGGAGCGTGCAATGGGCAAGTCATTCAATCCCGGCAGCCGCAGCCGGCCCTTCCCTGTTACCGCATGACCGGGCGTTCTTACGGGGCACGCTTGCGCGTCGCAGCCGCCTTCTTCGCAGCCGCCTTGCGCACTGCCGGGCCCTTGGTCTTCGCGGCTTTTTTCGCCGCTGTCGAGCGCTCACTGGCCGTGCGCTTTTTTGCGGCGCGCGCAGCCTGGGCGGACAAGGCCGGCTTGCCCACCGTCTTCTTGGCGGTAGTGCGCTTGCTGGCGGTCTTCAAGGCTTTCTTGGCGCCGGCCGAGCGTGTGGGCGATACCGGTTTTTTGGAGGTCGCAGCTGCCTTGTCCTGCGCAGCCTTTTGCTTGGTGGTCTTGGACGCGGAGCTGGACGGCGCAACATCCACCCCATCGCGGCGCGCCTTGGACAACCCGATCGCAATGGCCTGCCGGGTGCTCTTCACCCCGTGCACGCCCTTGCGCACCTGGTCGATTTCTTCTTTCACATATTCGCCGGCCTGGGTACTGGCCGACTTTCCTTCGCGTTTGTCACTGGCCGCAGCGCGGCGTGTCTTGGACTGAGGCATGGCACTTCCCAGGCGATGGATGGCAACTGGATGTAACAAACACTGCGTCAATACACGGTTGGTGCGATGCTCACCTTGCGTTGAAGCGTGCCAGGCGCCTGGTCGCCATATGCGCCTGCGCAGAAGTGATCGCATCGGCATATCCGTCGATACATGCGCAATGGCACCACGATCACGCTACCCCTGTCCTGCCGGCAACGGCTCGCCCTGCGCATCGTAGGCCGGCGGGTGATAGAAGTTGACGGTCTTCAACGGCACCGGGCCGGAGTTGCGGATTTCATGCGTCTGGCCGCGCTCGATGGCGAGCAGGCTCCCACCCTGCAACGGGTGCGATTGTCCATCGACGATGGCCATGCCGTCGCCATCGACGACGTATACCCATTGGTCGGCAGCGCGGTGGCGATTGTCGGGCCCGCCTTCGCTCTGGCCCGGCGCGATCACCATCTCGGCGGCCTGCACCTGATGCAGCGAGAACAACACCTTGAAGGCCTCGGTCAATGTCAGTTGCGCGGTCCGCATGGGACATCTCCTCTGGAACTGCCGAAATGCTGGGCCGCCCGGTGTCAAGACATTGGCAATTTGCTCACCGGCTGCCGCAGTACCACGCCCAGATCGGCTCGGGCAGATGCGCCTGCAGCGGCAGATCCAGGGCGCGATATCCGTCCAGCACGTCGCGCAGCGCGCGTTGCGCCGATGTCGGCCCGACCAGGCCATCCAGTTCGTCCGGACTCAGCTGCGCGGCCGACCAGTCGTACAACCGATCGATACGCTGCGCCATCGACGCGTGTAACCAGTCGCGCAGTCCGAACACGCGGTAGCCGTGGGCCTGCAAACCACTCACCGCCAGTTCCAGTGCTTCACTCACGCCACGGAACCACTCGGTCTGCCCACCCGCGGCAACCCGGATCGCCATCGGTGCCGGTGCGTTATGCGCAAGCAAGGGGCGGCGCAGCTGCAGTTCCAGATCGCGCGCATCGCGCTCGCGTTCGGTTTCCACCAGCAGCCCACGGTCGAGATCGAAGAACGCGAACCAGCGCGGGTGCAGGCTGCCGATGCGCGCCAACGGATCACGCGAAAAGCCGATCTTGCAATGGTCTTCCCATTGGCACGGAAACACGTAGGTGA
This sequence comes from Xanthomonas campestris pv. badrii, assembly GCF_012848175.1. Lineage (NCBI taxonomy): Bacteria > Pseudomonadati > Pseudomonadota > Gammaproteobacteria > Lysobacterales > Lysobacteraceae > Xanthomonas > Xanthomonas campestris. The sequence continues at coordinate 1,014,972 of NZ_CP051651.1, read as the reverse complement.
AGCAGCGGCCATCGGTTGCCACCGGCGCGCGGCGATCCCTGCGCACGGTCATCGCCGCGCGGCGCGCGCATGCGCCGGCGGCGCAGATGCAGCCGGAGCCGGCGCCGCCTCCCAGCCGAACACGCTGCGCCCACCATCACGGTGCGCATCGCGCCGTTCCTGCGCGATGTAGTCATCGACCGAGGGACCATGCGCGGTGGCTTGGAGCCGGCGCGCCTGCGCGTCCGGCCGCGCAATTGCCTGCAGGCGTTCGTCGTTGCCCAGCCGGGCCTGTTGCATCGCCTGCTTGAGCACGCCGATGGTGTGGTCGAGCACGCGCGTGGCCACCGAAAGTCGCCGGACGCGTCTGCCATGCAACGGAAAATCCGCGCTGCCGCCACGCCGGCTCATTACTGACATCTTGTTCTCATCCTGCAAGGATACCGGCGCGATGTCGCAGCAGCCGGGACGCCGGCACAGGACGCAGCCGCGTCGCTGACGCATTCAGTTCGCGGTAGTTCCTGTTGCGTGACCAGGCAATGCCTGCACGCGCAAGCGTGCCACCGTCACAACGCAGCGCGATGCCTGCATCGCAGCGTGGCAGGCATCGCTCCAGCGCCCGCGTGGTCACCCTGTCTTGACCGCAGCGCGGTCAAGGTGGTGGCCCTCCTCAGCCACCGCCACGGGGTTCGCATGAATGCCACACCCGCCACCGCCCATGACACGGCACCGGCACCCGCCACGTCCGCACCGACCTACCCGGTCAACCTTCGCATCAACGGCCAGCCCTATCACCTGCAGCTCGAAGCCTGGGTGAGCCTGCTCGACCTGTTGCGCGACCGGCTGGATCTCACCGGCACCAAGAAAGGCTGCGATCACGGCCAGTGTGGTGCCTGCACGGTGCTGGTGAACGGGCGTCGTATCAATAGCTGCCTGACGCTGGCCGTGATGCAGGATGGCGCCGACATCACCACCGTCGAAGGCCTGGCCGACGGCGAGCAACTGCATCCGTTGCAACGTGCCTTCATCGAACGCGATGCCTTCCAGTGCGGCTACTGCACACCGGGCCAGTTGTGCTCGGCCGCCGGCCTGCTCAACGAGGGCAAGGCGCATACCCGCGACCAGGTGCGCGAATTGATGAGCGGCAACCTGTGCCGCTGCGGCGCCTACCCGCAGATCACCGACGCGGTGATGGATGTGCTCGATGCATCCGGCCAGGCAAGCGACAGCACCAGCAAACCCTGGGAACCAGGGACGGTGCCGGCATGATCCCGCTCAGCTATGCGCGCGCAGACAGCATCGACGCCGCGCTCACCGCCATCGCCCCGCGCGCCGACCAGGCGCATCCCGTGCCGTCGGAAGCCCCGGTCCGGCTGATTGCCGGCGGCACCAATCTCACCGACCTGATGAAGCTGCAGCTGATGCGGCCCAGCAGCCTGGTCGACATCAATCGCCTGCCGCTGGACAGCATCACCGTGCAGCCCGATGGCGGCATGCGCCTGGGTGCACTCGCACGCAACGCCGATACCGCCTACCACCCGGAGGTGGAGACACGTTACCCGTTGTTGAGTGCGGCGATCCTGGCCGGCGCCTCGGCGCAGATCCGCAACATGGCCAGCAATGGCGGCAACCTGCTGCAGCGCACGCGCTGCATGTATTTCTACGACAGCGCCACGCCCTGCAACAAGCGCGCACCCGGCAGCGGTTGCTCGGCCATCGGCGGGCTCACCACCTACAACGCCATCCTGGGCACCAGCGCGCACTGCATCGCCACCCATCCATCGGACATGTGCGTGGCACTGGCTGCACTGGATGCAGTGGTGCAGGTGCAAGGCCGCACGGGCGAACGCGCTATCGCATTTGCCGATTTCCACCGCCTGCCCGGCGACCACCCGGAGCTGGACAGCACGCTGGCGCCGGATGAGTTGATCGTGCATATCGACCTGCCCGACGCGCAGCGTTTCGTCGCGCACAGCGCCTACCTGAAAATCCGCGAGCGCCTGTCGTATGCGTTTGCGCTGGTATCGGTTGCCGCCGCGCTGGATCTGGCCGAGGACGGCAGCATCCGCGACGTGCGCGTTGCCCTGGGTGGCGTGGCGCACAAGCCCTGGCGCAAGCCCGAGGCCGAGGCACAGCTGGCAGGCCTGCCCGCCAACGCAGACAGTTTCGCGCGCCTGGCCGACGCGTTGCTGGAGGGCGCGCAGCCGCAGGGCGCCAACGCCTTCAAGCTGCCGCTGGCACGCCGCGCCATCGTGCGCGCGCTCGAGGTCGCGCGCGAAGGCAGCATCGACAACCGCGGGCGCCCCCATGCGCTGGAGCAATCGCCATGAACGCACGCAGCACCGATCTATCCACTACCGAATTGACGCCGCCGGTCGCCGAACCCGGCACCGGCTTCCGCCCCACCGGCACGGGTGTGCCGCGCATCGATGGCCGTGCAAAAGTCACCGGCCAGGCACGCTATGCCGCCGAATGGCCGGTGCCGGACCTGGCCTATGGCGTGGTGGTCAGCAGCAGCATTGCGAAGGGAACCATCGTCGGCTTCGACCTGGCGGCCGCACGCGCGGTCCCCGGCGTGCTGGAGATCGTCACCCATGAGAATCGCCCGCATATGCGCGGCATGGATCTGTTCTACAAGGACATGACCGCACCGCCCGGCTCGCCGTTCCGGCCGCTGTACGACAACGTCGTTCTCTACAGCGGCCAGCCCGTCGCGCTGGTGGTGGCCGACACCTTCGAGGCGGCGCGGCATGCCGCGCATCTGGTGCAGGTGGAATACGCCCAGGAACCGCACCAGACCGATTTGATGACACAGCTGGACCGGGCGCACAAACCCAAGGGCATGCGGGCCGGCTTCACGCCGCCGCCCAAGGACAAGGGCAAGCCAGACACCGCCTTTGCCGATGCCGCCTGCCAGGTGCAGGCCGACTACTACAGCGGTGTGGAGCACCACAATCCGATGGAGCTGTTCGCCTCCACCGTGATCCGCGAAGACGACGGCCACTTCACCATCTACGACAAGACCCAGGGCTCGCAGAACAGCCGCTGGTATGTCTCGCATGTGTTCGGCCTGAGCAAGCGCAAGGTGACCGTGCGCAATCCATACGTGGGCGGCGCATTCGGCTCAGGGCTGCGCCCGCAATACCAGCTGGCGCTGGCGGTGATGGCATCCATCCTGCTGGACCGCTCGGTGCGCGTGGTGCTCACCCGCCAGCAGATGTTCACCTTCGGCCACCGCCCGGAAACCGTGCAGCGGCTCAAGCTCGGTGCCGACCGCGACGGCACGCTGCGTGCGATCTGGCACGAGGCCATCGCCGAAACCTCGCGCATCGAAGACTACGTCGAAGTGGTGGTCAACTGGAGCGGGCAGTTATATGCCTGCGACAACGTGCACCTGGGCTACAACCTGGTCAGCCTGGACCAGTACAGCCCGATGGACATGCGCGCCCCCGGCGCCACCCATGGCGTGCATGCACTGGAAGTGGCGATGGACGAACTGTCCTATGAAGTGGGCATCGATCCGCTGGCACTGCGGCTGAAGAACTACGCCGAGGTCAACCCGGCCGACGACACGCCATTTTCCAGCAAGGCCCTGCGCGAGTGTTATCAGCAAGGCGCCGAGCGCTTCGGCTGGTCGCAGCGTCCTCTGCAGCCACGTGCACGCAAGGAAGGCCGTGAATGGGTCGGCTGGGGCATGGCCACCGCGCAATGGGACGCGATGCAGATGTTCGCGCGTGCGCATGCCGTGCTGCATGCCGACGGGCGCCTGGTGGTGAGCAGCGCTGCCAGCGATATCGGCACCGGCACCTATACGGTGATGACGATGATCGCCGCCGAGGCGCTCGGCCTGCCGCTGGAACAGGTCACCTTCCAGCTCGGCGACTCCACCTTGCCGGTTGCTCCCATCGAAGGCGGCTCGTCGCATGTGGCCACGATCGGCTCGGCGGTGGATGGCGTGTGCGGCAAATTGCGTACCCAGCTGTTGCGGCTGGCGCAGGCCCTGCCCGATTCGCGCTTTGCACGCACCACGCTGGACGATGTGGTGTTTGCCGATGGCACCATCGCCTTGCGCGCGGACGCCAGCAGTGCCATCGCCTTGCCGGACCTGTTGCGGGCCACAGGAAAGGAGCAGATCGACGACAAGTTCCTGCTGCTGCCCAATGTGCTCAAGCAACGCAAATACACCCGCGCCACGCACGGGGCCGTGTTCGTGGAAGTGCGGGTGGACGAAGAACTGGGCACGGTGCGGGTGACGCGTGTGGTCAGCGCAATTGCCGCAGGGCGCATCCTCAACCCCACTACCGCGCGCAGCCAGATCATCGGCGGCGTGGTCTGGGGCATTGGCCAGGCCCTGCACGAGCACACCCAGGCCGATCACCGCTTCGGCCGCTTCATGAATCACGATCTTGCCCAGTATCACGTGTCTGCCAATGCCGATATCCACGACATCGAGGTGATCTTTGCAGACGAAGACGACCGCGTGGTCAGCAGCCTCGGCGCAAAGGGCGTGGGGGAGATCGGCCAGGTAGGCGTTTCTGCGGCCATCTGCAACGCCATCTTCCACGCCACCGGCAAGCGCATCCGCAGCACGCCGATGACGCCGGAGAAGATCATGGCCGATTGATTCCACGGGGTGGATCGAGGACGGTCCGCACCTTGCCGCAGACCACAGCGTACGAGCCCGGCACATGCCGGGCTCGTTGCGTCTACCGCACCGTGCGCAATGCCGCGCTATTCGCCCTCGGGCATGGGCTGACCTACGGCCGCATTGAATAAGACGAGTGCGCTTGGGCGATGCCCGCCTGCGCGCCACCGACGCCTTGCGCATCGGCGCGCATCCACCACCGCGGCCGCCACGATGCCCAGGAGGTGGTGCAGGGGTGCATCCGCGACCGCTCTGTCAGCGTGACACGCCCGGCGCACGAGCTGAAAGACTTTCGCACGCTGGTCGTGCCTGCCGGCGCAGTCGTGCGCGCCAGCGGCGCGGGGTAGCAGGCAGACAGCAACACCGGGCAACATGCGGCTCACGCAGCAACGCTGCAGCCCCAGACACCGCTGCTTTACGCCTGCATTCCCTCGCGCATCGCCTGCGCCAGGAACGGCGCGGTGCGGCTGCCATGCTGTCGCGCCACCAGCTCTGGCGTTCCGGCCACCACCACCGTGCCGCCGGCACCGCCCGCGCCCGGGCCCATGTCCAGCACCCAGTCGCTGCTGGCGGCCACGCGCATATCGTGTTCGACCACGATCACCGTATTGCCTGCCTCCACCAGCCCCTGCAACTGCGTCATCAAGGTATCCACGTCGGCCGGGTGCAGGCCGGTCGTCGGCTCGTCCAGCACGTAGACGGTGTCGCGCCGTTGGGCGCGTTGCAGCTCGGTGGCCAGCTTGATGCGCTGTGCCTCGCCGCCGGAGAGTTCGGTGGCCGGCTGGCCCAGCCGCAGATAGCCCAGCCCCACCTCGCGCAACGCCTGCAACGGCCGCAGCACGCTGGCGTGGTCGGCAAAGAACGTTGCCGCCTGGTCCACGGTCAGCTCCAGCACTTGCGCGATGGTGTGCCCGCGCAGCTCGATCTCCAGGGTCTTGGCGTTGTAGCGCGCGCCGTGGCAGGTGGGGCATGGCGCATAGACGCTGGGCATGAACAGCAACTCCACCGACACCGAGCCCTCGCCCTCGCAGGTGGCGCAGCGGCCCTTGGCCACGTTGAAGGAGAACTGCCCCGGGTCGTAGCGGCGGCGACGCGCGGCCGGTGTGGCCGCAAACGACTTGCGGACCGGGTCGAACAGGCCGGTATAGGTGGCCAGGTTGGAACGTGGCGTACGCCCGATCGGTTTCTGGTCCACGCGTACCAGCCGGCGCACGCGATCCAGCCCGCCGACGATCGCACCCTCCACCGGCACCTGGGTGCCGCGCTCCAGCGGATCCAGTGCCTGCTCATCGTCTGCCTGGCCCTGGCCCAGGTGGGCAGCAAGCAGTTCCACCAGTGCCTGGCTGATCAACGACGACTTGCCCGAGCCGGACACGCCGGTGACGGTGGTGAACACACCCAGCGGCAGATCCACATCCAGGCCACGCACGTTGTTGCGCGTAATGCCGCGCAACTGCAGCCAACCGCCTGCCTGGCGCGCATGGCGATGCACCTGCGGCGGCGCGCCGAACAGATAGCGTCGCGTGGACGATGCCTCCACCGTCTCCAGCCCGGCGGGCGGACCGCTGTACAGCACCTGCCCGCCATGCGCACCGGCGGCCGGGCCCACGTCCACGATCCAGTCGGCGTGGCGGATCACATCCACTTCGTGCTCGACCACGAACACCGAATTGCCCGCCGCCTTCAGCTGGTCCAGCGCGCCCAGCAGCGCCTGCGCATCGGCCGGGTGCAGGCCGGCCGATGGTTCGTCCATCACATACACCACGCCGAACAACTGCGAGCGGATCTGCGTGGCCAGCCGTAACCGTTGCAGTTCGCCAGGCGACAGCGTGGGCGTGCTGCGCTCCAGGCTCAGATACCCCAGGCCCAAGGCCTGCACCACGGCGATGCGCGCGCGCAGGTCTGCCGCGATGCGTTGCGCGGCGATGCGCTGTTGCGGATGCTCGGCTGCGCCCTTGTTCCTGCCCTGCGTGCGCAGGTCGGCGTCTGCCGCCGGGCGCAGCAACTCGGCCACTTCGTCCAGCGGACGCCGCGACAATTCACCGATATCCAGCCCGGCAAAGGTGACCGACAGCGCCTCGCGCCGTAGCCGCTTGCCGTCGCATTGCGGGCATTGCGTGCTCACCAGGTACTGCGCCACGCGCTTTTTCATCTGCGCGCTTTGCGTAGTGGCAAAGGTGTGCAACACATAGCGCCGGGCACTGGTGAACGTGCCCATGTAGCTGGGCTCTTCCTTGCGTTTGAGCGCGCGCTTGACCTCGTCCAGGTCGTAGCCGGCATACACCGGCACCACCGGCTGCTCGTCGGTGAAGAGAATCCAGTCGCGGGTCTTCTTCGGCAGCTTGTGCCACGGCAGATCCACATCGATGCCCAGCGTGGTGAGGATGTCTCGCTGGTTCTGGCCGTGCCAGGCACCGGGCCAGGCCGCCACCGCGCGCTCGCGGATGCTCAGGCTGCGGTCCAGCACCATGGTCGCCTCGGTCGCATCGTAGATGCGGCCCAGGCCGTGGCAGGTGGGGCAGGCACCGGCCGGCGTGTTCGGCGAAAACCCATCCGCATAGATGATCTCCTGCCCCGGCGGATAGTGGCCCGCACGCGAGTACAGCATGCGCAGCGAATTGGAGATGGTGGTGACGCTGCCCACCGACGAACGCGCGCTTGGCGCACCGCGCGCCTGCTGCAGGGCCACCGCCGGCGGCAGGCCATCGATGGCATCCACGTCCGGCACGCCCACCTGGTCGATCAGGCGACGCGCATAGGGAGAGATGGAATCCAGGTAGCGCCGCTGCGCTTCGGCAAAAATGGTACCGAAGGCCAGCGACGATTTGCCCGAGCCGGACACCCCGGTGAACACCACCAGCGCATCGCGTGGAATGTCCACGTCCACATTCTTCAGGTTGTGCTCGCGCGCGCCGCGCACGTGCACCTGGCCGGAGGAAGACGAGGTTGTGCTGGACATGACGGCCGAACCGACGTTGCAGAACGCATTAGCCTAGCGCGGCGTGCATGCAGCCAATGTCATTGCGGTGTCGTTTGGACGCACTCAACTGCTTGGATCACACGACTGCCTGGTCGAAGCCGCGGGGCGTCACCGCTCGCGGGACTTTTAAAGAGCTTACATGGACGTACTTGCAGCGTGTCCCGCGATGGTGGGCGGGCAAGGGCCCTGCAGCCAGGCAGCAGATCAGCCGCTCTAATCAGCCGCTCTAAATCGCGCTCATCCCAGCGCGTGCGTCGGCGCCGGCACCGGTTGCTCGCCGGTCTGGGCAAGTGCCTGCATCCGCATGACAACGCCACTGAACAGGCGCGCAGTTGCCGCATCGCGGGTGCGGAAGATCTCTTCCAGCGCGGCGTAGTACCACAAGGTGCCGTCGCGGCCGGCGGTAAACACGTTGAAGATGTCCTGGCCCACCGCAGGGTTTTCCAGGTCCTGCACGATGGTGCGTGCGTTGTAGAGCTTGTCGCAGCCGGATACCAGCAAGGCACGCTCCGGGGTCTTGCGCAGGTGCTCCAGGTAGGCCAGCTTGCGTTCGCGCCAATCGCGCTGGCGCGCACGCTCGCTGTTGTCCACCTCGGCCTTGTCTTCGGCGGTGGCGTCGGTGCAGGCCATCACGATGTCGGCCACGCTGTCGCCGAACTGCGCGCGGATCGACGCCTCATGACCACCCCCACAGTCTTCCACCACATCGTGCAGCAGCCCGGCGATGGCCTGCTCCTCGTCGCCACCACATTCCAGCACCAGCGTGGAGACGCCGAGCAGATGACTCAGGTACGGAATCTGCGTGCCCTTGCGCACTTGCCCGGCATGGGCGATGCGGGCGTAATCCACGGCCTGGGCGTAGCGTTCGGTGAGGGCGGTCATGGGGCTTCCGATGCGGGCGTTACGACAAGTATCGCCGAGCCCGCCCGCCGGCAGGGTGAGGACAGTGCGACGAACCAGGCGCGCCGGGCATCGGAGGGCGCGCTGCGTGGCGCGTACTCTCCGGGCATTCAATCACCGATGCGGCGTTGCGCCTGCAGCCGTCTGCCCACCGTGGGTCCACCACCGCCTGTGCCCGCTACACCGTGGTCCCCGGGCGCATCAGGACAAACGTAAGACTGTGCCGGTTCCGGGCATTGACCATGCCAACGCTGCCGGCAGCGCCGCAATCGGATTGGTCACCCTCAATGACGCGCCGTTACGGCCGATAGAACTAGGCTCGATCCCTGTCGCACGACTGCCATCCCATGCCCAGCCTTCCCATTTGCAACGCCTGCCGCGATGGTCATGCATTTCCGACCGCCATCACCATGGCCTTCCAGCCGATTGTCGATGTGGCCGCACGCACCATCTACGCCGGCGAAGCGTTGGTGCGTGGCATCAACGGCGAGTCGGCCGACAGCATCCTGGCCGCGGTAGACGCCCACAACCGCTACGCCTTCGACCAGGCCTGCCGCATCAAGGCGATCGAGTGCGCCGCACGGATCGCCCTGCCCGCACTGCTGTCGATCAATTTCATGCCCAACGCGGTCTACAACCCCGAGCACTGCCTGCGCGCCACGCTCGAGGCCACCGCACACTACGGCTGGCCGCTGGACGCGATCATCTTCGAGGTCAGCGAACAGGAACATCTGGCCGACCCGTCGCATCTGCTCGACATCCTGCGCACCTACCGCGCGCGCGGCATGAAGACCGCCATCGACGACTTCGGCGCCGGCTATGCCGGGCTCGGCCTGCTGGCCGAGTTCCAGCCGGACCTGCTCAAGCTGGACATCGCACTGGTCCGCGGCATCGACACCGACCGCAGTCGCCAGGCCATCGTGCGCCACGTCACCCGCATGTGCGAAGAACTTGGCATCGCCGTCATTGCCGAAGGCATCGAACACCCCGACGAATACCGCACCCTGCGCGACCTGGGCATTCACCTGCAACAAGGCTACCTGTTCGCCAAACCGCAGACCGGCGAACTACCGCAGGTGCATTGGCCGCAGTAGCCTGGCGCCTGCGCGCCGATGCGCCAGGCCAGCGACCCCAGTTTGCGCGTACCGCGTGGTGACAGCCTGATGGCCTGGGAACGGAGGAATCGACCGGCCACGCGCATCTGTTTTTCCGATTCCCCAATCCCGATTGCCGAACCCCTACTCTCCAGCATTGGCAAGTTCGGACACCGGCACCGGGTTGGCCTGATGGGCCAGATACTGATGAATCTGCGCGACCACTGCAGCGCCCTCGCCCACCGCCGCCGCCACGCGCTTGACCGAGCCGGCGCGCACATCGCCGATGGCGAACACACCGGGGCGATTGGTTTCCAAAGGCAGGCAGGCCGGCACCCCATCGCCGCGCGCGGTGCCGGTGATGACGAAGCCACGCGTGTCGGTGTCCACGCAGTCCTGCAACCAACCGGTATTGGGATCGGCGCCGACGAACAGGAACAGGTGCCGCAGCTCCACGCGCGTGGTCGCGCCATCGGCGCGCGTGCGCAGCGTCGCCCCCTGCAGCCCGCGCTCGTGGTCGCCGTCCAGCGCGGCCACTTCGGTGCCGGTGTGCAGCTGCACGTTGGGCAGTGCGGCAATACGTTCGATCAGGTATTGCGACATCGACGCTTCCAGGCCATCGCCGCGAATGATCAGGTGCAACTCCTTCACCCGCGGCGCCAGGAACGCGACCGCCTGGCCTGCGGAATTGCCGCCACCCACCAGCGCCACCACGCCGCCCTCGCATAGCCGCGCCTCCACCGGCGAAGCCCAGTACGACACGCCATGGCCTTCAAAGCGATCCAGCCCGTCGATCTCCGGGCGCCGGTAGCGCGCGCCCGAGGCGATCACCACGGTGCTGGCCAGCAGCTGCTTGCCGTCGGCCAGATCCAGCTTCAGCGTGCCATCGTCGCGCCCGCACTCCAGGGTGGCTGCCTCGATCGGGATCGCCAGCTCGGCCCCGAATTTCAGCGCCTGGTTGTAGGCGCGTCCCGCCAGCGCCTGCCCGGAAATCCCGGTGGGAAAGCCCAGATAATTTTCGATACGCGCCGACGCGCCGGCCTGGCCGCCGATGGCGCGCTGGTCCATCACCAGCACCGACAGACCTTCGGAGGCGGCGTACACCGCCGTGGCCAGACCCGCGGGGCCGGCACCGACGATGGCCACGTCGTAGCGCTTGTCCGGGTCGATGTCCGGTGTCATGCCCAGGCAATGCGCGGCTTCGGCATCGCTGGGCTGGCGCAGCACGCGGCCGCTGGGGCAGACCATCACCGGCAGATCGTGCTCCTGGATGCCCAGGCGCTCGACCAGCGCGCGGCCATCGTCGTTGGAGATGTCCACCACCGTGTTGGGGTAACCGTTGCGGGTCAAAAACCCCTGAAGCCGCGTCAGATGCCTGTCGTCCGGTGCCCCGATCAACACCGAGCCGGAGGCATCGCCCTCGATCAGGCCCACGCGGCGCAGGATCAGCGCACGCATCACCACTTCGCCCACTTCGGCAGAACTGATCATCAATGCGCGCAGGTGCGCGGTGTCGAACGGCAGTGCCAGGCAGCCATCCGGCCCGGCCCGCCCGGCCGCCAGCGACGCGCGACCGGCCAGCTGGCTCACCTCGCCGGTGAACTGCCCGGGCGTATGCCGGGTGATCGGTTTTTCGTTGCCCAGGCCGTCTCGGCGCACCACTTCGATGACGCCTTCCAGCACCACCCACACCGGTGCGTGCGCATCGCCGACATCGAACACGGTGTCGCCGGCGGCAAAGCGCCGCGCCGGCCCGCTGGCGAAGCGCCGCGTGATCGCCAACTGGCCCGCGTCCAGTTCGGGAAACATCTGATGGTGGCGGGTATCGTCCAGGGGCATGGATCGGCAACGCAGGTGGGAGGGAGGGATGCATGCAAGCATGGACAGGGGTGATGGCAATGGCAATCACCCGAAATGGGCAATGCCACCTGGCTTGCGAAAGCCGCTCCGTGCAAGCGCACCCAACCGATGCAGGCGCCGCATCGAGGCCACGCTGGCCGAACAGGGATAAGAACAGCTGATGCAATCACTGCGCAGCCACCCGGCAGACGCGGCTGAAGCTCGGAAGCGGCTTGCACCGCTTGCCACCCCGGTTCCGGGCGCTGTGCCTATCCATCTGACGACTGCTGCCCGAGACGTCTTGGCCGCTCCAAGCCGGTGGCAGGCCACAGCGCTGCACAACGACTCCGGGCCGCGCAGCAAACGTGCAAGCAGCTGTCATGTGACGGTGGACCGCACCAGGTCGTGAACAGGCCAACACGATGGCGGACGACGGCTGGACCTGCCTGCCGCACGACGGCGCCGCTAGTGGCCTTCACTGCGGCACGGGCGCCCAATGCGGTCCGTGCTTGCCGGCGGCCATGCGTGCCGCCGGTCGCACGCGAAACACCACGCTCACCCGCTCGCCCACCGCGCGTGCGGTCTTGGGGATGCCGTGCTCATGGGTCAGTTGCGAGGCATGGCTCATCGCCAACAGGCTACCTGGCGCCAGGTCCAGCGCAGTCGCGCGCGCACTGCCGTCCTTGGCGCGCAACGTCATGCGCCGTGCGCTGCCCAGCGACACCAGGGCGATCGGGTACGGCGCCACCAGCGTCTGTAGCTTGTCGTGATGCATCGCCACGCTGTCGCGCCCGTCGCGGTACAGGTTCAGGCCCACCGCGTTGTAGGGCGCGGGCAACACCGCCTGCACCGCATCGCTGAGCTGCAACAACGGCAACCCCGGGGGCAGCGCCGCATCCAGTGCATACGAGGCCAGCAGGCGCGGCACCTCCACCACGCGGTCATACATTTCCCGGCGCTGGCTGTGCCAGTTCGCCCCGTCGCGCAGCGCGCGAAAACAGGCTTGCGCCAGCTCGGGCGCAAGCAGCTGCGGCCAATAGCGTACGCCGCCCTCGGCATCCTCCAGCACCTGCAGCGGCGCGCTTGGCGTATCGAACAGATCCATCGACGGGATATGCGGGCGATGCGGCAAATTTCAGCGGGCTGCCGGCACACGAACATTACCCCGCTGCCATTGTGTGGAATCGGTCGGCGACTCCACGCCGCGGTTGCGCAGCGAACACCATCGAAGCATCCACTGATGACGAACAGCATTTGGCGGGGGGCCGCGACAGCCTGCCCCCGCAGCATGCGATACCCGCACAGGCCAGAACTTCGCAGCCAGGATCGACAAGCTGGCGACCTCGACCACACTGAGCATGATGCGTGCTTCCGCAACGATGGCTCACCGCTGCCGCTGTGCTACGGTCCGGCGCTGCATCCGCCCGGAGCCGTTTCGCATGCCGCATCGATCGATCGTTTTCCGCCTGCGCTGGCTGGCCATGTTCGCCGCCGTCGCGTCGTTCGCGTGTCCCGCCGCCCCGCGCACAGCCGCGTCCGCCTTCGAAGCAGTGGACCCGTTCATCGGCACCGGTGGCGAAGGCCATACCTATCCCGGCGCCACGGTGCCGTTCGGCATGGTGCAGTTGAGCCCGGATACGCAGATCAAGCCACGCAAGCAGGCCTACGGCTGGGCGGCGGGATACCGACACAGCGACGGCACCATCGTGGGGTTTTCGCATACGCATTTTTCCGGCTCCGGGCACTCGGACCTGGGCGACATCCTGCTGATGCCTCAAACAGGCGAGGTCAAGCTGGAACGCGGCGATGCCAGCACACCGGGCAGCGGCTACACCGCACAGTTCGACCATGCCAGCGAACAGGCGCAGCCCGGCTACTACGCCGTGACCTTGAAAGACCGCAATATCCGCGCCGAACTCACCGCCAGTGCGCGCGTGGGCGTGCACCGCTACCAGTTCCCCAAGGGCGCAGCGGCGCATGTGCTGGTGGACCTGCGCACCAGCCTGTACGACTACCCCGGCAAGGTGCAGTGGTCGCGGCTGCGCGTGCGCGCCGATGGCACCGTGACCGGCTTTCGTGAAACGCGCGGTTGGGCACCGGGCCGGCAACTGTATTTCGCCATGCGCTTCTCGCGCGCGCTCACTGCCACGCAGTTGCACGACACCGAACAGGACATCCCATACAAGGGCTTCCCTCCGCCGGGCGACAAGAACCCCGCGCAGCGCGCGCAGATCGAAGGCCGGCAACTGGTCGGTGTGTTCGATGTCGCCAACGACGGCACCCCGCTGGTGGTCACCGTGGCGCTGTCCCCGGTCAGCGAGGCCGCGGCCATCGCCAACCTGCACGCCGAAGTGCCCGGCTTCGACTTCGACCGCGTGCGCGCCGATGCGCGTGCGCAATGGACGCAGGCGCTGGCGGCAATCGACGCGCAGGGCACGCCGCGGCAACGCACCCAGCTCTACACCGCGCTGTATCACAGCCTGCTCGGCCCCACGCTGTTCATGGATAGCGACGGCGGCTATCGCGGCCCGGACAATGCCGTGCATCGCGCCGATGGATGGGCCAACTATTCCACCTTCTCGCTGTGGGATACCTACCGCGCGCTGCACCCGCTACTTACGCTGGTGCAGCCGCCGCAACGCAGCAGCGACATGGTCAATTCATTGCTCGCCGCACGCCGCGACAGCGCCTACGGCATCCTGCCCGTGTGGGCGTTCCATGGCCTGGAAACCTGGTGCATGATCGGCTACCACGCCGTGCCGGTGATCGCCGACGCGTACATGAAAGGCATCGGCGGCTTCGACGCAGAGGAAGCCTTGCAGGCCATGGTCGCCAGCGCCAACTACGGCCCGTACGATGGCATTGCGCAATACCGCGAGCTGGGCTACGTGCCCATCGACGAAGAAGGCGAAGCCGCCTCCAAGACGCTGGAATATGCCTTCGACGACTGGACCATCGCGCGCATGGCCGACAAGCTCGGCAAGCCCACCATCGCCGCAGAATTCAGCAAACGCGCCGGCAACTGGAAGCACGCCTTCGACCCGGCCACCGGCTACATGCGCGCGCGTACCCGCGCCGGCAACTTCCGCGAACCGTTCGACCCCTCGGCCAGCGGCTACGGCAGCGACTACACCGAAGGCAATGCCTGGCAGTACTCGTGGTACGTGCCGCAGGACGTGGCCGGCCTGGCCGCAGCGCATGGCGGCCAAGACAAGCTGTTGGCGCGCCTGGACGCCGTATTCGATGCCGAGGTCGATCCCAAGGTGTTCGAGCACATGGAAGACATCACCGGCCTGATCGGTTGGTATGCGCACGGCAACGAACCCAGCCACCATGTGGCCTATCTCTACGCGTATGCCGGCCAGCCTTGGCGCACGCAGGCGCGCCTGAAGCAGATCGTGGACAGCCAATACCACGCCGGCCCGGAGGGCCTGGCCGGCAACGACGATCTGGGCCAGATGTCGGCCTGGTACGTGTTCACCACGCTGGGCTTCTACCCGGTGGCGCCGGGCAGCAACCAATACATCATCGGCCGCCCGTTCCTGCCGCGCACCACCCTCAACCTGCCCAACGGCAAGCGCTTCAGCGTGATCGCCGATGGCCTCAGCGACGCAGGCACCTACATCGGCAGTGCCACCCTCAACGGCAAGGCATTGCATCGCGCCTACCTTACGCACGAAGAAATCCAGGCCGGTGGCGAACTGCGCTTCCGCATGCAGGCCATGCCGAACACGCAGTGGGCCACGGACCCGGCGCAGCGGCCGTATTCGATGTCGGTGCAGACGCGCTGAGTCAGTAGTGGATGCCCATGCGTAGCCCGCAGGCGTCGTGCTCCACCACCGCCGGCAGGCTGCCGGCGGTACCTGCGGCAATGCGCTGCGCGCTCCAGCAGGCCACCAGGGCATTGAGCACATCGTCCGGCTTGGCCAGCGCACGCGGCACGCGCTCCAGCAATGCAGCCACCTGCCTGGCGCCATAGCACTGGCCCAGCAAGGCGGCGCGCTGTTGGTGGCCTGCACTGATCTTCTTGCCCGCCGCCAGGCCGTGCCCGCCGGCGAGCACGGAGAACGACACCTCCGGGTGCACCTCGAACACGCGCTCCGCCCACGGCGGATCGGCGCGCAAGGCATCGTCCCAGGCGCGAATCTTGGACAGTAGCGCAAACGACTGCACGCCAAAGCCACGCTGGCCGTCGTGATCCAGCACCCGATGCAACGCAGACGCTTCCACCTGCGTGGGTGCATGCAGCATGCCGCGCAATGGCGCGGCAAAGATACTGGATGCGCGGCGCCCACCAACAAAGCGCCGCGCCTGCACATCCGCAGCGCGGGGCGCGTGCTCGCTCAGACCGATCGGGATATCCACGCCCAGCACGGCGACGTCCCCCAATGCGCTCGCCACCGCGGCCACCGTGGGGTAGCCAGCACACTACAATCCATCGCCGGCCTGCCCCACCGCCAGCCAGCCGCTGTTGGCGCCATCGATCCCTACACACTGCATTGCGGTCCTCCCGGTCGTGGCCTGCGTGCACGGCGCAGCAGCGCCGCACGCGCGCCACCTGCGTAGTGCGTTCACATCATGCACAACATTCGTTCACCCCCACGCATCGCCGTGGTTTCCAGACTGCACTGCATCGGCCGCAGCACGCTGCGGCTTGCCGTCCCCCAATGCAGGAGCCAGTGCATGTCCAGCACCAAGAACCAGTACGAAATGCAGAACCCCCTTACCCAGTTTCCGCAGCCCAAGTTCCCCGAGCAGACCCAGGAAGCGCCGGGCACCATCCATGCGCTGCAGCCCAAGGCCGATCATGGCGAGCAGAGCTACCAGGGCTTCGGCCGACTCAAGGGCCGCAAAGCGCTGATCACCGGCGCCGACTCGGGAATCGGCCGCGCCACCGCCATTGCGTATGCGCGCGAAGGCGCGGATATCGTGCTGAACTACCTGCCGGAAGAAGAGCAGGACGCGGCGGAAGTGGTGAAGTTGATCCAGGCCGAAGGCGGCAAAGCGATTAGCGTCCCCGGCGACCTCAAGGACGAAGCGTTTTGCAATACGCTCGTGGCGCGTGCGGTCAAGGAACTCGGCGGGCTGGATCTGCTGGTCAACATCGCCGGCAAGCAGACCGCCATCAAGGACATCGCCGACATCACCACCGAGCAGTTCGATGCCACCTACAAGACCAATGTGTATGCGATGTTCTGGCTGTGCAAGGCGGCCATTCCACATCTGCCGCCGGGCGCATCCATCATCAACACCGGCTCGATCCAGTCCTATCAGCCCTCGCCTACCCTGCTCGACTACGCCTCCACCAAGGCGGCCATCGTCAACTTCACCAAGGGGCTGGCGCAGCAGGTGGCCGACAAGGGCATCCGCGTCAACGCCGTGGCACCTGGTCCGGTGTGGACCCCGCTGCAGCCCAGCGGTGGGCAGCCGCCCGAAAAGATTCCCGACTTCGGCTCGGAAACTCCGCTCAAGCGTGCCGGTCAACCCGTAGAGATGGCGCCGCTGTATGTCATCCTGGCGTCGCAGGAATCCAGCTACGTGACTGGCGAAGTGTTCGGCGCCACCGGCGGCTTGCTGCTGTCCTGAGCCACCTGAGAGTACGCATCCAGCGTTATGCCCCCCCTGCCGATCGCTGCAAGCGCAGCGGTCGGCAGGCGTTTATTCCATCGCGTTTTTTATTGCCACGGCGGACACGTTCTCCACCATCGGCGCGAACCCGCCCAGGTCGCGTACCAATGAAATCCCGTGCCCAGGCATATTTGGACGCGTCGGGATGGACGAAGATCACATGCGCGCGGTGCACCATCATGTCGCGGTTGTGGTCCCACACGATGATCTTACGGTCGCCATAGCCGGCAGTGGCCATGGTCGGTCCCAGGTGCTTCTTCAGGAACTCGGCCGAGAACAGCATCGACTCCCAGGTCTGCACCGGCATTGGCCAGCGCACCCAGCACGCCCACCGTTCCCACCACTCGCTCCATCGACCACGCCATCGTTTGATTCACCACGCACCCTCCCAGGTTGCACAAGCGCGCAGCCTGGTCGAGCAAAGCGCTGCAACATGACCTGCCAAACGAAAGCAAGCGCGAATGAGTTCCTTCTCCCATCGGGAGAAGGTGGCGCACAGCGCCGGATGAGGGTACGGGCGCATGCGGAGCCTGCTTGTGTGCGTGATTGCTTCCTCGCACAGCGATTCGAAGCGAACAAGCAAATCAAGCTGGCTGTAAGACAGCGGAGCGATCGTACCCTCACCCCAACCCCTCTCCCGACGGGAGAGGGGCTATTTTCCGCTATGGACACATGCGATAGCCGATCCACGATTCCAGGCGCTTCGAGCGGAGCTCGTTGAACGCTCGCACGCACGAGAGCGGTTTCAGAAGCCCTTCTCCCATCGGGAGAAGGTGGCGCGCAGCGCCGGATGAGGGTACGGGTGCACGCGGAGCATGAGTGCGCAGCGATGCGAGTAAACATCAACCGTCTGCAACACGGTCGAGCCATCGCACCCTCACTCCAACCCCGCTCCCGACGGGGAAAGCTACTTATCCGTTGTGGACACACGCGATAACCGGTCCACGATTCCCGGCACGTGCAGCGGGATTTCTCGCGCCAGAAACCCCACCGTACCGATCCGCCTGGCCAGCTGCTTGCCGGCTGCTGCATGCACAAACACGCCCCATAGCGCGGCGGTCAATGCATCGCTCCCACGCGCCGCAAATCCCGCAATCAGTCCAGCCAAGGTATCGCCCGAGCCGGAGGTGCCCAAGCCCGGCACACCGCCGCGGTGCACCCACAGCGCGCCTTCAGGCCCGGCGATGAAACTGTCGGCGCCTTTGACGATCACCACGCTGCGCATCTTCTTTGCAAAGGCCAGCGCGTAGTCGCCAGGCGCCGCCTCCACTGCCGTCTTGTCGTCGCCGGCCAACGCAGCCATTTCGCCGGCATGCGGCGTCAGCACGAACGGCCGCCCGGCCGGCGCGCGCAGGCTTTTCGACAACGCGCCGGCATCCAGCACCAACGTACACACCGCCTGCGCAATGGCGCGCTTGACCAGCGCCGCTGTGGTACTGGTGGAGGCCATCCCCGGGCCGATCACCGCTGCATCGCAGGCAGCCATCGCCGCATCCAGCGCACGGTGCCCGCGCACGATCTCGCCCTGCCCGTTCTGCCCCAACCCAAGCACCAAGGCTTCCGGCACGGCCAAGGCCATGCCCGGCGCCACGCTTGCCGCCGTGGCGATCTGCAACTTGCCCGCGCCCGCACGCAGCGCGGCTTCTCCTGCCAACAGCGCCGCACCAGGCACCCGCATCGACCCGCCCACAATCAGCACCCGCCCCCGCTGCTCCTTGTCTCCGCCGGGCGATGGCAACGGCATCGTGCGCAACGCCGCAGCCGTCAAGATGCGCAGCCGCGGGGCGCTCATCTCAGCGCGCTCCGGCCGGGCGATCGGACTCGGTGGTTACCGGCTCGTCGGCCAGTTCCGGCGGCACGAACTTGGTCCGGATCAGCTCCAGCGATTGCCCATCGGCAGCGGCCGCATATTCGGTAACGCCGCAATTGGGCACATCGCCTTCGCGGTCGATCGCCAGGATGGTGGCCTCGTCCATCCGCTCGATCAGATAACGGAAGCAATTGACGATCACCTGGTGCCCTACGATCAGCACGCGCGCACCCACATGGTTGCGCTGCAGATCGCCCACGATGCTGCGCAGGCGAAAGATCACATCGCACCAGCTCTCGCCACCAGGCGGGCGGAAGTAGAACTTGCCTACCAGATTGCGTTGTTCGAACAATGCCGGAAAGGCCTCGCGGATGCCCGACGTGGTGTAGCGATCGAGCACGCCAAATTCCTTCTCACGCAAGCGCTCATCCACGCTGACTGCACCGGCTGGCTGCCCCAACGCTTGCGCAACCGCCGCTGCAGTCTGCCGCGCACGTACGTACGTTGAACTCAGAATCAGGGTTGGCCGCTCATGTTCCGGCAGACCCGCAATCCATGCGCCCAGCGCATCTGCCTGGCGCTCGCCTAGCGGCGACAATGGAATATCCGCATCGCGATGCTCCAGCTCGATCAACGCCGCCCCATTGGACTCGGCCACATCGCGCGCCACGTTGCCCGCACTTTGCCCATGTCGTACCACCCATAACCGCGCCGGCCAGCGCGCCGACACGCCCGCAACCGCACTGTTCTCACTCACATGCATCTCCTGCAACCAGACCTCACGTGTCGCACAGCCGCCGTGAAAAATCGGTTGATCCATGCCGCCTGCCCACAGTGCAGGTCGCCTTGCAAGCACCATGACTGATGGCACAGACGCAAGCGAACGCAACGGATAGGCAACGCTGCGCCGGTATACTGCAGCCCCCCGCCGATCTGCTGCCCCATGTCCAACGTTCTGCTGCTACGCACGGCGAAAGAGCGCGAAGAACTGCTGCTGGAAGATGTCCTGGACGCCACCGAACAGTGCATCGACGAAGTGGGCCTGGGCGCCACCAGCTTCGAACTGATCGCCGAACGCGCCAAGGTGAGCTGCGGCAGCCTGTTGCAGCGCTTCGAAGACAAGGACGCGTTGGTACGCGCACTGCTGGAGCGCAACTACATGCGCGCCATCCGCCAGATGTGGCTGGTGGAGCGCCCGGACGAAGTACACGTGGTGGATTTCATCGCCGGCCTGCTCGAAGACTGGCTGCTGCAGGAAACCAGCATCAAGCGCACCCGCATCGACCTGGAACTGCACCTGGCCACCCTGCGCGACCCGGTGCTGGCCGCCTTCATGCGCCGGCAGAGCGCATCGCTGATCGAACACCTCAGCGCCCTGCTCAAGCGCCTGCTCCGCGGCCACGCCGACCCGGCCAGCAGCGAACAGGAATTCCAGGCCCGCGTCTTCGCCGTCGCCGCCATGTGCGGCGGCCTGCACAGCGTGATGACCAGCGGCATGGAACTCAACCGCATGCATCTGCAGCTGATCCTGCGCGAGAGTTTGTCGGGGATCTTGAAGTCTGCGCCGGTGTAGCGCCGAACACCTAGCAGGTGACACATGGTTCACCGCGCAACCCGGACGCATCGCGCGTGAGGTCGCCTTTCAACCACCGGACGATGCAGGCGCCTCTGCAGCCGCGCGGCTTCGTGCAGCCGCAAGTAAGCGACTCACCAACGCGTTGGCATCGTTGCCAACCCCACTGGCGGCACTCCAGAGTTCAGGAGGCAACTGCGAACGGTCTGATGTTGCCAGGTGCATGAGATCCGTGGCCAGCGCAAGCCTCTCCCCTTCGCTCATTTCAGGGCCGGACGTCTCTGCATCGGGCGCGGTGACCAGGTCGATGGCCTCGTCCAAGCATGCTTCGGTTGTTCCCAACTCGGCTGCCCTGGCTGCCTTCGTCACAGGAGACTGAGAGAGTGCTTGCTGATACCAGGCCATCAGACTTTCAATCGAATATGCCGCACCCAACGCAGTCACCGAATTCAGAAGAGGGGTACAGGCAACCATTGCATAGTCCTTCCAGTACGGATCATCTGTCGCATAACCGTAAGCTGCCGCGAACGGCGCCTGTAATGCAATCAAGCTAGAAGGAACGACCCAAGCCGCTGCCATCAGCGTGCCAGCATGCGCCACCGACCTTCCAACGCCTGCGATCTGTGCGCCGATGGGCACGTGCGGCTCCCTCAGGCGCGCCGCACGCACTGGTGGCCGTGGCCTCAGGTTGTCCGTCAATTGCCTGTTCTGGTGGGGGTCTGCCTGCTGTTGGGAGGGGCCAACGCCATGTTCGGCTGGCATCTCGGGTTGATCGTGTCTTGACCCTCTGCGTGTGGCCGATGTCAGATTCGCAGGGCGCATGCTTCACCTCTTCATCGAGTTGACAGGCCGTCAATGTTGCTCTTGGATGCCCTTGCGTAAAGCCAATAACCGAACGAATGCAGCACCCGACGAAACAGCTGGTTCGCACCTCGCACAGTTGCAGGGTATCGGCGTAGCGACCACGCAGGCGTATGCGTCTGCGGCCACCTGTCACAACACAAGCGTCTGACAACGGTGCAGATGCCGGTGTGCAGCCATGCTGCAATGGCAGGATGCAGAGGCGACGTGTCCGCAGATCACTACGCGCTGCCGCTATGTCGATGGTCACGATTTCATAATTGAAGCAG
Organism: Xanthomonas campestris pv. badrii; assembly: GCF_012848175.1. Taxonomy (NCBI): domain Bacteria; kingdom Pseudomonadati; phylum Pseudomonadota; class Gammaproteobacteria; order Lysobacterales; family Lysobacteraceae; genus Xanthomonas; species Xanthomonas campestris. The sequence continues at coordinate 993,394 of NZ_CP051651.1, read as the reverse complement.
CGCAACAGGCAACCGCCGCTTCGTGCCGTTACCGCGCCCTTCGCTGATCGATGTGCCAGGGAATGACGCCGCATCCATGCTGATCGTCCCGTTGGCCAGCATCTACGCGAGAACAATGGATGGACCCCATCAGGTACCCACCCACACTGCACATGCCCGTAAACACGGCCGCAGCGACCGAGCGCACGGCTCAGCACGCTGGACCGGTGGCGGCAGATCGACACCCGCCCTGCGCAGAGCCCCAAGCCCCGGTGCTGCAGGCTTTGCCGCGGAAAAGACCACAGGGCGCTGACGCCCTCAAACGCTCGCTCAGTGCCCCTCCACTGACGGCAGCGCAGCGCCGAATGCTCGCCGAACTCGGGGCCGAAGGGACTCCCTGCCTCACGTCCGACGAAGCGGCGGTGCTGCGGGAGCTCAGCTTCCACACACCGGCTGCACCGCGTGACACCGTGCTGTTCACCGACCCGAACAAGGATCCCGATGATGTGGTCGCCTACACCATCGGCAAGCATCTGCAGGTGGCGGGCTTCGTACGCCTCACCGACGTTGCGGTGACCTTGGGCGATGCCAGCGTGCGTGAGGAGCGTGCCCGGCTTGCCAAGGGCGTGTTCAACCAACTGCAACTACCGGAGGTACGCGTTTCGCGCGGGCAGGATTACCCGATGACTGCGAAACAGGCCAAGGACCATGCCAAATTCCTGCAGGAAGGCAATGTCTTGCGCGCAGACCCGGCCGAGGTCTGCGGCAACAGCCTGCAAGCGCTGCGGCAGCGCCTGACGCAGGCCCCGCAGGGGCTGGACATGGTGGTGATCGCAGGCATGACCGACGCCCATGCACTGGTCGATGCGCATCCGGATCTTGTGCGCGAGCGCGTCAAGCGCATCACCATCATGGGAGGTGTTGAGCCGGACAAGGATGATGACGGCCACGTACGGCCAGATGCCCGGGCCTACAACAATGCGACAGATCTGGATGCAGCCCGTGGCCTGTATCGCAAGGCACAGCAACTGCACATTCCCTTGCGCATCGTTACCAAGGAATCTGCCTACAAGACGGCGGTATCTCCCGCGTTCTATGAAGCCTTGGCACAGAGCCGGCATTCGGTAGGCAGCTATCTCAAGGACGTGCAGAAGAACGCCTTGAATGGCTTATGGGAAGGGATTCAGGCAGGGCTGCTTCCGGGACTGGATCAGACCTGGTTCTTCCGCACGTTCACCGCAGAAGAACTACCGCCGGCGCACGGCCCGCAAGACGGCGCAAGACAGGCCATTGCGTTCGACCAGGTGTGGCCGAAGGTCACCAAACTCAACTTGTACGACCCACTGACACTTCTCGCCTCGGTTCCCGGCGCCGCGGGCATGCTGTTTACGCCGAGACAGATCCAGACCAATGGACTCAGCGTTGTGGAGCAGGTAAGCGAGAACGAGGTCAAGCATCCGGAGAAAGCCAAACTGCTGATATCCGCCCTGGCGAAAGCGGCGCTTGCCAAGACAGAATGACGATCGATCATTCTGCAGACGCGGCAACCAGGTTCTGCAGAGCTGGTCAGCAGCAACGGTTCCAGCGCATCCACCCGCTCCACGGTGATGCCGAAGGCAAGCGCATCACGCAGCTTGTCGTCCCCGGCCCGCCTTTGTATTCGGGGCGATGCCATCGCCGGTTCATGCGGCCTCCCCGGCGACGGCATGCGCGTTCTCAGAGGCGTCGGGCTCCAGGCGCGCGGGCCACTGCACCTGCGCCAGTGCCTGCGTTACCTGCTCGGCCAGCAGCTACAGGCAGCACGCCAGCTCGTCCATGCGGACGGCCGGCTGCCGCAACTGCTCTTCGGCCTGCGTGCGCGGCTGCGCCAGGCGCGCCAGAAACCGCATATGGTCGCGCAGCTGCTGCAAGCGGTACTGCGCGCCCTCTGGCAGGTAGTAGCCCGGGGATGACTGCACATCGCGTACAACGTCCGACATGGCCTGCTCCTCATTCCATGGAATCATCCCGCCCGCCGCAAGGCGGGGGATGGGAAGTCGGGAGGCTCGAAACCGCTAACAGCCGGCGGGCGTATTCCCCTTGCGGGTGTTGTATTAGCCGCCCTCCCGACGCAGGCATCACGTCGGTTGCACCTACAAAAGTTGCAGGCACAAAAAACCCACCGGTTTGTCGGAGGTGGGTACCGCTGTTAGCGGAGTTTCGAGGCTCCGTGGTTGAATCCTGCTACTGCTATCGTCTGGCGTCAATAGCGCAACTCAGGCGCACCAGCAAGCAGAGAGTGCTTCGGCCTGCTGTAGAACCGTGCGAACCGCTGCATCCTGCAAATCAGGTGGATAGCCGTATTTGCGCAGGATGCGCTTGACCAGCACACGCATGCGCGCACGCGCCGAATCGCGGCGCGCCCAATCCACCGAAGCGCTGCCCTTGAGGCTCACCAGCAGCTCGTGTGCAATGACCTTGAGTGCATCGTCGCCCATCACCTGCACCGCAGATTCGTTCTCTGCTAAGGCAAAGTAAAAAGCAACTTCCTCCTCGCTTAATCCCTGCTCTTCGCCACTTGCGCGTGCGGCGCGGATGTCCCTGGCGATCTGGATCAACTCCTGTAAGACCTCGGCAGTGGTGATCGCATTGGCGTGGTAGCGTGCGATGGCGTCTTCAAGTCGTTCCGTAAATGCCTTGGTCTGCACGATGTTCCGTTGACTACGCGCGCGGATGCCATCATTGATGAGCTTGCGCAGCGCTTCCAATGCCAGGTTCTTCTTGTCCATCCGCTGCACTTCGGCAAGGAATTCGTCGGACAGGATGGAAATGTCCGGCGACTGGATGCCGGCAGCCTTGAGGATATCCACGATCTCGGTGGAGACCACCGCACGACTCACGATCTGGCGGATGGCGAAGTCGCGCTCCTGCGAGCTGATGCCTGAACCTGTCGCGCTTTTGACCAAGGCTTCGCGGATGGCCTGGAAGAAGCCCACCTCCTCGCGCACCGCGAGCGCCTCATCCGAGGCGGAGGCCAGCGCATAGGCCGTGGACAAGGCCAGCACTGCGTCCTGATAGCGGCGTTGCGCCGCCTTCTTGCCATCGTCGCTGCTTGCCGCGGCCATCCATTGCTGCTGCTGATCGAGGATCCACTCGATCGCACCAGCCATCATTGCCAAGCGCTGCTGCGGTTTGCCATCCAGTGCCGTGAGGTAGTCAAAGCCGTGGTACATATCCCGCACGACTTCGTACTTCTCCCGCAGCATGGCGATCGCCTGCGCTTCGTCGATGCCGGTGTTCTGCTTGTCCTGGGGCGAATACTGCGCCAGGGCGGATTTCAGGTTCTGCGCGATACCAATGTAGTCGACGATCAAGCCGGCCGGCTTGTCCCGAAACACGCGGTTGACCCGCGCGATGGCCTGCATCAGCCCATGCCCCTTCATCGGCTTGTCCACATACATGGTGTGCATGGAAGGCGCGTCGAAACCGGTCAACCACATGTCGCGCACGATCACCAGCTTCAGCGGGTCGGCAGGATCCTTGGCGCGGCGGGCCAATGCATCACGCCGGGCCTTGTTGCCGATATGCTGCTGCCATTGCGGCGGGTCGCTGGCCGCGCCGGTCATCACGATCTTGACCGCGCCCAGCGTGTCGTCGTCGCTGTGCCAGTGGGGGCGCAGCTTGATGATTTCGTTATAAAGGTCAACGCAGATCTCGCGGCTCATGCACACCGCCATCGCCTTGCCATCCAGCGCGGCCACGCGCTCTTCGAAATGCGTCACCAGGTCCTGCGCCACCAGGGCCAGCCGTTTCTGGCTGCCGACCAGCCGCTCCACCGCCGCTGCCCGCCCTTTCAGCTTTTCCTTTTCATCCGTGTCCTCCCCCTCGAACAGCGCCTCGACCTCGGCATCCAGATGGGGCTTTTCGTCTTCATCCAGTTCAATGCGCGCCAGCCGCGATTCGTAATAGATCGGCACGGTTGCGCCATCTTCCACCGCGCGGCTGATGTCGTAGACATCGATGTAATGGCCGAACAGCGCGGGGGTATTGACGTCGGTCGCTTCGATGGGCGTGCCGGTGAAGCCGATGAACGAGGCATTGGGCAGCGCATCGCGCATGTATTTGGCAAAGCCATACGATACCACGCCGGTCTTCGCGTCCAGTTTGGCTTTCAGGCCGTACTGGCTGCGGTGCGCTTCATCGGCAATGACCACCACGTTGCGGCGCGCGGTCAATGGCGCATCCACTTCGCCGAACTTCTGCAAGGTGGTAAAGATCACACCGCCGCTTGCGCGATCGAGCAGGCGCGCCAGATCCTCGCGACTATCGGCCTGCACCGGTGTCTGCCGGAGCAGCGCCTTGCACATCGAAAACGTGCCGAACAACTGGTCGTCCAGGTCGTTGCGGTCGGTCAGCACCACCAGCGTCGGGTTGCGCATCGCCGGGTGTTGCACCAGCCGCCCGGCATAGAAGGCCATCAGCAGGCTCTTGCCGCTGCCCTGTGTATGCCAGATCACCCCCGCCCTGCGGTCGCCTGCCGGCTGCGTGTTGACGCTGGCCAAACCGTAATTGGCTGGATCTTCGGCAATGGCCGTGCGTGAGGCGCGAATCGTCGATTCCACCGCGTGGTTGACCGCGTGGAACTGGTGGTAACCGGCAATGATCTTGACCAGCCCGCCACCGGTTTCGCCAAAAGCGGTGAACCAGCGCAGCAGCTCCAGAAACCGCTGCGGCGCGAACACGCCTTCGATCAGCGTGGGCAGCTCCGGCTGTCCCTTGGGCAGCACCTGCCTGCCGTCGGTGGTGCGCCACGGCATGAAGCGCTCCAGATCAGCGGACAGCGAGCCGACCCTTGCTGCGATACCATCAGAGGTGACCAGCACGGCATTGGTATGGAACAACGCGGGGATCTGCTGTTTGTAGGTCTGCAACTGGTTGAACGCACCCACCAGGTGTGCACCTGCACTGCCGGGTGCTTTCAATTCGATCACCGCCAGCGGCAGACCGTTGACGAACAGCACCACGTCCGGCCGGCGTCTGGTCTGGCCGCTGATGACCACGAACTGTTGAACAGCCAGCCAGTCGTTGTTCTCCGGGCGGTCAAAGTCGAGTAGCCAAACCTTGCCCGCTGTCAGCACACCATCGTCTGCGTAGTACTCGACATCCACGCCTTCGGTCAGCAGCGTGTGGATGCGGCGGTTTTCTTCCAGCAAGTTCGGCAAGTCGTTTTGGGTGAGCTTGCGGATGGCGTCTTCCCTCGCCTCCGGCGGCAGCTGCGGGTTGAGCCGGGTGACGGCATCGGCCAATCGCTGGTGCAGCACCACGACATCATGACTTTCGCGTTCCGGCGCGCTGCCGTCCGGGCCCGTTGTGTTGTCCGAGACGACGGAGTAGCCCAACCTGCGTAATTGTTCAAGCAGGGCTTGCTCGACTGCGGCTTCGGATAGAAAAGCCATTAGCTCTGCTCCTCATCGGAAAGTGGTTGTCGTACTGGAACGACTTTCCTTATGTGCTCCTCGATCGAGGTCGCATCCACTATTCGAATTCGTGCGTCAGCATTTTGCGCCAATGTTCCCATGTGCCTTTTGATGTCACCCAACGCATCGGCAATCTTGGCAATGGATGGCTTTTCGACAACCCCAGGCAGCCCGGCATATGCCGAGATACCCAAAAGATATTTTTCAGCGTTTAGCTTCTTTTCCCCTGCAGCACGCCAGCTAACGTTGACGTAAAAAGGCTTGAGCCTTCTGCTGACGTTCGCATCTTTGGGACTGAACAGGTTGAACCCGATAGCAAAAGTAAAGCTGAACTTTTCACCTTGCCCAACCATGGTCAATGCCGGGCGCTCTTCGGCGTGCTTGAACAAAATGTGATAGTTCTCGAAATCGCCCGCCTCACGCTCGAACGAATAGCAGACATCCAGGGCTGGACCTGTGCCTACGTTTGAGAACGCAAGTTGCAGGGCTCCGTTGCCATCAGGGTGCGGCTCGAAACGGGCAATCACATGGGGCGAGCGGCCAGCCTTGCGCAGCGCACGGTTCTCGCGCAGCAGTGCATAAGTGAATCCTGTATAGATCAGAGTGGAAAACCCACCAACAGCGGTTCCAATCACTGCCCAGTCCCAGGCCATCAGTGCTCTCCTCGTTGTACATCCTGCTCCGCTACAAGAGCAGTAGCAACACGTGCGGCGTTCAACGCTTCGATATAAGCACCACGGTCAAGCTGATAGAGAACCCGACTGACTGGAACATTGAGTGGAAAGGAGTCATTGCCCGGTAAAAGAACCTGAAACTCAGGATTGCCGTCATCGTCCATTACCAACCCCAACCCGACGTAAGCGTCAATTAACTGGTTAAATTCCTCAAACCGCTCCCAAGGCTCGCGTGAATTGACCGGATCTCGCTGGGTCTCCAGGTAGGCTTGGTGCAGAAACATCACCAATGCATCCGCTGACAGGACCGCCGAGCGGCGGTGGTGGATGGACAGTTTGGCAAGAAATCCATCACGCCCATGACTGACCGGCCCAGATTCGTTCCGTAGATCGCCCAGTGCTGTTGTCAGTTTGTGGTGCTGCGAGACCAGCTTAAGAAATTTACTGTTTTGATTTTCGCCAAGCTTAAGCACGCGTACAGCGGCACCCACCCACACACCAAAATCAGGGGCAGGGACTTTAGGCTTGACAGGTTGAATAGGCGAATCCAATTCATCCACGATGATGCGGCAGAACACTTCAACGATTGATTTTGCGCAATCTATACACGCATCGTTGTCCTGATCCAAGGTGCGTTCCAGCGCCTCGAAGGTCTGCTGCAACATTGGCGCTTCGCGCCAATACGAGCACGCTTCACGGATGCCTGGGCACCAATCCAGACTCACCTTGCTTTTTCCATGAAGCACTTCACATCCCTTACCCCAAACTCGCCCGAAATCAGCTTGGGGAGCAGGATGTCGCGCAGTTGCGCAAGGGTTCGAGATTGCAAAGCGTTGTTGATGATCTGCTCGAACAGCGGCGCGATTGTACGGTCAAATTCACCCATCGCATCGGCCGGCGGCACAGCGACTTTAGCGTCAGCAAGGTGCTTGCGCTGAATATGACCCATCGTGGTGGCCTTGCCTGCGGCGATGGTTCGGAAGTCAGGCAAGTGTTCGCGTGTGGCAAAGTAATAGAACCACTTGGGAACTTCTGTCGAAGTCACTTTAAACAGATGCTGGTTCAATGCTCCGCGCCCCCCCGTCCACACTTCGACTTCCAGCGTGCCTGACCATGAAAATAATACATCACCGTCTTCGACGATATGCTCCGACTTGATCCGAGTACTTGCTTTATCTGCATTTTGCGTATTACCGGCGCGCAATTGCGCGATTTTTATGACGGGCAAGAAATCGACCTCACTCTCTGGCGGAAATTTTTGCAGCGCCAAACCATTAAGGTAGTGAGCAACGGAGTCGAGTGAAGCAGCCCGCCATCCTTTCGGAATCAAGCCCAGTTCCGATTCCTGCATGTCTTCTGGCGGCACGCCGTCGAAGTCCACGAACCAAGACTTGAACAGGGCGCGGGCCATCGCTTCCAGCGTCTGATTCATACGCCGATTGAGCTCGATTTTATCGTCGAGTGCACCTAAGATGCCGGTGATCGCGTGACGCTCTCTCTTCCCCGGTAGTGGGATCTTCAGTTGGCGGAGATCTTTAAGATTAATGGTAGTTTGCACTGTAGTATTTGCCGCAACACCGAGTTGATGCTGTGCGTACGGAGAGCGTAAAACCATCGAAATCCAGCGCGAAAGCTCCGGCACTTTCGGGCGAATTAAGGCTACGGCACGGGCGATGTTCCAACCTGCTAATGATTCAGGAGCAATGACGATCTGCCCTACGGAGCCCACAATCGTGATAAGGACGTCGCCGGCTTGGATACGTGTGCGCTCGTACTTCCCTTCGATCTCTGGCGCAACACGCATCACATCTTCGAGACTAAGCGAGTGGCCTTTGAAATTGTTCACGCGCACCATCGGCACACCGTCAGACGCAACCTGCCCCGGCTGTACTATTCCGTAAGTTGCAGGTGTGGCCGTTAATTCAGACAGTGGAACTTCATGCCAGGCGCTCGCGGCAGATGAGCTTTTGTGCTGCGATTCCTGCACCACCACCTTATCCCGCTCAATGATCTTGCGAAACGACTCACCAGTAGTCGCCCAATCAACTACATCGACCTTCCACGGCAAATCCGACTCGGAAAAATCGTCGGCCAGCGCCGCGCTCACCGCCAGCGACAAGGGCTGGTCGGTGATGATCGTTAGGTCCAGATCGGAATACTGCTTGGCCAGCCATTTGGCCCGCGAACCGAAAGCCCATACTTCATATTGCGGCACGTGCTTACGCAGAATGTCGCGCACGATCTGCCAATGATCGGGCCGGATGTCAATATTGGGCGTGTCAGACATTGCGTGCTTCCAGCTGTTGCAACAAGTCGCGCGCATCGACGATGAAGTCGAGTGTGCCCTGGTACACCTTCTTCGCCTTTTCGTGGTCGTAGGTGTGCGCGGTGATGTTGCGCATCTGCCGATACTTGAACCAGGCCTCCACGTCGGCGATCAAGCCCTTTTCGGCGGCCACGCGCAGCACTTCGCGAAAGTTGGTTTCGTCCACCTCCTCCGGGCTGGCGGATTCGGCCTCGATCTGGCGCTTGAGCATCTTGATGCCGATTTCATAGACGAACTCGAAATTCTGGATGACGCCTGCCATCAGCGTATTTTTCACCTGTTTCGATTGCTGGTCGAACCAGGTGCTGTCGCTGACCACGCCCAGGCTGTCTTCCAGCGAAGACACCGCATTGCGCAATGCTGTGAAGTCGAGTTTCTCGTTCATCATGTCTCTCCTGTCAGAACCCCAGGCTCTTCAGATTCATCTCGATCGCTGCGTCAAGCTTCGCCGCTTCCTGCTGTTGCTGCCGCCATAGAGTTGCCAGGCGCTGCATCTTCTTGGCAAACGGTTCGTCATCATCCTCTTGCGCCGCTGCACCAACATAGCGGCCCGGCGTGAGTACATGGCCGTGTTTGCGCACCTCATCGAGCGAGGCAGCCTTGCAGAACCCGGCGATATCAGCGTAGTCGCCTGCGTCCTGCTCGCCACGCCATGCGTGGTAGGTCGCCGCGATTCTGGCCACCTCGGCATCGCTCAATTCGCGCCGGGTGCGGTCAACCAGTGTGCCCATGTTGCGAGCGTCGATGAACAGGATTTCGCCACGGCGGTCGCGCAACTTGCTCTGCAGCACCAGTCCGTTGCTGCGGTCCTTGGCCAGAATCCACAGGCAGGCCGGAATCTGCGTGGAATAGAACAATTGTCCTGGCAGGGCGACCATGCAATCGACCACGCCAGCTTCGATCATCGCCTTGCGGATCTCGCCTTCACCGCTTTGCTGACTGCTCATCGAGCCATTCGCCAGGACAACGCCGGCAAAGCCGTGCGGGCTGAGGTGATGGACGATGTGCTGCAACCAGGCGTAGTTGGCATTGCCCACCGGTGGCGGGCCGAACGCCCAGCGCACGTCGTCGCGCAGGCGCTCGCCACCCCAGTCGGAAATGTTGAACGGCGGGTTGGCCAGGATGAAGTCGGCCTTCAGGTCGCGTAGTTCGTCCTTGTGAAAGCTGCCCTCGTTGTTCCAGCGAATGTCGCTGTCGATGCCGCGCACGGCAAGGTTCATCTTGCACAGCCGCCAGGTCGTGTAATTGCTTTCCTGCCCATAGATGGCGATGTCGCCAATGCGCCCGCCGTGCTCGTTGACGAACTTCTCGCTCTGCACGAACATGCCGCCGCTACCGCAGCAGGGATCGTAGATGCGGCCCTTGTAGGGCTCGATCATCTCCACCAGGGTGTGTACCACGCTGCGCGGTGTGTAGAACTCGCCGCCGCGCTTGCCTTCGGCGCCTGCGAACTGACCGAGAAAATATTCGTACACGCGCCCCAGCACGTCTTTGGACTTGGCGCCCTTGTCGCTGAGCGTAATGCCGGAAATCAGGTCGATCAGTTCGCCCAGCATCACCTTGTTGAGCGCGGGGCGTGCGTAGTCCTTGGGCAGCACGCCCTTCAGCGATTCGTTGTCTTTCTCGATGGCGCGCAGGGCGTCGTCGATCAACGTGCCGATGCTCGATTGCTTGGCGTTTGCCTGCAGGTGCGACCAACGTGCCTGCTTGGGAACCCAGAAAATATTCTCGGCGAGGTACTCGTCCTTGTCCTCTGCCGCCTGTGGATCTTCGCCCAGCAAGGCTGCGTGCCGGGCTTCGAAGGCATCCGAGATGTATTTGAGGAAAATCAGACCGAGCATAATGTGCTTGTAGTCGCTGGGCTCCATGTTGCCGCGCAGCTTGTCGGCGGTTTTCCAGAGCTTGTCGGCGTAGTCGAGTTCGGACACAGGTTCATTCTTGAGCGTTGCAGCCGCGGGTTTGGCCCGTGCCGGCTTTGGTTCGGGTACGACGTTGGGAACAGCTGGCGCTTGTGTCGCCGCCGTCAAGGCAACCGATCCGCCTCGCCCCCGACCAGCGCGGATGCGGCCGTCGTCGATCAGTTGCTGCTTGATGCGTTGATAGGTACTGTCCTGCCAGCCCAGTTCCTCACGCAGGCGTTGATTGCCCGCGCTGCCGCCAAGCGAAGCCAACGCGGCGATGAAGCGCTCGATCTTTTGTTCGGTAGATGTCACTTGTTCTTCCTCTGGCTTCAGGCGGGCCAGTAAAGCCGCTTCAGCGGCACAATGCGTTTTGTTTCGGCGTCGGTAGCCGCATAGTGCTCGATCAGCGCGCGCACCACATGGTCCAGCGTCCACAGCGCCAGTGGAATGGACGCGCGATCTGCTTCGTACTGCGCATCCTTGCTGAAGCCGCCGGTGCTGACATACAAACCGCGATCATCCTTGTGGCGCCCACCAAGAAAGCTGCGAATTTCCTGACTGCCCATCTGCCCCTTACGATGCTTGACCTCCACGACAATGCGTGGATGCTCGAAACCGAACCCGTCCGGCGATGCAACGATGTCTTTCCCACGGTCTGAACCGGGAGGCGAGACCTGAGTCTTGTAGCCCATCGCTCGCAGAATGCCGGCCACAAGTTGCTGCATGTCATTCCAACCAAGCTCGCTGACCAGATCTTTGATGCGCTCAAGCGCCTGGGATTCGATACCTGCAAGAGGGTCGGCAACAGCTTCGTCCAGCGCTTCCTCGATCTCCTGCACTGGCTTGCCCTTGAGCACTGCCAATATCTCGTCAGCGGCACTGGGCGGCACCTCAAACAATGTCAATGTGGAGCCAAGGCTATTCTTGGTGGAGATGCCCAGGTGATCGCGGGGAAGCTCCTGCAGCCATTGCACCTTGCGCGCAAGCGCTATCCCTGATTCGGCCGACTCGGGAAGGTACTCCGCCTGCCCCGCCACAGTGCCAACTGCGTAAAGGCGATTCGCTGGCGAGTAAGTAATGACCCAATCGTCTTGCTGAATTTCATTTACGAAACGCCATACCTGCGAGGCGCCGGAAATGACGGTACCGGGTCGGGCCAATGGCTCAGCAGCCTGATAAATCGCGGTTAATTGCTTGCGATCAACACCTGGCTTGGCCTCAGCCGCGAGCTGAGTCCAACCCACTGCAACCACGCCTTGCTCGCGAAATGCTTCGTACAAGCTGCCACCCTCACCACGCACCATCCACATCCGTGCCATCACGACCTTCTTCTTAAATTCAAAGTTTTCTATACATTCTTCGTCGCAAGACCTTAGCACCAGTCGTCTTCACGCTGATGCCTCACTGCGAGCGCGAGCACCGTCTGCTTGTCTTGGACTTCGAACAAGAGCGCATAGCCACTTGGGCCGAAGCCAATCACCAGCTCACGCTGGAAAGGGTCGCCTTGGCGAACTTTACGACAGCTCAGCGGTGCCACTTCAAGTGCAGCGATGCTCTCACGAATGGCCTGTAATGCACGCTCAGCGATGGCGAAATCGCCATCGACACGCTGCAGCAGCCAGTCGTAAAGCCGCGCAAGATCGTCGCGCGCTTCTTCGGTGAAGCGGATCGTGAAGCGCACTCTGGTTCAGCCCTTGCGCGCCTGGTCCAGTTGGGACTGCAGCCCGGCCAGCACATCGGTCGCGCGATGTACCGGTTGGATGCCTTGGCGCTGTCACGCGAGGCCAGCCCGCGTGCAATGAAGGCTTCCTGCTGCTGGCGCTGTTGCACCTGGGCGCGCACGGAGTGCTCGACAAAGCTGGAAAGCGTCTCCCCCTCCTGCAACACGGCCTCGGCCGCTTCGCGCAGCGCAGGGTCTACCCGGAGCGATGGAAGAGATGCGGATTTCACGGCAGGCCCGGCGCGTTGCAATTGCGATGCATCATCGCAAGCGGGCGCCGGTGCTTCAAGGTTTTCTTTGCAGACCTAAGCCGACGATGTCGCAGCTACGCTGCTGCAATGGTGCGTAGGCGCTGAAGCACGACGGTTGCGCGCGCCGGTTCGGCCACCAATCCCGGCAACGCGTTCACAAACGCCGGGTTATCCACTAGCCCCACAAACACGTCGGCGACCCACTGCCGAAGATCTACATGCTCCACGGCAAACTCTTCCACCAGCTCGGCCCGGCCATCGACGACATTGAGGACGTCTTCCAAATCGTGACTGGAAAGGAAGTCACTGTTGCCTCTGGTAACGAAGGCTTCGAGCTTTGTCGCCACGAATGCAGTCGCTGTGACCAAGCGGATAGACAGGCGATCGCTCAAGGCCACCACTTGGGCCGTCTCTACAGCATGGGCATACCAGCGGTTGGAGAAGCCAAGCACACCTTCATCCACCGGCATCAGGTCGAAGAGGACGCCCGACGCTTCGTGTACCCAGCGGCAGACGACACCGCTGCGCATCTCGCGCGCAAAGCCCTGCGATTCCACACGCCCCTCGATGCCGCGGAACCGGGCCCAGTCAAGATTGACCACCACATCGACGTCATAGGTGGCGCGGACGCTTTCCGCCAATGGATCGGATACCAGCAGGCCGACAACTGCGCCGCCAAGGAAGACCACATGGTCGCAAAGTTCGCCCAGTGCATCCGCAATCACCAGCAGATGCGGCAAGTTAGGATCGTCAGACCGCATCGCCAAGCCCCAGCAATTGTTTGAGATAGCGCGCTGCCAGCGTGCGCTCGCGGGCACGCCCGCTGCGCAGGGCGTCTTGCAGCGCCAGCAGCTCATGCAAGGCAGGGTCGGCCAGCGCAGCGTTGGGCGCACCTGCCGACAACGGCGACAAGCTGGGGCCTTTGGCCGTGCCCTGCGCGCTTGGCCACACCGGTGCATCCCCGGGGGAGCTGGCAATCGCAGTGGACAGTGGGGGCACACCAAAGGCCGTAGGAATGCCACGCCTGAGCGGCCCGATGACCGCGGGAAAGGCATAACGCACGCCGTGGACCGCAAACTCGTGCAGCGCCGTGCGCACTGTCTCCCACTCGCCGCGGCTTTTTTCCAGCGCCAGGCCGGATGCCACCGCGCGCTTGACGCTGCGATGCACCTGCGACGCGCTCATGCCCAGCGCTTCTCCAAGGGAGGCGTAGGTCCAGGCCTGGCCCGCCTGGGCGACCTGCTTGTAAAGCACCACAAGATCCTGGGGCTTCAGTTCCACAGCCAAGCCCGCCTTATTCCATATTCCGAAATATGGAATATCCAGCGTGCGAGCTGTTTTTGCAAGCAATCTTCGCTAAGTGCCCTGACTCAACGAGGGTCTACCGCTCAACGGCGGAAGCCAGACATGCTCATCCAATTCCGCGCAGCACCACCCGCAGCGCCTCCCCCGCCAACCGCGCACTCGCCAGCAGACGCTCCAGGCTCTGCCCATGCCGGGCGCTGGCCGACAGCCCGGCCATGGTGGTGCTGACGAAATCCGCCAGCCGGTCTGCGTCGTGCGGGCACTGCTTGGCAATGTGGGAGCGGATCAACTCCTGGGCGGCGACATGAAAGCCGCAGGAGGCCTCGCGCGCCTGCGCGTCGTTGCTGCGCGTGCCTTCCAGCACCAGGCAGCCGGTGGCAGCGGGGTCTGCGGCGTAGCAGCGGGCGGCGTGCTCCAGTACATCGGCCAGGGCGTCGGCCAGCGGGCGGTTGGCGTCCAGAATCTGCGGCAGCGGGATGGCCCCGGTCTGCGCGTAGCGGTCGAGGATGCGCGCATACAGGCCGGCCTTGCTGCCGAAGGCGGCATAGAAACTCGGCGGGTTGATACCCAGCGCCCGGGTGAGGTCGGCCACGCTCAGTGCGTCGTAGCCTTGCGCATGGAACAGCTGCTGCGCGGTGGCGACCGCTTGGTCCGGGTCGAATGCACGCGGCCGGCCGCGGGCCCGTGAGATTTCTGTAGCCATTGTTACAAAATCCTTGACGGCAAGCGAGATCTATTATGTATTGCTCGCTACATTAATTGCTAGGTGGGTGCATGTCAGCGTTCAAAGACAAGTCGGTACTGGTGCTTGGTGGCAGCCGGGGGATTGGTGCCGCTATCGTGCGGCGCTTCGTGGCCAAGGGCGCACGGGTGACGTTTACCTACGCCGGCTCTGAGGAAGCGGCCCAGCGCCTGGCCGGTGATACCGGCAGCATCGCGGTGCTGGCCGACAGCGCCGACCGCGATGCGGTCATCGACACGGTGCGCCGCAGCGGGCCGCTGGATGTGCTGGTGGTCAACTCCGGCATCGCCTTGTTCGGCGATGCGCTGGAGCAGGATCCGGATGCGGTGGACCGGCTGTTCCGCATCAACGTGCACGCGCCCTACCACGCGGCCGTGGAGGCCGCGCGGCAGATGCCGCCCGGCGGGCGGATCATCGTGATCGGCTCGGTCAACGGCGACCGCATGCCGTTGCCCGGCATGGCGTCTTACGCGCTGAGCAAATCCGCGCTGCAAGGGCTGGCGCGCGGGCTGGCCCGCGACTTCGGGCCGCGCGGCATCACCATCAACGTGGTGCAACCGGGCCCGATCGATACCGACGCCAACCCGGAAAACGGGCCGATGAAAGACCTGATGCATAGCTTCATGGCGATCAAACGCCACGGCCGCGCCGAGGAAGTGGCCGGCATGGTGGCCTGGCTGGCGGGTCCGGAGG
Organism: Xanthomonas campestris pv. badrii; assembly: GCF_012848175.1. NCBI lineage: Bacteria > Pseudomonadati > Pseudomonadota > Gammaproteobacteria > Lysobacterales > Lysobacteraceae > Xanthomonas > Xanthomonas campestris. Next base: position 978,347 of record NZ_CP051651.1, on the reverse strand, counting down.
CGAGCTTTGTCACCGGGGCAATGCATACGATCGATGGTGCGTTTGGGGCATGAAGCGGCGACGTTCGTATTGAGGGCACGGCAGCTCGACACGTCGCGCGACGGGAGGCGACAAATGCCCTTCATCACCCTACATGGCGAGCTGCCGTTGCACGGCCAGCATGATGGCCTGCCCGCATATCCTGCTGTCAACGCGTGGTCGTACTCCCGCGCCGTGCGGCGCATGGCAAGGCAATCGCAGGCCGGGCCCTTGCTGTCGCGTTGATCCTGATTTGCCTATAGTTGCCGACGAACCCTGCAATGGATTGACCAATGCATCTGATGTCATCCGGCCGGTGCCTGGCCCTTGCACTCGCCGTGGCTGTCACCGGCAGTGCATGTGCACGGACGCCATCACCCGAACAGAAAAGGACCTCCCCCATGCCGGACAACGTCACCACAGGCCGCACCATCAACGGCCACACCTATTCGGATGCTCCGGTTGACGTAAAGCTGGGGCCGAACACCTTCCGCATCCCCGCCAACTACCTGGACAGCCAGATCGCACCGTGGTCCATCGAGGTGGTGACGCTGGTCATCGAGTGGCCAGATATGAGCCCCACCCCGCCCGGTGCGCGGGCCAACCCGCGTACGAATGATTTCCGCAAGGAGATCCATGCCTCGATGAATTATGTTGACCGTGTCCCCATCGAAGGATTGCTGGCACGTTATGCGTCTAACGAAGCGCTTACCGAGCCTGATTCGGTCGAACGGGGTGATCCCGTCGACAGACTCGATCTGCGTATTGCACAGCCTGAAACACTCGGACTGATACCCTATGCCATCGATGAAGAAAAGATGGCGGTGTACGTCAAAGCGTACGAGGCCCACTATGGCAAGCCTCCAACACGCAACCCTGCATTTGAGGACGACTGGTATGTCGCGCGGGACTCCAGCGGAAATTTGACCACATTCATCAAGTGCGACAGCAAAAAGTTCCGAGGCGATGGCGTTCGGCTGGAGGGATCCGAAGTAGTCCATGAAAAAGGTGCCGTTGCTGCAAGTTGCGTCCACTACTTCTCTGACATCGAAAACAAACTTTCCATCAGTCTCAACTACAAGCGTGCATTCCTGAAGGACTGGAAGCGCATGGAAGATGCAGTAAAAGAAATACTGGCACGCACCAAAGTCAGGTGATCAGTCTACTGACAGGGAGTAAAATATGAGTGGATTAACTGGACAAGATCTCAAGATCCTTGCCAACTACGCAGATAAAGGCAATCGCGAGTTGTACTGGAACTATCTTTCGCAGCTGGATGGTGCGGACGGCTACGGTACGCTGGCGCTGGGCGTGGTGCGCAACGACAGCTTGCCCGGCCAAGTGGCCAACAGTTACGCGCAAGACTATGCCAGGACACAGCACGATACTGGCTCGCGCTTTGCCAATGCGGACTTGAGCGAGCGGCAGTGGGAGGAGTTTGGACAGACACTGCTCAAGAAGGATCTTGAACTTCGGCAAATCTGGTTCCATCAAGATCGTCCAGATCTGGCGCTGAACCTGCCCGGGGCCTCCGTCATGCTGGCACACGACCAAGCCTTCCTTGACCATGAGCTCGACCCCAACTGCTGGACGCCCCGCGTGCTCCTGCAAGCGGCCCTGGAAAATAGCGGCCCCCAGAAGCTGGAACAGATCTGGACCAACATGCTCGACAACGAGTACGTCGGCGCCACTCGCATCAGCAATACCGGCTATGAGACCTTTGCGCAGATGGGACTGGCGGCAGGCAGCCAGTACCTGGCCAAGCTTGGCACCACCGAAGCGATCCAGATGCTGGAGGGCCGCTCTGCGGTCGACCCCAACGTCATCGGCAGCAACAGCTTCTACGCGATGTACTTCGAAAAAGAACACAAGTGGGTGAACGTCAGCGCTGGCGGCGGACATCTGTCCATGCGCGAAGAAACCAATGCCGGCCGTATCGCCGAACTCGACGATGCCCGCGCCGTGCGCCTGGAACGGCAGCACAAAGCCACGCAGTTCCACGAAGACGACCCGTACCGCTCGATCACCCGCAGCCCGTTCACGGCGTCGGCCGACGGCCTGCGCGATCAGACGCAGTCGCCAACCAAACTGGCCGATATCGGCCCTGATCACCGGGACTACGCACTGCTGCAGCAGGTGCGCGCGGGCGTGAGCGCGATCGATGCGCAGGCTGGGCGCACGCCGGACGAGAACAGCGAGCGCCTCATCGCCAGCGTGATGACCCTCGCCCGCCAGAACAACCTGGACCGGGCCGACCACGTGGTGCTGAGCCAACAGACCGCCGACAGCCCGGCTGGCCGCACTGTGTTTGTGGTGCAGGGCGAGTTGAACAACCCGGCGCACCTGCGTGCCCACATGCCGACCGATGTGGCTGTGCAGACGCCGGTGGAGCAGTCGCTGCAGCAGCTGGAGGTAGCCAGTAACGATCGCCAGCAGGCGTTGGCGCAGAGCCAGCAGCAGGAGGCGGACCGGCAGCGTGAGAGTGCGTCGATGCGCATGGGGTAAAACGGCGGCGAGGCATGGCGGCGGTTCTATGGGCCATGACGTGCATGGCCCCGGTTGGCAGCGTCGGCGAGGCGCACGACGATCTCCGGCATCAGCTTGCGCGGATCGGGTGGCAGTGCATCGAATACCAGGGGCGCCGGGCTACAGCGCTCAGAGAACTGCGAACATCATCCGCAAAGCCCGCCTTACGTTGCGAGCGAACTGCCAGCACGACCACCGTGTCAATCTGCGCGACATCGCAGTACAGCACTGAGTGCAGTAATGGACGAAGAATCAAGCGATGGACGGCCGGGCGCAAGTCGGCGCTGGTGCTGGAGATCATCCAGGGGAAGACGACGATGGCCTTGGCCAGCCGACAGTACGACCTGACGCCCAATGAGGCGGCCTTGGAGCAAGCACTGATCACCCGCTTCGGCACGCTGGGCAAGGTCAAGGAGCCGTTCCTGCTGCGCTCGGACAATGGCCTGGTCTTCACCAGCCGCGACTACACCCGCCTGGTCGCTGGCTACGGCATGAAGCAGGAGTTCATCACGCCACACTGTCCCCAGCAGAACGGGATGGTCGAGCGCGTCATACGCACGCTCAAGGAACAGTGCGTCCATCGGCACCGGTTCGAGAGCCTGGCCCACGCCTTGCGCGTCATCAGCAACTGGATTGGGTTCTACAACCGACAGCGCCCGCATCAGGCACTGAACATGATGACGCCTGACCAAGCCTATGCCGCTACATTAACCACCTGACCTGTGCAGAAACCGGTGGGTCATTACATCGAAGACATCCGACGCCATGGCGCGCTTGCGGTTCGTGTAGACCACATCGGCGCGTACCGTACTGCACCGGCAATCGCAGGCCGGGCCCTTGCTGTCGCGTTGATCCTGATTTGCCTATAGTTGCCGACGAACCCTGCAATGGATTGACCAATGCATCTGATGTCATCCGGCCGGTGCCTGGCCCTTGCACTCGCCGTGGCTGTCACCGGCAGTGCATGTGCACGGACGCCATCACCCGAACAGAAAAGGACCTCCCCCATGCCGGACAACGTCACCACAGGCCGCACCATCAACGGCCACACCTATTCGGATGCTCCGGTTGACGTAAAGCTGGGGCCGAACACCTTCCGCATCCCCGCCAACTACCTGGACAGCCAGATCGCGCCGTGGCCGGGCGAAGGCGTCACGCTGGTTATCGAATGGCCAGACATGACCCCCACCCCGCCCGGGGCACGGGCCAACCCGCGTACGAATGATTTCCGCAAGGAAATTTCAGTTCGGATCAACTACATCGACCGGGCTCCCATCGAGACATCGTTGGAGCGACACTCGTCCAATGAGGCAATTACCGAAGCCGATTCGGTGGAACGCCGAGATCCGAGGCAGCGCCTCGATCTCCGCCTTGCCGAGCAAGACACCTTGGGCCTGACGCCCTACGCAATAGACGAGGCGAAAATGCTGGCATACTCAAAAGAGTACGAGGACCGCTATGGAAAGCCGCCGATTCGCAACCCCGCCTACGAAGATGACTGGTACGTCGCGCGCGACTCCAGCGGCAATTTGACCACGTTCATCAAGTGCGACAGCAAAAAATTTCGAGCAGATGGCGTTCGGCTGGAGGGATCTGAAGTGGTACACGAAAAAGGCGCTGTTGCTGCAAGTTGTTTTCACTACTTCTCTGACATCGAGAACAAGCTTTCCATCATCCTGAACTATAAGCGCGCCTTCTTGAAAGACTGGAAACATATGGAAGACGCAGTACGGAACGTGCTGGCACGCACCAAGGTGAAGTGATCAGCGCGACTATCAGGAGCAGGACATGAGCGGATTGAGCGATCAAGATCTGAAGATTCTTTCCAGCTACGCGGACGCGGGCAACCGCGAGCTCTACTGGAACTATCTTTCGCAACTAGATGGTTCAGATGGCTACGGGACGCTGGCGCTAGGCGTGGTACGCAACGACAGCTTGCCCGGTCGGGTCGCAAATAGTTACGCACAGGAGTACGCCAGGACCCAACACGACAACGGCTCGCGCTTTGCCAACGCTGAATTGAGCGAGAGGCAATGGGAAGCATTTGGGCAAACCCTGCTCAAAAAGGATCTTGAAGTCAGACGATACTGGATGAGCGAACACCGCCCGGACCTTGCGCAGAATTTGCCAGGTGCTGACGTCATGCTGGCACACGACCAAGCCTTCCTGGACCATGAGCTCGACCCCAACTGCTGGACGCCCCGCGTGCTCCTGCAAGCGGCCCTGGAAAATAGCGGCCCCCAGAAGCTGGAACAGATCTGGACCAACATGCTCGACAACGAATACGTCGGCGCCACTCGCATCAGCAATACCGGCTATGAGACCTTTGCGCAGATGGGACTGGCGGCAGGCAGCCAGTACCTGGCCAAGCTTGGCACCACCGAAGCGATCCAGATGCTGGAGGGCCGCTCTGCGGTCGACCCCAACGTCATCGGCAGCAACAGCTTCTACGCGATGTACTTCGAAAAAGAACACAAGTGGGTGAACGTCAGCGCTGGCGGCGGACATCTGTCCATGCGCGAAGAAACCAATGCCGGCCGTATCGCCGAACTCGACGATGCCCGCGCCGTGCGCCTGGAACGGCAGCACAAAGCCACGCAGTTCCACGAAGACGACCCGTACCGCTCGATCACCCGCAGCCCGTTCACGGCGTCGGCCGACGGCCTGCGCGATCAGACGCAGTCGCCAACCAAACTGGCCGATATCGGCCCTGATCACCGGGACTACGCACTGCTGCAGCAGGTGCGCGCGGGCGTAAGCGCGATCGATGCGCAGGCTGGGCGCACGCCGGACGAGAACAGCGAGCGCCTCATCGCCAGCGTGATGACCCTCGCCCGCCAGAACAACCTGGACCGGGCCGACCACGTGGTGCTGAGCCAACAGACCGCCGACAGCCCGGCTGGCCGCACTGTGTTTGTGGTGCAGGGCGAGTTGAACAACCCGGCGCACCTGCGTGCCCACATGCCGACCGATGTGGCTGTGCAGACGCCGGTGGAGCAGTCGCTGCAGCAGCTGGAGGTGGCCAGTAATGATCGCCAGCAGGCGTTGGCGCAGAGCCAGCAGCAGGAGGCGGACCGGCAGCGTGAGAGTGCGTCGATGCGCATGGGATAACAGCAACGCTCGGCCGGCGGTGAGGCATTGCGGCGGTTCTATGGGCCATGACGTGCATGGTTGCCCCGGTTGGCAGCGTCGGCGAGGCGCACGACGATCTCCGGCATCTGCTTGCGCGGATCCGGTGGCAGTGCATCGAATACCAGGGGCGCCGGGCTACAGCGCTCAGAGAGCTGCGAACATCATCCGCAAAGCCCGCCTTACGTTGCGAGCGAACTGCCAGCACGACCACCGTGTCAATCTGCGCGACATCGCAGTACAGCACTGAGTGCAGTAATGGACGAAGAATCAAGCGATGGACGGCCGGGCGCAAGTCGGCGCTGGTGCTGGAGATCATCCAGGGGAAGACGACGATGGCCTTGGCCAGCCGACAGTACGACCTGACGCCCAATGAGGCGGCCTTGGAGCAAGCACTGATCACCCGCTTCGGCACGCTGGGCAAGGTCAAGGAGCCGTTCCTGCTGCGCTCGGACAATGGCCTGGTCTTCACCAGCCGCGACTACACCCGTCTGGTCGCTGGCTACGGCATGAAGCAGGAGTTCATCACGCCACACTGTCCCCAGCAGAACGGGATGGTCGAGCGCGTCATACGCACGCTCAAGGAACAGTGCGTCCATCGGCACCGGTTCGAGAGCCTGGCCCACGCCTTGCGCGTCATCAGCGACTGGATTGGGTTCTACAACCGGCAGCGCCCGCATCAGGCACTGAACATGATGACGCCTGACCAAGCCTATGCCGCTACATTAACCACCTGACCTGTGCAGAAACCGGTGGGTCATTACACATCACAAGGAAACAAGCCCATGACCACATTCGACAGCACCAAACTGCCATTGAAGGACCTGCTCAAGGACGTCGTCCAAGGCAAGATCCAGCTACCGGATTTCCAGCGTGGCTGGGTCTGGGATGACGAGCATGTGCGCAGCCTTCTGGTCAGCCTGGGGCGCTCGTTCCCGGTGGGCGCGGTGATGCTGCTGGAAACCGGCGGCGAGGTGCGTTTCCAGGTCCGCCCGGTGGAGAACGTGCCGCCGGAGGGACTGGCCGCACCGGAGAAGCTGATCCTCGACGGTCAGCAACGTCTGACCACACTGACCCAGGTGCTCAAGCTGTCCGGCCCGGTCAAGACCACGACCGACAAGGGCAAGCCGGTCGACCGCCACTACTACATCCACATCCCCACCGCCCTGGCCGGCCCGGACCGGCTGGACGAGGCCATCATCGCCACCGACGGCAGTCGCCAGCAGCGCAGCGATTTCGGCCGCAGGCTGGATCTGGACCTGTCCACGCGCGAGCTGGAATGTAAACAGCTGTACTTCCCATGCTCAGAGATCCTGGAGGCGATGGGCTGGCTGCAGGATCTGTTCAAGTTCAACGCCGCTGCGCAGGCGCAGTTCTTTGAGTTCAAAGAAAAGGTGCTCGATGCATACAACGAATATCAGATCCCGCTGATCGTGCTGAAGAAGGAAACCAGCAAGGAAGCGGTGTGCCTGGTGTTCGAGAAGGTCAATACCGGCGGCGTCCCGCTGTCGGTGTTCGAGTTGGTGACCGCCAGCTATGCTGCCGATGGCTACAACCTGCGCGACGACTGGTACGGCAGCGAGCTGCGTAAGGTGTCCTCGCGCTACAAGCGGCTGGCCAAGGAACCCATCCTGCGCGGGGTGGAGAACACCGACTTTCTGCAGGCCCTGACGATGCTGCACACGCTGGAAAGGCGCCGTGCCGATATCGAGGCCGGCAAGACCGGCAAGCAGGTGGCCCCGGTCAGCGCCAAGCGCGCATCGGTGCTGGAACTGCCGCTGGATGCCTACAAGCGCTGGGCCAACCCGGTTGAACAAGGGTTCCTGCGTGCGGCCAAGTTCCTGCGCCAGGAATGCTTCACTGCGCCACGCGACCTGCCTTACCGCACCCAGCTGGCGCCGTTGGCGGCGGTGTTGGCACTGATCGGCGCCGACGAGCACTGGCGCGAGCCGCGCATCCACCAGAAGCTGGCGCAGTGGTTCTGGTGCGGCGTGCTGGGCGAACTCTACGGCGGCGCGGTGGAGACCCGTATTGCAAATGATGTCGATGAGCTGCTGAGCTGGATCGAGCACGATGGCCAACCGCCACGCACGATTGCCGATGCCACCTTCCAGATCGACCGCCTCGCCTCGCTGACCTCGCGCCTGAGCGCCGCCTACAAGGGCATCAACGTGCTGGTACTGCGCGAAGGCGCACAGGACCTGTTCTGGAAATCGCGTATCCGCGATCTGGAGGCCGACGAGGTGGCACTGGACATCCACCACATCTTCCCGCGCGATTGGTGCGAAAAGCAGGACATCCCGCGTCGGCGCTACGACTCGATCATCAACAAGACGCCAATCTCCTACAAGGCCAACCGCATGATTGGCGGATCGGCCCCCTCCAGCTATCTGGCCGCCCTGCAGGCCCATAAGCAGGTCCAGCTGGACAACGTTGGCATGGATGCACTCCTGGTCAGCCATCGCATCCCGGTCGCTGCCCTGCGTGCCGATGACTTCGACAGCTTCTGCCATCAGCGCCAGCAGAACCTCTTGGCGCTGATCGAGGCGGCAATGGGAAAGCGCGCTGCAGCAGTGGAGACTGACTGACAGCCATCGCGTAGAGCCTCGCCGCCAGCTCCTACAGCAGCGCCCAAGGGCGCTGCGTTTTCCAGCTAACCGGCTACGTATCGAAGACATCCAACGCCATGGCGCGCTTGCGGTTCGTGTAGACCACATCGGCGCGTACCGTACTGCACCGGCAATCGCAGGCCGGGCCCTTGCTGTCGCGTTGATCCTGATTTGCCTATAGTTGCCGACGAACCCTGCAATGGATTGATCAATGCACATGATGTCATCCGGCCGGTGCCTGGCCCTTGCACTCGCCGTGGCTGTCACCGGCAGTGCGTGTGCACGGACGCCATCACCCGAACAGAAAGGGACCTCCCCCATGCCGGACAACGTCACCACCGGCCGCACCATCAACGGGCACACCTATTCGGACGCACCGGTGGACATAAAACTGGGGCCGAACACCTTCCGCATCCCCGCCAACTACCTGGACAGCCAGATCGCACCGTGGCCGGGCGAAGGCGTCACGCTGGTTATCGAATGGCCAGACATGACCCCTACTCCGCCCGGGGCACGGGCCAACCCGCGTACGAATGATTTCCGGAAAGAAATTTCCGTGTCGATCGACTATGTCGACCGTGTTCCCATTGAGGTATTGCTTGAGCGTTTCTCGTCAAACGATAGGCGTACAGAGGCAGGCTCTGTTGAGCGGAGCAATCCTGTCGCCCGGCTCGATCTCCGCATAGCACAGCCTGAAGCATTCGGATTAACGCCCTACGCCATTGATGAGGAGAAGATGGCGGCATATGTAAAAGCGTATGAAGCCCGCCACGGCGAGCCTCCGACGCGCAACCCTGCGTTTGAAGACGACTGGTACGTCGCGCGCGACTCAAGCGGCAATTTGACCACGTTCATCAAGTGCGACAGCAAAAAATTTCGAGCAGATGGCGTTCGGCTGGAGGGATCTGAAGTGGCCCATGAAAAAGGTGCCGTTGCTGCAAGTTGCGTCCACTACTTCTCCGATATCGAGAACAAACTTTCCATCAGTCTCAACTACAAGCGTGCATTCCTGAAGGACTGGAAGCGCATGGAAGATGCAGTAAAAGAAATACTGGCACGCACCAAAGTCAGATGATCGGTCTACTGACAGGGAGTAAAATATGAGTGGATTAACTAGACAAGATCTCCAGATCCTGGCCAACTACGCGGATAAAGGCAATCGCGAGTTGTACTGGAACTATCTTTCGCAGCTGGATGGAGCAGACGGCTATGGGACGCTGGCATTAGGCGTCGTGCACAACGACAGCTTGCCAGGGCAAGTGGCTAACAGTTACGCGCAAGACTATGCCAGGACACAGCACGATACTGGCTCGCGCTTTGCCAATGCTCAATTGAGCGAACGCCAGTGGGAAGAGTTCGGGCAGACGCTGCTCAAGAAGGATTTTGAGCTTCGACAAGCTTGGTTCGACAAAGAGCGTCCGGATATGGCACTGAACCTTCCCGGCAAGGACGTCATGCGAGCACACGACCAAGCCTTCCTTGACCATGAGCTCGACCCCAACTGCTGGACGCCCCGCGTGCTCCTGCAAGCGGCCCTGGAAAATAGCGGCCCCCAGAAGCTGGAACAGATCTGGACCAACATGCTCGACAACGAATACGTCGGCGCCACTCGCATCAGCAATACCGGCTATGAGACCTTTGCGCAGATGGGACTGGCGGCAGGCAGCCAGTACCTGGCCAAGCTTGGCACCACCGAAGCGATCCAGATGCTGGAGGGCCGCTCTGCGGTCGACCCCAACGTCATCGGCAGCAACAGCTTCTACGCGATGTACTTCGAAAAAGAACACAAGTGGGTGAACGTCAGCGCTGGCGGCGGACATCTGTCCATGCGCGAAGAAACCAATGCCGGCCGTATCGCCGAACTCGACGATGCCCGCGCCGTGCGCCTGGAACGGCAGCACAGAGCCACGCAGTTCCACGAAGACGACCCGTACCGCTCGATCACCCGCAGCCCGTTCACGGCGTCGGCCGACGGCCTGCGCGATCAGACGCAGTCGCCAACCAAACTGGCCGATATCGGCCCTGATCACCGGGACTACGCACTGCTGCAGCAGGTGCGCGCGGGCGTGAGCGCGATCGATGCGCAGGCTGGGCGCACGCCGGACGAGAACAGCGAGCGCCTCATCGCCAGCGTGATGACCCTCGCCCGCCAGAACAACCTGGACCGGGCCGACCATGTGGTGCTGAGCCAACAGACCGCCGACAGCCCGGCTGGCCGCACTGTGTTTGTGGTGCAGGGCGAGTTGAACAACCCGGCGCACCTGCGCGCCCACATGCCGACCGATGTGGCTGTGCAGACGCCGGTGGAGCAGTCGCTGCAGCAGCTGGAGGTAGCCAGTAACGATCGCCAGCAGGCGTTGGCGCAGAGCCAGCAGCAGGAGGCGGACCGGCAGCGTGAGAGTGCGTCGATGCGCATGGGATAAGGCCGGCAGCGCGGCAAAGAAAAGCCCGGCAACGCCGGGCTGTTTCCTGTGCTGCGATGACCGCAACGCTCAGCGCTTGCGTCCCTTCAACCACGCCTTGATCTGCGGCAGCGACGCCGCCCGCAGCTTCACCCGCGTCTGGATCGTGTTGATGGCGTTGTCTGCGGCCTGCCGCGAGGTCGGCGCGATGTACTGCTCGGCATAGGCCTTGATCCGGTCGGCGGTGGCAAGCTCGGCCGAGTCGATGCCCAGGCCGGGGTAATAGCGGGCACGCGAGGTGGAGTCCACCAGGGTGTCCACCTGCGTGCGATGCGCCACGGCGAAATCGAAGGCAAGCTCCGGATGCTGGGAGGCGACCCGGTCGATCATGCTCGCGCCAGTGGTGGCGCCCGGCTCTGGTGTCAACGCCAGTGCCAGCGCGCGCTTGGCCAGCGCCTCGTCGATGGGCATGGAGAGGAAATCGTAGTAGGCGTCGCGCACCATCGCCGAGGTTTCCTGCTTGGCCAAGGCATGCAAGGCGTCCCAGGTGGCGGTGTCGGCATTGCGCGCAACCGCGCCCAGCACGCTGTCACGCAACTCCGGCGACAGCGATGCGGCAGTGACCTGGAAAGCGGCAAAGCGCCGGCGCGCCTCGGCGATCACTGCGGCATCGCCCATGTCGCTGAGGCTGGCGATCAGGCGGGTACGCAACTGCTGGATCTGCGCCGAGTCGCCATCGCGGTTGTCCCAACCCAGCGATGCGAATTCGGTCGACAGGCGTGGCACTGCATAGGCACGCCACGCGGCGCGCCCAGCCGGGTCATGCTCGAAGCTGCCATCCACACCATCGTAGATGCCGGCCACCATGTCCCAGAGGTCGGGCGATGCGCCGACTGCCACCTGTGCGGTGAGATCCAAGACATCGGCCTCTGTCTGCATGCCCGCGTCGGCCAGTGCGTCGGTGTCGTTCAACACGCCCAACTGGTCCACCACCGGTAGCGCGCCAAACCTGCTGGTCAGCGCCTTGAACTGTGCGGGCGCATACAAGGTGCGGAAGTAGCCTTTTTGCCCGGCGTTGACCACCACCGGTGCGTCGCAGCCCGGCACCTGCACCTGGGCGGTGCCGTCTACCAGCACACGTACCGGCGTGGCGTCGCCGCTGCGCACGACCACCGGCACATGCCAGCGCAACGGCTGCTTGTCGGGGCGGTCCAGCGTCAACTCGCCCTGCTCCAGCGTCACCGTGGTCTGGCCACCCACGCAGCGGGTGCTGGCCTTGATCAACGGCACGCCCGGCTGCAGGGTGAAGTCGTGTGCCACCTGGGTGAATTGCTTGCCCGGGGCCACGGCGTCGATCTGCTGCCACAACTGGTCGGTCACCGCATTGCCGTACTGATGCTGCTTGATGTAACTGCGCACGCCGTCGCGCCAGTGATCCGAGCCGACGTAGTCTTCCAGCATGGCAATCACCGCCTCGCCCTTGGCGTAGGTGATGGCATCGAAGGCCTGGCTGGCCTGCTCCACGGTGGCCACGTGCTGCACCACCGGGTGGGTGGTCACATACGCATCGCGCCGCATGGCCGAACGGCTCTTCTTGGCCGGGCCGGTCTTGTCGATGTCCCATTCCGGATGCAGTTTTGCCGTGGTGCGCGCTTCCATCCAGTTGGCGAAGCCTTCGTTGAGCCACAGGTCATCCCACCACGCCATGGTCACCAGATTGCCAAACCACTGGTGGGCGATCTCGTGCGCGGCGACGGTGAACACGCCTTGCTTGGTGTCGATGTTGGCCACCGCCGGATCCAGCAACAACGAGTATTCGAAGGTGAAGATCGCGCCCCAGTTTTCCATGGCGCTGAAGAACTGGCTGCGCCCGGGCGCGGCGATGTTGTCCAGCTTGGGCAGCGGGTATGGGACGCCGAAGTAGGCATTGTACTCGTGCAAGACATCGCGGCCGGATTCCAGCGCGAATTGCGCCTGGTCCACCTTGCCCTTCTGCGCGATGACGCCGATCTCGGTGCCATTGTCGGCGGTGACGGTGGCGCGCTCGAAATCGCCCACGCTGACGAACAGCAGGTACGTGGACATCTTGGGCGAGGTCTGGAATGCGATGCGGGTGCGCCCGTTTGCGCCCGGCCGCGACGAGGCCACCGGCATGTTACTCACCGCCATCTGCCCGGCCGGCGCATTGATCGCCAGGTCGAAAGTGGCCTTGAAGTTGGGCTCGTCCCAGGAAGGAATGAAGCGGCGCGCATCGGAGTTTTCGAACTGGGTGAACAACGCGCGGCGCGCACCTTGCGCGGTGGTGTAATCCAGCGCGAACAAGCCATTGGCCTGCGTGTTGATCACGCCGCTGTAATCGATGGACAGCACGTACTCGCCCGCTGCCAGCGGCTTGCCGAACGCGAACGTGGCGGTCTGCGCCTCGGCATCGCTGCTGATCTTGGCCGTTTGCGGCTTGCCGCCTTTTTGCGTGAGCGTGCCACGCGCGAAGCGCAAGTCGGCCGCTTGCAACACGATCTGGTCGGTGGGCTGCAGCACGCTGATATCGATGGCGACCTTGCCGTCGAAGCGCATCTTGTCGGCATGCGGAGTGATCTCCACTGCGTAATGCGTGGGCTTGGCTGTGCGCGGCAACTGGGTGGTGATGGACGACGTGTCGGCGCTCTGCGGCAGCGGCGCAGCTGCGAGGACGGAGGTCGCCGGACTTGTACCGACCAGGGCCAGCGCGATGGCGGTCACCAGGGGAAGACGCATGGGAAATTCTCGATGGGGGCGAAGTGGGCACGCGGTGGCGTCAGGCCGCGGATGATCCGCCGCAACCAGGCACGCAGGCACCGCCAAAAGTCATGTCAAATCTCAGTAATCCTCAAACGGCAACGGCCCGGACAAGCCGGGCCGTTGCCGTGTCACTGCGCGGGGTCAGCCGATCAGGCGAACGGGTCCTGCAGCACCATGGTGTGGTCGCGGTCCGGGCCGGTGGACACGATCGAGATCGGGCAGCTGGCCAGTTCTTCCAGCGCGCGCAGGTAGGCGCGTGCGGCGGCCGGCAGCTTGTCCCACTCGGTGATGCCGTGGGTGTTCTCGGTCCAGCCCGGGAACTCCAGGTACACGGGGGTGCACTCTTCCCAGCCCTGCGCGTCCAGCGGCGCGTATTCGGTGCGCTTGCCGCGGTATTCGTAGGCAATGCAGACCTTGAGCTTTTCCATGCCATCAAGCACGTCGAGCTTGGTGATGCACAGGCCGGAGATGCCGTTGATGGCCACTGCACGCTTGAGCGCAACGATGTCCATCCAGCCGCAGCGGCGCGGGCGCCCAGTGGAGGCGCCGTACTCGGCACCGCGGTCGCGGATGCCCTGGCCCACTTCGTCGTCCAGCTCGGTCGGGAACGGGCCACCGCCCACGCGGGTGGCATAGGCCTTGGCGATGCCCAGCACGTAGTCGATGGCATCGGCGCCCACGCCGGTACCGGCCAGTGCGCCGCCCACGGTGGTGTTGGAGCTGGTGACGTACGGATAGGTGCCGTGGTCGATGTCCAGCAACGCACCCTGCGCGCCTTCGAACAGCACGCGTTTGCCCTGCTTGCGCAGGTCGTGCAGGATGCCGGCCACGTCCGACTTCATCGGCTGCACGTAGTCGCCGAAGGCCAGTGCCTCGTCGAAGGTCTTCTGGAAGTCCACCGCGTCCACGCCCAGGTACTTGGTCAGCACGAAGTTGTGGTAATCCAGCGCGGTGCGCAGCAGTTCTTCCAGCTGCGCCGGGTAATGCAGGTCGGCGATGCGGATGCCGCGGCGCGCCACCTTGTCTTCGTACGCCGGGCCGATGCCGCGGCCGGTGGTGCCGATGGCCTTGCCGCCGGCGGCCTTCTCGCGGGCCTGATCCAGGGCGATGTGGTAGGGCATGATCAGCGGCGCGGCCGGGCTGATCTTCAGGCGCGAACGCACTTCCACGCCGGCAGATTCCAGCTCGCCGATCTCCTTGATCAGCGCCGCCGGGGAGATCACCACGCCGTTGCCGATCAGGCACAGCGCGTCCTCGCGCAGGATGCCGGACGGAATCAGGTGCAAGACGGTCTTCTTGCCGTTGATGACCAGGGTATGGCCGGCGTTATGGCCGCCCTGGAAGCGGACGACCGCACCGATCTCTTCGGTGAGCAGATCGACGATCTTGCCTTTGCCTTCATCGCCCCACTGGGCACCGAGCACGACAACTGACTGACCCATGACGGGTGAACTCCTAAAGTTTTGCTGCGGCCATCGGGGCCGCGGGATGGGACCGGTTCGGGGCCGGCGGCGCCACCGTGCGCGCGGCTCCATCGGGGAGCGTTGCAGCGGCGACCAGCCCTGACACGGAAAAAGCCGAACGGAGTGCTCTGGTTGGAGCATGCCCGGCCGGCTTTTGTGCATTATCCGGGTTTCGGGTGACGTGCACTACCCCTGGCACGCGGAACGCGCCAGCCTGGTCGATCAGGGGGTTGGCACAGGCCGCATCCGCCCGGCCCGGCCGCCTGGCGACACCCATGCATCTTCACATCGATCCCGATGCCGTTCGCCGCAGGCGGATCAATGGCGCACGATCCACAGCCCGATCACGGCCAGCGCCAGGGTCACCGCGCCGATGGCCCGCACCTGCGCGACCGGCAGGCTGAAGAGCTGATCGATCATGCGCTTCCAGGCGATCGGCACAGCGAACAGCAACAGGCCTTCGATGATGAAAATCAGGCACAGGGCGGTAAGCAGGTCATGCATGGGCGATGCCGGTGTCTGGGGGACCTGTAGTGTGCCCGGATCCGCAACCCGAAATACTCCTCGCGCAGGAACGCACCTGCTCGGCAAACGAGCCACATGCAAAAACGCCCGCATTACGCGGGCGTCTTTGATTCAAGCAGAGCGACTCAACGATCGTTCTTGAGGTACTGCAGGAACGGGTCGTTCTTGTCCAGCACCACCACGCCATTACCGTCGGTCATCGACTCGCGGTAGGCCTCCAGGCTGCGGTAGAAGGCGTAGAACGCAGGGTCCTTGGAGCCGGCCTGACCATAGATCTGCGCGGCTTGCGCATCGCCTTCGCCTCGCAGTTTCTGTGCGTCGCGCTCGGCGTCGGCCTTGATCACCGTGCTCTCGCGGTCGGCCTGGGCGCGGATGGTCAGCGCCTGCTCTTCGCCTTCGGCGCGCAGCTTGCTGGCTTCCTGCTTGCGCTGGGCACGCATGCGCTCGTAGACGTCGGTGATCACCTGGCTGTCGGTAGGCAGGTCGATCTGCTTGATGCGCAGGTCGGTGATCTGCATCCCTAAGCCCTTGATGGCGCCATTGATGCCCTTGAGCTGGCTGGCGATCAGCTCGCTGCGGTCGCCGGAAACCAACTGTTGCAGGGTGCGCGAGTTGATCTGGTTACGCAGCGAATCGGTGATGATCGGCGCCAGACGCGAGTTGGCGACCGATTCCTCGCCATCGGTGGCGCGATAGAACGCCCGCACATCGGAGATGTAGCCGATGGCGAAGAAGTCCACGCTCACGTCCTTCTGCTCGGCGGTGAAGTAACGCGCCGGGGCGGTGTCCAGCACCTGGAAGCGACGGTCGAACACGCGCACCGATTCCACCATCGGAATCTTGAAGTGCAGGCCGGGCTTGAGGTCGGCGCGCACCACACGGCCCAGGTTGAGCACCATGGCGGTCTGGTCTTCGCGCACCACGAATACCGAGCCCATCAGGCCCAGCAGCACGGCGACGATCAGACCGACGACTAGCGAATTCTTCATTATTCGATTCCCTCACGGCCGGTCGGACGCGGGCCGCGTTCCGGGTTGCGGATGGCCTCGCTGCTGGCGCTTTGCGGCGGGTTCAACAGCACGTCCTGCGGCACCATCGACGGCATGCCACTGTTACTGCTGCCACTGGTGTTGGCAGGCTTGTTGGCATCGGCCGGCAGCGGCACATAGATGACCTGACGGCCATCGCTGCCGATCACCTTGCGGTTCTCCGACAACACCTTCTGCACGGTTTCCAGCCACAGCCGCTTGCGGGTGACTTCGGGGGCGCCGGCGTACTGTTCCTGCAGCAGGGTGAAGCGGTCGGCATCGCCCTCGGCCTTGGAAATCACCGCTTGCTTGTAGCCTTCGGCGCCGGTGCGGGTGCGTGCACCCTGGCCGCGCGCTTCCGGCACCACCTTGGCGGCATAGGCCTGGGCTTCGTTGATCAGGCGCTCGCGCACCTGCTGGGCGCCGTTGACCTCGTCGAAGGCCGGCTTCACCTCTTCCGGCGGACGGGCGTCGGGCAAGGTCACGCCGGTGACGGCCAGGCCGGTGTTGTAGGCATCCAGCGCTGCCTGCAGGCGGTCCTTGGAAGCGATCGCCAGCGGGCCGCGATTGTTGAGCACGGTATTGAGATCCGAACGCCCCACCTGCTCACGCACGGCGCTCTGCGCGGCCTGCTCCAGTACCAGGTCGGCATTGCGCGAACCGAACAGATACTTGCGCGGGTCGCTGATCTGGTACTGCACGTTGAGCGAGACGTTGACGATGTTCTCGTCGCGGGTCAGCACCGGCACCTGGTTGCTGAAGGTCTTGATCTCGGTGGCGTTGACCTTGCGCACCGACTCGATCGGCCACGGCAGCTTGAAATTCGGGCCAGGCTGCAGGATGCGCGAGAACTGGCCGAAGCGCAGCACCACGCCGCGCTGCTGCTCGCCGATGAGCTGGAAGCTGGAGAACAGCACCATCAGCACCACCGCGATCAGGATCCAGCGGCCCACGCCGCCGTCGAACAGCTCCTTCAATGGCGCTGGCAGATTGCCCCAGCCCCCACCATTGCCGCCGCCGCGCGGCCCCCAGGACCTGCGACGGTTGGGGTCCGGGCCATCTCCGCCCTTGTTGCCGGGTGTATTCCAGGCCATGCACGCTCCGTGATCGAGGGGCTGTGCGGGCCAGTCCCGCAGTGCCGCCGTGTTGTGTGATTCGCCGATTCTACTAGATGGGGCAGACCCGCCGTTTTGAAAGGCCCGGATCGGTGCATCGGCGGTTTAGCCGCTGGCGCGGATCGGGCGGCGACTCGGGTGCCGGTCGGGACAGAGCAACCAGCGGCATGCCTGCGCGAGCGGGAATCGGACGACAGACACCCCGTGCTGCGGGCTGACAGCCAAGAGCAGGCTGCTGGCATGTCGCCCGCGTGCATGTCGTGCGCCCTGGCCCGAGAGTCCCGGCCTGCCGACGCTGGGCTGGCGTGCTTGAAGGCGAGCGGGCGGGCCGGACACGTTCCGATGCATCCAAGGTGCAAGCGTATGACCCTGCGTGTCGGGACCATGCGCGCCGCGATGCTGGGCGATGCGCGCGAACGGAGGTATCCGGGGCAGCGGAGCCGTGGTGGTTACGGGCGGGCGAGTGCTGCACTGGCCGCAGGCCTGACGCACACCGTTGAGCTGATGTGGCCTTGCGCAGCGAAACATGACGCAGGCGGCATCCGAATGCGCGCTTGCTCCATCCAGGCGCCGGATCGGCAGTGGCGGTCACTCACCCTGTTCCGCACCCTGCCTTCTCCCGCAGGAGCAGGCCGTGCCCTTCTTGCATGCGAAGCGCGTCGTCGGGGATCGCCTCGCCGACGCGATCAGGCCACCGGTGGTTCGTCCTTCTGGTTGAACACGCGCTCCATCACTTCCAGCAGTTCGTCTTCGGAGAACGGCTTGGTGATGTAGGCGCGCGCGCCCTGGCGCATGCCCCACATGCGGTCGGTGTCCTGGTCCTTGGTGGTCACCAGGATCACCGGGATGTGCTGGGTGGTGGGCTCGCGCTTGAGCGTGCGCGTGGCCTGGAAGCCGTTGAGGTTGGGCATGACCACGTCCATCAGTACCAGATCCGGCAGCGACTCCTTGGCCGCTTCCACGCCGGCGGCGCCATCGGTGGCGGTGATGGTTTCATGTCCCAGCTTCTCGACGATGCGCTGAATCCCCAGCAGCTGCGACGGCGAATCGTCGACGATCAGAATGCGTGCCATGTGTTTCCCCTAGTGTGCGGCGAGTGTAGTGCGCCGGCAGCGCTTTCGGTAGGTGGGCAGGACGAAAGGATTGGTGCCTGCCACGTGGCGCCACCTATGATGGATTGACGCGCTGCGCTTGCCTTCTACACGACTGCAGGAGGACGACGCAGGACAGGGCTAGGCTGGATTCAACGCGGCCATCGACAGGGTGCGGCGTCGCTTTCTTTCTGCCATTCTTTCTTCCATTGGAAGCTTGTCTTTTCTCCCCCCGGGGAGAAGGTGGCGCGCAGCGCTGGATGAGGGTGCTGTTGGTGCCGTCACAGTCACATGTGCGGGAACACCACGCGACTGCTGCCCCCATCCGCCCTCCGGGCACCTTCCCCCGCAGGCGGGGGAAGGGAGGCGTCGGCCGGGCGATGCTGCAGCGCCGGCAACCCATCGCCTTCTCGCACGAGCACTGACAACCAACCACCGTCTCCCGCGTGCGGGGGAACACTGACAACCGATCATCTTCTCCGGCGCGCGCGAGCACTGACAGCCAATCATCTTCTCCCGCGTGCGGGAGAAGGTGGCGCGCAGCGCCGGATGAGGGTGCTGTTGGTGCCGTACCAGTCACACGTGCGGGAACACCACGCGACTGCTGCCCCCATCCGCCCTTCAGGCACCTCCCCCCCGCAAGCGGGGGAAGGACGGCGTTGGCTGGGGGATGCTGCTGGCTCACCGCACTCCCAGCCCAACCCCATCTCTCGCAGGAGAGGGGTCCAATTCTCCTCACGGGGAAACTCACACCGTCTCGCCGAACGCCTTGGCCAGGTTGCGATATGCCTTCTTCTGCGCATCGTCGGTCGGCGCCGGTGCCAGAATTTCCAGTTCCACGATCTGATCGCCCGGGGTGGTGCCAGGCAGCCCGCGCCCGCGCAGGCGCAGCTTGCGGCCGGCATCCGAATCGGCAGGCACCTTCAGCTCCACCGACCCGCCCAGGGTCGGCACGCTGATGGTGGTGCCCAGCGCGGCCTGCCAGGGCATCACCTGCAAGGTGTACAGGATGTTGCGCCCGTCCACCTCGAAATGCGGGTGCGCGGCATATTCGATCTCCAGCAGCAGATTGCCGCCGCCAGTGCCCTGCCCGCTCAGGCGGATCACCTGGCCGGGCTGAACGCCCTTGGGCACGCGCACATCCAGCTGCTTGCCGTTGATGGTGATGCGCACGCTGTCGCCCGAATGCACGGCCTCCAGCGGCACCGCCAGCTTGGCGCGGGTGTCGCCACGCGCCTGCGGGCCGGCTCCCGCGCCCGGACCGGCACCCGGGCCACGTGGCCGCCCACCGCGCTGACCGGCGAACAGGCTCTCGAAGAAGTCGCTGAAGCCGCCACCGGCACCGCCGTTGCCGAACACTTCCTCGAAATCGAAGCCCTGCCCGCCGCCGTAGCCAGGGGGAGCCTGGAATTCGTCGCCCGGGCGATAGCCCTGCGCCTTCAGCTGATCGTAGGCCTTGCGCTTGGCCGGGTCGCGCAAGGCCTCGTAGGCTTCGTTGATGGCCTTGAACTTGTCTTCGGCGCCGGCTTCCTTGCTGACGTCGGGGTGGTACTTGCGCGCCAGCCGCCGGTAGGCGGTCTTGATCTCCGCATCGCCTGCGCTGGGCTCCACGCCCAGCGTTGCGTAGTAATCCTTGAATTCCATCTAATCACCTCTGGAAAAAAAACGGCCCGCAGCCAGGGCCACGAGCCAGTCCGAGGGTCGGCACTGGGTTGGCGCGGCCATGACGGCGGCAGCACCCGGTGCAGAGACGTGCTGTTCCTGCAGATCCGGAGACCAACCGCGCCGTGGCGCTGACGCAACTCGAGGTGCCAGCCGATCTCTTCGCAGCCGGGCGGGCGACCGCGCCTATTCTACGGCGCGGCCGTCGCCGGGGAGCGAAGCCGATGGCTTCGCCCCAGGTTGCCTTGCACTGGCTCGCCGCGTCACTGCACCGGCGGCCGCCCTGGCGCTGCCAGGTTCCGGGCGCCATATCTGGGCCGGACCCTGGCCGCCACCGGGATCGGCAGCCGTACAACGTCGCTGCGGCCTTGCGGCTTACTGCACCGTGCCGCCGCTGGCGTCCTGCCCGTTGCCGACCTGAATACGACGCGGGGTGGCCGCCGGACGTTTGGGAATGCGGATCTCCAGCACACCGTTGTGGCCAGCGGCGGTGATGCCGTCGGCATCGGCACTATCGGGCAGCGCGAAGCGGCGATGGAAGCTGCCGTAGCGGCGCTCGATGCGCGAGAAGCGCTCGGTCTCGGTGCTGGACTCGCCCTTGCGCTCGCCCTTGATCGACAGGATGCCCTTGTCCATCTGCACCTCGATCTGGCTCGGGTCGATGCCCGGCAGGTCGGCATACAGCGCGAAGTGATTGGCCTCTTCCTTGATATCCACGCGCGGCACCCACTGCGCGGTCACCACGGCCGATTCGTCGGTATCGCCGTTCTGTTCGAAGAAGCGGTCGAACACATGCTTGATCTCGTTTTGCAGGGCGTGCGTGGGCCACTGGGGATAACGAACGATGTTCATTGCAAGCCTCCAAAAGGTTGGGTGAGGGGCCGGCGGCGGTGGCGTGCACCGTTGCGCCGGCCATGTGCGTCAGATAGGCGTCCGGTTGCGGATTTCAAGCGCGTTGACGCGCCTTTCCCCTGCCCTTTTCTAGACTTCGTTCAGCCACAGGAGCCCCACCCATGACCATCGCCGTTGGTGACAGCATTCCGGAAGTGGTGCTCAAGCGCATGCGCGAGGGCATCGAAGCAGTCGACACGCATAGCCTGTTCGCCGGCCGCAAGGTGCTGCTGTTCGCGGTACCGGGTGCGTTTACGCCCACCTGTTCTGCCAAGCACCTGCCGGGCTATGTGGAGCACTTCGAGGAGTTCCGCAAACGCGGCATCGAGGTGCTGTGCACCGCCGTCAACGACCCGTTCGTGATGCAGGCCTGGGGGCGCAGCCAATTGGTCCCCGACGGCCTGCATCTGCTGCCCGACGGCAACGCCGAACTGGCGCGCGCTCTGGGCCTGGAGATCGACGCCAGCGGGTCGGGCATGGGCCTGCGCTCGCGCCGCTACGCGCTGTATGCCGATGACGGCGTGGTCAAGGCCTTGTTCGTCGAAGAGCCCGGCGAGTTCAAGGTGTCTGCCGCCGATTACGTCCTGCAGCACCTGCCCGATTGATCCATTGATTTCCCCGTCCACTCAGAAGGAAAACGGCCAGCCATGTCCAATCAGCCAGCCAGCACCACCTCCGCCGGTATCACCGATACCGCCACCCTGCGCGCCCGCGCACGCCAGAGCATCGAAGACGGTGCCATCACCGAGAGCTACCACGCCGACCGCGAAAAGGTGATCGAGTTGCTCAATACCGCGCTCGCCACCGAATACGTGTGCACCCTGCGTTACTACCGCCACTACTTCATGGCCAAGGGCATGCTCGCCGACGCGGTGAAGGGCGAGTTCCTGGAGCACGCGCAGCAGGAGCAGGAACACGCGCACAAGCTCGCCGAACGCATCGTGCAGCTGGGCGGTGAACCCGACCTCAACCCGGATACGCTGACCAAGCGCTCGCACGCCGAGTACAAGGAAGGCAGCGACCTGCGCGACATGGTCAAGGAAAACCTGATCGCCGAACGCATCGCCATCGACAGCTATCGCGAGATGATCGATTTCATCGGCGACAAGGACACCACCACCAAGCGCATCCTGGAAAGCATCCTGGCGCAGGAAGAAGAGCATGCCGACGAATTCGCCGACATGCTGGAAGGCTGGATCGGCGAGTAAGCCGAGCTGGGTGATGTGGTTTGGTCGATGCGTTCGGTGTACCGCTGTATCGACATCGACATCGACATCGATGATGAAACAGACAGGGCGCCCGGAGCGCCCTGTCTGTTGTCTGCACTGCGCAGTGGCGCGTGGTTGATGTCGTTCCGACTGATGCCCCTGCGATGCGGCGGCACGCCCGCCCTTGGCCATCGCTGGAACCCGCGCGGGCGCGACGAGATTTCCAGGTAACGCCCGTCGCGCCGGGGTGCGCTCCTACCCGGCAGCGATGTTCCTGCGCGGGCGCCGCCACACGATGCAAAAAAACAGCGCACCCCTGGGCACCAAACCTCCATCTATCGCCTGCATGGCTTGCCAGCTGAGCGGTGAGTTTTGCAACGCCGTGCGGACAAACCACCACTCCGGAGAAACGCCCCCGGGTGCGAGGAGATGTCCAGGGATCGCCTGTCGCGCCCAGGCGCGCTCCTGCGGCGACAGTTGTGGCCCTGCCCGCTCAACGCAAGACGCGAAAGCGCAGCTGGGTCCATGCGCCATCGGCGGCCATGGCGGTCAGTGTGTGCGTCCCCACCTCGGCAAAATCGCGCTGAAACCCCTGTCGTCCGCTGGTCTGGGCGATCCAGCGGCCATCCAGTAGCCAATCGATGCGCGCTTCACTGCCCAGCGCGCGCAGTTGCAGCCGCACCGGGCGGGCGCTGTCGTTTGCGCGTGCCAGGGTGGCACGGTCGCTCAGCCCGTCGATGCGCAGCACGCCGCCGCCGGTCATGCGCCCATCGGGCAGGCAGTCGGCGGCCAGCGGCGGTAACTGCGCGGCCGCACGCTCGGCCGCGCTGAGCCAGGGCGACACCAGTGCCGGCCAGCGCGCCAACGCACGCGGTTCCCGTTGATGCGGCTGGGTGCACTCCTGCGACAACCGCTGGCCACTACGCGCGTCCACCTCGAACCGCAGCTGGCCGTTCTGCCATAGCCGCGCATCGCGTTCGGCAAAGGTGGGCGGCACCGCGCCCTCGAGCGTGTAGGCCTCGGCCCGGCGCGCACACAGCGGCGGCGGCGTCTGCTCGGCCGCACCCCCCAGCGGCCAGCAGATCTCCACCGGCTGCACCGTCGCAGGCATCGGCACCGGCGCGCTGTCGCCAGCAGTGCGCGGCAATGCATCGATGACTTCGAACATCAGCGGCAATGCAGTCACCGCGCCGTACTGCCCGGGCAGCGGCGTGCCGTCCGGCCGCCCCACCCATACGCCCACCGTATAGCGACGCGTGCCGCCGATCGCCCAGGCATCGCGGTAGCCATAACTGGTACCGGTCTTCCAGGCCACGCCCGGACGCGTGGCGGTGTCGAAGGTGCCGCTGCCATAACCGGGGCGCGGGTTGCTCTGCAGGATCTCGCGCACGATCCAGGCAGCACCGGGCGACATCAGCCGGCGGTCGATCCGGGCATCGTCCGGCGTATAGCGCACATGCCCGGCAATGCCGCCACGATTGAACGCCGCAAACGCGCCTACCAACTCCTGCAACTGCGCACCGGTGCCGCCCAGGATCAACGCCAGCGATGGCGGGGTGCCACGCGGGAAGTGCAGCGCAATGCCGGCATTGGACAGCCGCGCGGCAAAGCGTGCCGGGCCGATGCGATCGAGCAGATCCACTGCCGGCACATTCAACGACAGGCGCAATGCAGTGGCCGCGCTCACCGGCCCATTGAACGCGGCATCGAAGTTGCCGGGGCGGTAATTGCCGAAGCTCTGCGGCGCGTCCACCAGCAGGCTTTCCGAATGGATCAGGCCATCGTCCAGCGCCATGCCGTACAGAAACGGCTTGAGCGTGGAGCCAGGCGAGCGCCAGGCCTGCACCATGTCCACATGCCCCAGCCGTTTGCGGTCGCCGAAGCTGGCCGAGCCGACATAGGCGCGCGCTTCCATGCTGGCGTTGTCGACCACCAGCAAGGCTGCCGAGGTACGTTCGGGCAATTGCGAAAAATAGCTGCTCACGCGTTCTTCCAGCGTGCGCTGCAGCTCCACGTCCAGCGTGGTGACAATGCGTGCTGCGCGCGGTTGCGCGCTGTGCAACCGCTGCGCGAGCAGCGCCGCATGCAACGGCGGTTTGAGCGAGCGCGTCACCACCGGCTCGATGCGCGCATCGTCCACCTGTACGCGCGACCACACGCCCAGTTCCACCATGCGGTCGAGCACCTTGTCGCGCGCACGTTGCGCGGCCTCGGGATGGCGATCCGGGCGCAGGCGGCTGGGTGATTGCGGCAATACCGCCAGCAAGGCTGCTTCGGCCTGCGACAAGGCCTTGGCCGGCTTGCCCAGGTACGCCCAGCTGGCCGCTTCCACGCCTTCGATGGTGCCGCCATAGGGCGCGCGCTCCAGATACAGCGTCAGAATCTCGTGCTTGCTCAGATGCGCTTCCAGCTGCACCGCGCGCAGCAGCTGCTTGGCCTTGCCCCATGGCGTGCGCGTATGCGGATCGAGGATGCGCGCCACCTGCATGGTCAGGGTGGAACCGCCGGACACGATGCGCCCGCTGCCGAGCCACTGCCCACCGGCGCGCAGCAGCCCCCATGGATTGATGCCAGGGTGCCGCCAGAACCAGCGGTCTTCGTAGTTCAGCAACGCCTGCAGATACAGCGGCGACACCGTCTCCGGGCTGGCCGGATAGCGCCACACACCATTGCGGTCGGCGAACGCGCGCAACGGCGTGCCGTCGCGCGCCACCACCAGGGTGGAGGTGTCGCGGGATTGGGGTAGCGGTAGCGGGAAGCCCAGGTCCAGCACCAGCAACACGGTGAGCAGCGCGGCCGCGCTCCAGCGCAGCCATCGCAACCAACGGCGGCGAGGCTGGGCCGGTTGTTTCGGCGCGCGCGGGCGCGGCGGCGTGCGGTCCATCCCTGTCTGCGCCTGCGATTGTTCGTCCATCGTGCAAAGCATGCAGGGCAAAACGTATTTCGGCCACTGCCACGCGGTGCGGGCGGCCGTATTGCCACCGTCGGCTGACCAGCCGCGGCACTAGGGATGCTGCGCCCGGGCGGCGACGAGAGCGCTGTGCGCGGGCCGGACAGGCCTGACGAATGCGCGCAGCAATCCCATTGCCAGAAACACCGCCGACAACCGCAGCGCCATCCCCAGCCAGCCACCGGCGGCCGAGTCGGACACCGCAAACACGGTCCACGCGGCGTTGAGCGAGACATGCAGCACCCAGCCGCTCCAGATCGTGTAGCCATCCTGCGCATCCACGATGGCAAACAGCAGCGCCCCGATCCCGGTGATGGCAAAGATCAGCGGTGCCTCACCGTCACCAGCCCCTGACCCCAGCCAATGCACACCGCCGCAAGCTCCTGCCACACGTTCAACGTGTTTCCAGTGTCGCGCGATAGCGCAGCAACGCTTCCGGTGCATCGGTCTGGATGATGCTCACCCCATCGCGGTACAGGCGGCCCCAGACCTGGTCCGGCTTGCGTACCGCATCGGCATCGCCGCCATACCCGGCGATAAACCCTTCCCACAACGAGTTGACCATCAACCGCACGTTGTGCGCCTTGCTGACTGCTGCCAGGGCCGGCAATTGCTTCGCGGTCATCTTGGGCAGCTCGAAGGCCATCGGGCGCGCGTTGCGGGTTTGTGCCGTGGCGATCGCAGCCAGATCGGCAGTACCGTGCGCGTTGATCAGGATCGGGAAGAAGTACACACGGTCGAACGGCTGCATTGCCGCAAGCGGTGAGCTTGCGATGCCGGCTTCGGCCTTGACGATCACCTGGTGCTGCATGCCTGCGCGCGTGACCGCATCGACCACCTGCACGTAGATCGCATCCTTGACGTCAAGGTTGAGCAGGATGTGCCCTTTGGCCTTGGCGAGCATCTGTTCGAGGGTAACCACTCGCTGCTCAGTCAGCGGTGCCTGGGCACCGCCTTCATCGCTGCGCAGGCGCAGCTTCTGCAGGTCGGCCAGGGTCAGCTCCGACAGCTTGCCGGTGCCGTCGGTGGTGCGGTCCACGGTGGCATCGTGCAGCATCACCAGCGTGCCGTCGGCGGCGCGGCGCACGTCGGTTTCCATCACATCGGCGCCGATCGCGATGCAGCGCTCCAATGCGGCCAGCGAGTTCTCCGGCGCGGTATCGGCGAAGCCGTGCTCCGGCGCCGGCGCGTGACACCCGCGATGGGCCACCACCACGATGCCGCCCTGCGGATGACTCAGGCGTGCCTGGATGGCGGCCACGCCGCCCGGCGCTGCGCTGGCTGCAGTGGTGGTCATGGCCGCACACACCAGCGCAGCGAGGACGGCAACAGATTGCAAGGACATCGAAATGACTCCAGGTGAAGGGAAGAACTCACTGCAGGTCCGCCAGCGCAACACGCACAGTGCGAACGGTCAGCGCGTGCGCCAACGGTACAGGCTGACACCACGCGCCTGAGGCCTGCACGCCACAGCGACCAATGGCCTGTTGCCCACGGATCAAAACGCGGGGGTGAACCGCAAACCAACCCAATAGGTCGTAGGCACCGAATAGCTGTCCTTGAGCAGGTTCTGCCCCGGGCCGGTGACGCTGGTGATGCGGCTATGGGTGAGGTTGCTGACCTGACCGATCAGGCTGAGCTGCTTGCTGATGGCATAGGTCGCGGTGAAATCCAGCTGCGAGCGTGGCGACCAGTACAGATCCTGCCAATCGATATTGCTGACAATCGAACGCAAGGCCTTGCCCTGCCGGTTGTAGGCCGCGCGCAGTTCCAGGCCGCCGGTGTTGTAGAACACCGTGGCGTTGGCGGTGTAGTCCGGTTGGCCGACCAGGTTGTCGAGCTTGCGCTCGCGCTGGGTGACATTGCTGCCGCTGCCCATGCTGTACGGCACGTCGAGGCTGCCATCGAGCACGGCAACATTGGCGCTGACGCCCACACCGCGCAGCCACGGCGCAAGCGGTGCCAACGTGTTGACGATGCCGTTGAATTCCACACCGCGGATGCGTGCCTTGGCGGCATTGGCCGGCGTACTGATCAGCGCGTTGGCGTAGGTGGTGCCGTCGAAGGTGAAGCTGTCGGTGCGCGAGAGCGTAAAGATCTCGTCCTGGATGCGCTTGTCGAACACCGCCGCAGAGGCGAACGCATCGAAATCACCAGGCAGGCGCCATTCCAGCGACAGATCCAGGTTGTTGGACACGCGCGGCTTGATCTCCGGGTTGCCGATGGTGACGGTGACGCCTTGTGCGTTGGGGTTGCCGGCGTCGGCGGTGTTGACGAAGCCGATCGAGGTCCGTGCAGCATATGCGTCGTATGGCGGCCGGCCCAGCGTGCGGCTGGCACCGGCGCGCAGGTCCAGGGTGTCGGTCAGGTGGTAGGTCATGATGGCCGACGGCAGCAGATAGTGGTAATCCGCGCGGGTGGGATTGTCGACATACACATAGCGGTTGGTGGCGGTGTCCAGCTGCCGCTGGCGACCGACGGTATCGAGCCTGGTGCTGTCCAGGTGCACGCCGGCCTGCACATTGAGCCGGTCGCTGCGATAACTCACCAGCCCGTAGCTACCGAAGATCTTTTCGGTATGGGTGAAGTTGTCCTGGTTGCTGAAGGCCTGCTGGTCGGTGCTGTTGAATGCGCTCAACGGCGATGCCGCCAGCACGCGGTTGGCCTTGTCCGGATCGATGGTGATCAGGTTCAATCCGGCGTAACGCATCGGTGCCCTGCCGGTACCTGCCACGTCGGCCAGGCCGAAGGCCGGCGCGCTGGTATTGGGCTGATATTCCACGCGATAGATGTCGTAGGACGGCTTGTCGGTGGTGTAGGACACCCCTGCCGCAACGCCGATGCCCTGATCGCTTTCGCCCTGATTGAAGCCGTAGTCTAGCCGACCGGTGAGGATGCGATCGCCGGCGGTGCGTTTGTAGTCCGGCCGCCAGTACGACAGGCTGTAGTTGTCCAGGTTATTGTAGGCCTGCGGCGACACGCCGAACCGGTGATCGAACCCGGAGGTGTCGTAGTTGAATGCGTAATTGGGCGTGGCATTGAGGGTCACGCCACTGCCGGTCTGGCCCACCGGCACCGGTGCGGCGCGGCTGATGCCGGTGGCGTACTTGATCATGCGGATCGGCTCGTCGTAGGTGGCATCCGACCACGCGCCACGCACGGAAAGCTGCTGCCGGTCGGTCGGCCGCCAGAGCGTTCCCAACTGCGCCACCTTGGTGCGCGTGGTAACGATCTGGTTGGAATATCCCACCTCGATATCGCCGCCGGGATAACTGCCGGAGGTGGCGGCCTGGTTGAACACCTGGTTGCGGTTACGCGGGTCGATGATGACCTCGTTGCGCTCCATGTCGTCCTTGAAATAGTAGTAGCCGGCCATGGCATAGGCTTCGAGCGCCGCGCTGGGCCGCATCTCGAACTTGCCGGTGACGCCATAGCGGTCGCGCTGGTTCTGCACGTACCAGTATTTGTCCTGCTGCGGCACCGCCCAGCCATTGCCCAGATTGGCACCGGTCTGCAGCACGCCGTTGTTGTCGTAGAACCCGTAATGCACCGTATCGGTGGTCATGTGGGTTTCGGTGTAGCTGCTGAGCGTCTGGTAGTTCGCCGACAGCGTGAGCCCGTACTGCTGCTCGCTGCCGAAGGTGCGGCTGCCGGTGGCATTCAACCGGTAGCCAAGCTCGTCCTGGTCGCGCGGCTTGCCCACATCGTTGGCGTGGCCGAGCGCCGCTTCGGCGCTGAAGAACGGCTTGCCACCATTTTCGAATGCGCTGCGCGTCTTGAGGTTGATCGCACCGCCGGTGGCATTGGGATCCAGATCCGGCGTAAACGTCTTGACCACCTGCAACTCGCTGACCATCGATGCCGGCAGCAGATCCAGCCGCACGCCGCGGGTGATGGACCCGAGCGTGCCGTTCGGCGTGCCGGGTGATGCGATGGTGAGCCCGTCGATGGTGACATTGTTGTAAGACGGCCCCAGGCCGCGCAGCACCGGCGTGGCGGCTTCGTCGCGCGGATGCTCGTTGTCGGTAGCCGGCAGGACCGACAGCCCCGGAACGCGACGCAGCGCCTCCACAATCGTGCTGTCCGGCAGTGCGCGCACGTCGGTGGCACTGATCACATCGGTGATGTTGGTCGCCGCACGCTTGCTTTCCACCGCTGCTGCGTTGGCGCGCCGTACGCCGGTGACCTGCATGGCGTCCAGTGTCTGCACGCCGGTTCTGGTTGCGGCGGCTGGTGCATCGGCGCTGGATACGTCACCCGGGGACACGGTGGATTGTGCGCCTGCCGCGTCGTCCGGTGCCGCGTTAGCGTCTGCAGGGCTTACAGATGATGCAGGCGACGATGAAACGGTGCGCTCTGCGCTGGCAGAGATCGCGTTGCTCTGCGCCTGCAACGCTGGTGAACATGCCGTGATGGCGACGGCGAGAATGGACAGCTGAAAACGATACGAAGCGAAACGCTGCATGGAATCCCGGGATCGCGCAGCAAGGGCGCCACGCCTGTGAGAAAGCACGCCACCGTAGCCAGTAGAAATGACCCTTGCATGTCGCCTGCATCGCAATGCCAAGACAATGCGCAGCGGTGTCGCCAGATACGTCGTCGGAGTCGCAACGACCTTCAGTGCGGCGCTTCAAAGCCCCTCTCCCGGCGGGGCGAGAAGGCACAGCTTGCGCGCCACCGGCGCGTGCCTTGGAGCGCCTGCGCCGCAAGCGCGGGCCGGGGCGCGGAGCGGGGATTAGGGTGAGGGCACGGGGCGAAGCCACTTGGCAATCGATACCACCAGGCTTCGTACGTACCCTTATCCGACCTTGCGGGGCACCTTCTCCCCCATAAAGGAGGACAATGTCCCGAGAGGAGAAGGAATCGTTTAACGACTCCGCTACGTGGACGACCGCGCCTCTTTTCACTCCTGACGCAGCGATCTAAAGCCCCCTCCCGGCGGGAGAGGGGTTGGGGTGAGGGTACGGGGCGAAGCCACTTGGCCATCGATGACACCAGGCTTCGCGCCTACCCTCATCCGCCCCTGCGGGGCACCTTCTCCTCCATGAAGGAGGACAATGTCCCGAGAGGAGAAGGAATCGTTTAACGACTCCGCTACGTGGACGACCGCGCCTCTTTTCACTCCTGACGCAGCGATCTAAAGCCCCCTCCCGGCGGGAGAGGGGTTGGGGTGAGGGTGCGAAGCGAAGCTACTTGCGTAATCGATGACACCAGGCTTCGCACGCACCCTCATCCGCCCCTGCGGGGCACCTTCTCCCGACGGGAGAAGGAATCGCTTACGGCACCACTACGTGGGCGACCTTACCGTTATTCACTCCTGCCGCAGGGCGATCACAGCCCCTCTCCCGGCGGGAGAGGGGTTGGGGTGAGGGTACGGGGCGAAGCCACTTGGAAACCGATGACACCAGGCTTCGCAGCTACCCTTATCCACCTTGCGGGGCACCTTCTCCTCCATGAAGGAGGACAATGTCCCGACGGGAGAAAGACCAACGCATCGCCTTACGGCTGCACCACCGTGATCGTCGCGGGCGCAGTGTGCCCCACCCCGCGCAGCTCCGGCCGGTACATGTCTTCCACCAGCGACGGCGGCACGGTGTAGGTGCCCGGCGTGACTGCACGCACCAGGTAGTACACCTGGGCCTTGCTGCCCCTGGAGAGTGCCAGCGCAGCCACATAGCGGTCGTCGCGGAACTCTTCGTGCTTGATGTCGGCGGCGCTGGAGCGTTCGCTGATGCCGATACCGTCCACCACCACGTCGGCCCACTGCTTGGCATCGCCGAGATTGAAATTCTCGATTTCCAGGCCGGCCGGCAACAGATCGGTGAGCAATGCATCGGGCATCGATGCGTTGGCGGTGATGGTGACGCGCACGATCAGCGCCTCGCCCTCCTTCAGCGCGCGCGGCGTCCACGGCTTGCCATCGGTGGTGTACCAGCTGCGCTCCACGCTGAGGTGGCGCGTATCTGCCTCCGGTGCACTACGCGGGATGCCGGCCACTTCCAGGCTGGCGTACATCGGCGCCTCGCCCTGCGGTGCGAACTGCACACCCCGTGCGAGCGCAGCGCTGTCGAAGCTACGCCCGAACACACGTGCCGGAGCGATCTGCTGGGCGTCGCCGCCGACGGTCAGCATGCCGGACACCTGCTTGCCCTGCCCCACCATCGAGGCCTTGCCCAGGCGCGCCAGGGCGACCTGTTCCTGCGTGCTCAGCCACAGTGGACCACCGGCGCGGCGTGCATCCAGCGCGCGACCCAGCGCCACTGCGCGGGTGTCGTACTCGGGCTTGGACAGGCCACGTTCGTGCAGCAGGGCCATCATCAAGGCATCGTCGCGGATTGCACTGCCGTAGTCGCCGAAATACGGCGGCCGCTCGGAGCTGTCCTTGGCGAAGCCAGCCTTGATTGCCGCTTCGCCGCGCTTGGTGTCGCCCTGCAGCGACAGCGCCGCCCCCAGGTGCACCAGTGACAAGCCGGTGAGCGCCTTGTCGCGCTGGTTGTCGTACAACGCGCGCAGCGTGCCCAGCGGGGCACGATTGACACGTGCGAGCACATAACCGGACCAGGCCTGGTTGGCGAACTTCAGATTGTCGCGGCGGTCCTGCCCATAGAACTCATTGCCACCGGAGAGCAGGTCTTCGCTCAGGCGATTGAGCGCCTTCTGCAACACGTTGTCGGGCACCGTGAAACCGGCATCCTTGGCGTCGAGCAGGAACTCGGCGATGTACGGCGTCAGCGCCGGATTGACATAGCCGTCGTCGCCCCACATCGAAAAATGCCCGCTGGCGATCTGCATCGACGCCAGCCGCCCGAACGCGCCTTCCATGCGTTCGCGGCGCTTGGCCGCATCCAGCCCCTGGGTGCCCAGTGCCTTGGCGGTGGCGTCGTCGAGCAACAGCGCCGCATAGCCCTTGCTGGTGGTCTGCTCGGCGCACCCATACGGATACTCCAGCGCGCCCTGCAGCGCGCTGGCGAACGGAATCGGCGGCAGTGGGCTGACCACCATGCGCGCAGTGACCGAGCCGGTCATCAGGCCATCGGCAAAGCTGCTGTCCAGGGTGATCGGCGCCAACGGGTCGAGCACGCGCGTCTGCGCACGCAGCACCTGCGGCCAACCGGCACGCACCGGCAACTCGTAGCTACGGTCGGCCTTGAAGCCGTTGCCGTCCACGCGCACGCGCACCTTGGCCACGCGATAGCCTTCGGTGGCGGTGAGCGGGAAGCTCAGCGTCTGCTTGGCATCCACGTTCAACTTGATGCTGCGCGCCGCCTCGGCAATCGCCAGCGGGCCGATGCCGTCCACGCGCACAGTGAACTCGCCCGGCTTGCCGGTGAAGTTCTGCACGTCCAGCGTCACCGTGCTGCGGTCGCCCGGCGCCATCACGCGCGGCATGCTGGCCTCGGCCAGGATCGGCGCACGCACGATGGTTTCCATGTCGCGGTTGCCGTAGCGCGTGTCCGAATACACCAGCGCCGACACCCGCAACGTGCCGTTGAAATCCGGCACCGGCAGTTGCACGCGCGCATTGCCACGGGCGTCGAGTTTCACCGAACCGGAGAACAGGTCCACGGTCTGCACGCGCGCAGTGGGGCGCTTGGCCTGCGGCAGCGCTTCCAGTGCCATGTCGCCACCGAACTTGAGCTTGCCGCTGGCGCCTTCAAAGCTTTCGATCACCCGCCCGTAGATATCGTAGGCATCGGTACCAAGGCGCCGCTGCGCGAAGAACTGCGCGTTGGCATCGGGCACCGGGAAGCGGGTGATGTTGAGAATGCCCACGTCCACCGCAGAGATGGTCACATGTGCAGCCTTGCCTGCCAGCTCGGGCACACTCACCGTCACCGGCAGTGGCTGCTCCGGGCGCATCTGCTTGGGCGCAGACAGGCCCACTGCCACGCGGCGGGTCTTGCGCTCCATCGGCACGAACGCCACGCCCACGGCGCGTGCGGGCGTGATCTTGCTGGGGGCGGTGCCGCCACGGAACACCAGCGCGGTGACGTAGACATCGTGGCGTTCCCAGCTTTCCGTCACCGGAATCTCGAACGTGCTGCCCGGCTTGACGTCGATGTCCTGCACGTACAGCAGCTTGTCGCTTTCCACCAGCAGCACGCCCTTGCCGGCATGCGGCGGGGTCAGCGTCACCTTGAGCGTGTCGCCGGCACGGTAGCCGGTCTTGTCCAGGGCCAGCTTGACCTTGTCTGGGCGCGCGTCCAGGCCGCGATTTTCGTCGTTCCAGCTCCAGCCGGCGCGGAACGGGTAGCGCGTGGTCAGCCCGGTGGCCGGGTCGAACACATCCAGGCGGTACTCGCCCCATTCCACCGGGAAATCGAGCTTGGCATTGCTGCCGGCCACGTCGATGGTGCGCGTGTCCTTGTTCTCGAAGCGGCGGGTGAAGTCGTAGTCCCAATGGTCGTCGGTGTAGTTCCAGTGGTAGTCGCGCAGCTCGCGCACCAGCGTGGCCTTCAGGCCCTTGGCCGGCTGCGGCTTGCCATCGGCATCCACACGGGTGATCTCGAAGCGCGCGTTGGCGTTGGCATCGGCGCCATCGGTATCGTCGAACAACGGGCGCACGCCAACCAGCGCCTTGGCCGGCCACAGCACGCGCTTGAGCGTACGGGTGACGGTACGCCCGCCGGTTTCGTACACGCTGCCGGAGACCACCGCCGCAATCGTGCTGACCGGCTTGGCCTCGGCCGGCAGCGCGATGTCTTCGCGCAGGATGCCGTCACCGCCGAACTCGGTGTCGATCACGTCCCTGGCTTCGCGCGGCAGCTCCAGCGTGGGGTCGCCGAAGAACCAGCCCGGCAGCGATTCCAGCGGGTGCTGCTCCACGCTGACCGCCAGCTTGGCGGTGAAACGGTTGCCATCGGCCGGCGCGCCGTACAGATACGCGGCATTGGCCACCAGCTTGAACGGCTGGCCGGCGCTCAGGGTCTTCTGCGTGCTGTCCAGGTCCAGCTTCATGCGCTCGGGCAGGAACTCTTCCACGCGCACCGTCATGCCCTGCACGGCGTCCTTGCTGGCCGGGTCGGTGCGGAACTCCACCTGCCAGCGGCCGGTCGGCGCATCGGCGGGAATCTGCTGGGTGAACTCGAAATAGCCTTGTTCGCCGGGTTGCAGCCTGGTTTCGCGGAACGTCTTGCCGTCCGGTTGCTTGAGGCGCAGGAACACCGGCTGCGGCTTGGTGGGCTTGCCGTCGTTATCGCGCAGGATCGCCGACACGCGCATGGTCTCGCCGGGGCGATACAGGTCGCGGCCGGCCCAGGCGAATACGTCGAACCACGCACTCTGCCGCCCGGCCACCGCAAACTCGCTCAGATCCAGCGCCGGCTGGTTGAACGGCAGCATCGACAGATCGGTCCTGCTGCGCGCCACCAGCACATGGCCGGCATCCAGCGTGTAGTTGAGCAGCGCATTGCCGTTGCCGTCGGTGGCGCCCTTGAGGAACAGCTCGCCCTTGGCATCCAGGATGCGGACTTCCACGTTCTTGATCGCCTCACCGCTCTGCAGCGAGGCGGTGTGTACGAACAGCTTGTCCTTGTAGGCGCGCGTATGCAGGCCGATGTCGCTGACGGTGAAGAACGCGGTATCGAATTCGTTGCCGAAGCTGCCGGCGCGCTTCATCACCGCAAAGTACAGGCCAGGCTCCTGCAGTTCCTTGATGTCCTGCGTGGGCAGGTAGGTCAGCACGCGCTCGTTCTGCTTGCCGCCCAGGATGAAACGATTGACGTAGACCGGGTCGGCCAGCTTGGACAACGGCTGCTTGCCGCTGTATTCGCTCTCCAGCTCCCAGCTGCCGCGGCGCCCGCCGCGCTGGAAATGCTGGAAGAACGCTGGCAGCGACTTCTCGCGCACGCGCAGGAATTCCACGTCCACTTCCGGCACGTTGACCGACACCACCGGCAGGCCACGGCTTTCGCGCGCGGGCAGCACGCTGCCCTGCGAGGCGAACCCGGCCACCGGTTGCAGCTCGCCGGTATAGACCTTCTGCTTGAGCGGCTTGCCCAGCCGGCTACCGTCGGCCGCCAACAGGCTGGCGTCGATCAGCACCGTGTAGTCCGTGGCGGCCTCGACATACGGATAGCGCAGGGTCTTGCCGTCGTCGGACAGCGACCAGCTGCTGTCGCCGGTGCCGACCTTTTCCTCAAAACGCACCAGCGCATCGAAATCCTGCGTGCCGACCAGCGGCCGGGAGAATTCCAGTGCCAGCGATACGCCATCGCTGGTCTGGTCGGGATAGGCGCGCGCCAGCGCAAAGCCGGTGATGGCCTGCGTGTCGCCCTTGATCGCCTCGCCGCTGGCGGTAGGCAGCTGCCCGCTTTCGTTGCGCTTGCAGGCCACGTTGCCCAGCGCCACCGTGAGCAAGACCACCCACAGCAACACGTGCCGCATGCCCGACGCCCTCATCCCTGATTCCCGGCTGTCCATTCGCGCTATCCCATGACGGAGGCCGCCAGTATAGCGAGGCGCCTCACCGGCATGCGCTGCGCGGTAGTGCAGGGATCGCGCCTGTGGTGCTGTGCGCCATGCGACCTCGGGCAGTTCTCAACGGCCCCTCATCCGCCCTTCGGGCACCTTCTCCCGCACGCGGGAGAAGGTGTGCCAGGGATGGATGGAGGTTCGGCGCAATGCTTGGCACCGCGCGTCGAGTCGATGCTTTCGGGTAAGCGACGTGTGTTCCTGTGCGTCGGTTCGCCTGCCTCGCACCCGCGGAAGCTGTTTCGACACTTGAGCCTTACCAGCAGCTCCAAAAAGCTCTTGACTCTCCCTTCTCCCGTTGACGGGAGAAGGTGCCCGAAGGGCGGATGAGGGGCGGTTCATGCCATGACGAACGCTCACACCAGCCGCACCAGCCACACCATGAAACACAAGGATCTCCTTCTTCCGCCGACGGGAGAAGGTGCCCGAAGGGCGGATGAGGGGCGGTGCACGCCGCCACGCCTGACCAATGTCCCGGCAAGGGTCTCAGCGCAGCAGTTGGCGCATGTACATGTCGATCAACGCCGGCTTGTCTGCACGCAGGCAGGCCTGCACGTTTGGCGTACCTGGCCCTTCGCGGGTGTAGCCGTGCGCATCGACATCCAGATGCAGCGGCGTGGTCGGGCACAGTGCGGGGCGCAGCAGCCAGGCCACCGGCACGGCATCGAACACCGTCGGCGTTGCGCTGGCCCAGGGCTGGTCGGTGTTGCGCCACTGGTAGTAGAGCTGGGTGAGCGCGTCGGTCAGGCCGTCGCCGTGCGCAAACAGCGCGATACGTTCGGGCTCTTCCAGCGTGATCTGGGTGGCATCCAGCGGCAACAGGACGATCGGCACGCCGGCCGCGAACACGCGCTGCGCAGCAGCCACATCGGACACGATGTTGTACTCGGCAGCCGGCGCACTGGCCGGGCGATACGCGGACTTGCCGTAGCCCACCCGCACCGACCCACCCATCGCCACGATGCGCCTGAGCTTGGCAAAGCCAGCGGGATCACGTTGCTGCGCCAGCGCGGCATCGGTCATCGGGCCCAGCACCAGCAGGGTCACCTCGCCCGGATGCTGGCGCGCCTGCTGCAGGATCATCGCCGCCGCGTCCGGCAACCCGGCCGGCAGCTGGCCCTTGGCGGCCCAACGCGCCTGGCTGAAGGCGATCGTGCTGGTGGTGGGCACTCCCACCGCCAACGGAATCTCCTCGCGCCCGGCCTGCTGCAACAGGCGCTGCAGCAACTGCGCACGCAAGCGGGTGTCACCCCAGGCCGAGGCAATGCCCAGCACCTCCAGCTGCGGGCTGCGCAGCAACAGGCCCAACGCGAAGGCATCGTCGATGTCGTCGCCGATATCGGTGGACACCATCACCTTGTCGGCCGGCGCAGGCGCAGCGACGCCTTGCACTGCCGCTGCGGGCGTCTGCGCCCATGCGGCGGCGCAGACGCACCACATCACCGGCATCATCCACGCGCGTTGCCAACTCCACTGCATGTCGCCACTCCTGCTGCCATAAAAAAAACCGCCGGCATGATCGCCGGCGGTTCGATGGTGCTACACAACGACGCCAATCAGAAATTGGCGCGGAACTGCGCACCCACGATGCGCGGGTCGTTGATGAAGCCGGTGAGGTTGTTGAAGTCGATCGCACCGGTCACGCGGATCTGGTTGGTGCAGTTGCGGCAGAACACCGACAACTCGTACGCACCCGCGCCCCAGTTGTAGCCGATCTTGGCGCCGCCCTCGACCAGCGGCTGGCCGGTGAACTCGCGCGAGTCATACAGGAAGAAATTCACTTCGCTGCGGTACGACCAATCGGTGTAGAAGAACAGCTCGCCATCGTTGCCCATCGGGATGCCGTACCGCAGCGTGGCGTTGGCCATCCACTTTGCTGCCTGCGGCAGATCGTTGCCGTCGATCTCGGCGCGGCCGGCCGCGTTGATCGGATCGGTCACGGTGCAGGTGCGGCACACGCCCACCGACAGGCCCGGGTCGTCGATGCGGGTCCAGTTGTAGGCGCCGCCGGCGCTCACGCGCAGGTTCTGGGTGAGCAGCGCTTCGAAATCGAACTCGGCGCCGCGCGCCTTGGTCTTGTCGGCATTGAGCAGGCGCACGTCGTTGGACGCGCCGCCCACCGCGGTGAGCTGCTGGTTCTTCACGCGGAAGTCGTAGATGTCCAAGCTCAGGCGCGCACGGTTGTCGAACAGATCCGACTTGATGCCGATCTCGAACGAATCCACCGTCTCCGGCTCGGCCACGGTCAGCGGCGCGGTGCCCGAGGGCACGCCGAAGCTGGCGCCACGGAAGCCACGTGCGGCACGTGCGTACACGTTGACGTCGTCATTGATCGAGAACGTGGCCGCCAGATCGCCGGTGACCTTGGAGTTGTCGGTTTCGCCGCTGGACGGCTCCACCAGCGTGACGCGGTCCAGCGCCAGCACGTCGAAGGTCTTCTTGTCGTAAGTGTAGCGAATACCGGCGCGCAGGTTCAGGCGGTCGGTGGCCGCGTAGTTCAACGAGCCGAACGCCGCCCACGAGGTGTTGCGCTGGCGGGTGAGCTGGTAGCTGGCCAGATCGCCGCCGCTGAGGGTGTCGTAGGTATAGTTTTCGCCTTCCACATCGTCATGGAAGTAGTACAGCCCGGCCTGCCAGTTGAGCGGGCCTTCGTACTGCGATTCGGCACGCAGCTCCTGGCTGTACTGATCCAGGCTCTTGATGCCACCGGCGGTTTCCACCGGGAACGGAATCGCGCCCG
Source organism: Xanthomonas campestris pv. badrii (assembly GCF_012848175.1). NCBI lineage: Bacteria > Pseudomonadati > Pseudomonadota > Gammaproteobacteria > Lysobacterales > Lysobacteraceae > Xanthomonas > Xanthomonas campestris. The sequence continues at coordinate 939,739 of NZ_CP051651.1, read as the reverse complement.
GGCCGGACGGCGGTGCGAACACCGCGCCGAAGCCGCCGTCGATATCGCCACGGCTGTAGTACTTGCCGATGCCTTCGTAGGCGGTGATCGAGTGCAGCGCGATGTCGCCCAGGTCCCAGGTCAGGTTGGCGCTGCCGCCGTAGGTCTGCAGTTCCTGGGTGTTGGCACCGTCGATAAAGGATTTTTCCGCATCGAAGCCATCCACCAGCTGGTTGGTGCCGGGCTGGATGATGTTGGCGCGGAACAGCCGCGCGGTGCCGTCCAGATGGCGCGCATGCGCGTTGAACAGCGCGCTGAAATCGTCGCTGGCCTGGTACAGCAGCTGCAGGCGCACCGCCGAGTCGGTATAGCCTTCCAGGTCGCGGCCGTCGCGGTTTTCCACCCAGTCGTCGCGGCGCTGGCCCAGCGTGGACAGACGCGCCGCCCAGTGGTCGCCCATGGCGATGCTCAGGCCGCTTTCCAGGGTCATGGTGCCGTAGGTGCCGTAGGACAGGCTGGCGTAGCCGTCGTTGGCGCCGATGGTCGGCTTGACCGAATTGAACTTGACCACGCCGGCCGGCGTGTTGCGGCCGAACAGCGTGCCCTGCGGGCCGCGCAGCACTTCCAGGCCTTCCAGATCGAAGATCGGGAAGCCCTTCAGGAACGCGTTTTCCTGCACCACGTCGTCATAGATCAACGACACCGGCTGCGAGGCGTAGGTATTGAAATCGGTGTTGCCGTAGCCGCGGATGTACACGCGCGGAAACACGCGGCCGTTGGACGATTCGATGTTCAGGCTGGGCGTCTTGCCAGCCAGCACGCGGATGTCCGAGCCGCTGGTGGCGATGGCATCCAGGAATTCCGGACGCAGCACGCTGGCCGACACCGGCACATCCTTGGAATCTTCCGAACGACGTTCGACCGTGACCTTGACCGCGTCCAGACGCACGACATCGTCGTCGCCGGGGGCCTGCTGCGCGGCAGCGTGGAGCGGAAGAAAGGACGCAACGGCAACGGCAAGCGCGCTGATCTTGAGCGACCGGCTGGCTGACATGGGAAGACTCCGAATTCTGGTGGGGGCGGCTGCCTGGCCTGCATGCCGCGGCGCAACAGAATTAACACGATTTACACAAATATGGCAGAGCCCGTACGAAAAAGTTTCCATAATTCGAAATGACGTTCGAATTAATGCAACACGCGCATGCAATTTGTGCGTTGGAACCCGCCCGGTCTCAGCGGACTATCCGCCGCCCACCGTGGCGTCGCCAGGCACCCGCACCCAGCCGTCCATCAGCACCCGCGCGCTGCGGCTCATCAGCGCCTTGGTCACCTGCCATTGCCCATCGACCTGTGTTGCCTCGGCCCCCACCCGCAAGGTGCCTGACGGATGCCCGAACCGCACCGCCGAGCGCGCCGCGCCGCCGGCCGCAAGATTGACCAGCGTCCCCGGCACGGCCGCGGCAGTGCCGATGGCCACCGCCGCGGTGCCCATCATCGCGTGATGCAGTTTGCCCATCGACATCGCCCGTACCAGCAGATCGATCTCGGCCGCATGCACCGGTTTGCCACTGGAGGCGATGTAGTCCGCAGGCGGCGCGACGAACGCCACCTTGGGCGTGTGCTGGCGCGTGGCCGCATCTTCCAGCCGCGCGATCAAGCCCATGCGTACCGCACCGTGTGCACGCAAGGTCTCGAACATGCTCAGCGCACGCGGGTCGCCATTGATGGCGTCCTGCAGTTCGGCGCCGGTGTAGCCCAGATCGCGCGCATTGACGAAGATGGTCGGAATGCCGGCGTTGATCAGCGTTGCATCGAGCCGGCCAAGGCCGGGAATGTCCAGCTGGTCGATAAGATTGCCGGTGGGAAACATCGCCCCGCCCTCGCCTTCGGCATCGTCGGCCGGGTCAAGGAACTCCAGCTGCACCTCGGCCGCCGGAAAGGTCACCCCGTCCAACTCGAAGTCGCCGGTTTCCTGCACCTGGCCATCGGTCATCGGCACATGCGCCACGATGGTCTTGCCGATGTTGGCCTGCCAGATCCGCACCGTTGCCACGCCATCGCGCGGCAGCGTTGCGGCATCGACCAGGCCGTTGGCGATCGCAAACGGCCCCACCGCCGCCGACAGGTTGCCGCAGTTGCCGCTCCAGTCCACGAACGCGCTGTCGATGGACACCTGCCCGAACAGGTAGTCCACATCATGACCCGGCCGCGTACTGGTGGAGGCGATCACGCTCTTGCTGGTGCTCGACGTCGCCCCGCCCATGCCATCGATCTGCTTGCCATAGGGATCGGGGCTGCCGATCACCCGCAGCAACAGCGCATCGCGTGCAGCACCGGGCTGCTGCGCCGCTGCGGGCAGATCCTGCAGACGGAAGAACACACCCTTGCTGGTGCCGCCGCGCAGGTAGGTGGCGGGGATGCGGAGTTGGGGAAGATGGGTCATGGCGTCATGATGTGGTGTCAGTAGAACGAGCAGTGGCTGATACGGTGTCGGTGACCACGCCGGCAAGGTGCCGGCATACCGTCACCGCTAGGGGGAATCCATCATCCATGCGGGAATATCGCGCTGCATCTGCAGCACACGCCAGATGACGATGTCGGCCGCGTGTGCGGTGTAGAACAACAAATACGGGTATCCCTTCAATGGCCAGGAAAGGATCTCCGGCAACTGCAGCAACATGGCGTAGCGGCTGGAGCCAACGTCGGGGTGACGCGCAATCACCGCCACCGCGGACTCAAGCGCCTTGATGAAGGCCAGTTCGCGCTGCATTCCAGCCTCACTGCCGTACCACGCCGCAGCGGCCTCCACATCCTGCAAGGCCAGCGGGCGCCAACGCGCCGACATCACTTGCTTGCGTCACGCGCGTGGGCACGTGCCCGAAGCGTATCGAACAATTCACTGCCCATCGGAACGGCGGGCCCGGAGTTGGCGCCGTCCAACAGCACGGCGCGCAGGTGTTGCGCGTCGCGCTGCCGGCGGATCAGCTCGCGCAGATACTCACTGCTGGAACCATAGGCGTGCTCCGCAACCTGCTGATCGACAAATGCCTTGAGCTCGTCGGGCAGCGAGATGTTCATGGTGGCCATTCACGTACTCCAATGGCAAAGATTGCCAAAGTGTGCCTGCTGGAAGCGCCGCCATCAAGCCGCGGCAGGTCCGCTGGACGGACCTGTCTCAGGCCGCCTTGCTCGCCTCAAGAAAATCCTGCGCAAACCGCTGCAGCACACCACCGGCTTCGTAGATCGAGACTTCCTCGGCGGTATCCAGCCGGCAGATCACCGGCACCTGCAGCTGCTCGCCATTGCGCCGATGGATCGAGAGTGTCAGCGTGGCGCCTGGGGTGCGCTCACCGGCGACATCGAAGGTCTCGCGGCCATCGATACCCAGGCTCTTGCGGTCGGTTCCAGGGTTGAATTCCAGCGGCAGCACGCCCATGCCGATCAGGTTGGTGCGGTGAATCCGCTCGAAGCCTTCGGCCACGATCACTTCCACGCCCGCCAGCCGCACGCCCTTGGCAGCCCAGTCGCGCGAGGAGCCCTGCCCGTAATCGGCGCCGGCAATGATGATCAGCGGCTGCTTGCGCGTCATGTAGGTTTCGATCGCTTCCCACATGCGCAGCACCTGCCCTTCCGGCTCCAGCCGTGCCAGCGAGCCGGTGGTGACCTGCCCATCGATCACCGCCATCTCATTGACCAACTTGGGGTTGGCGAAGGTGGCGCGCTGCGCGGTGAGGTGGTCGCCGCGGTGGGTGGCGTAGGAATTGAAGTCTTCTTCCGGCACGCCCATCTGTGCCAGATATTCGCCGGCCGCACTGCCGGCCAGGATCGCATTCGATGGCGAGAGATGATCGGTGGTGATGTTGTCGCCCAGCACCGCCAGCGGCCGCATGCCGCGCAGGGTGCGCACACCAGCCAGCGCGCCCTCCCAATATGGCGGGCGGCGAATATAGGTACTTTGCGGGCGCCAGTCGTATAGCGGGTTCACCCGGAGTCCCTGCCCCCCACTGCGCTTGAACATCGGGTCGTACACGCTGCGAAAATGCTCCGGCTTGACGCTGCGCGCCAGCACCGCATCGATCTCCGCATCGCTGGGCCACAGGTCCTTCAGCGTCACCGGCACACCATCGGGATCGATGCCGAGGACATCCTTCTCGATATCGAAGCGCACCGTGCCGGCGATCGCGTAGGCAATCACCAGCGGCGGCGAGGCCAGGAACGCCTGCTTGGCATACGGATGGATGCGCCCGTCGAAGTTACGGTTGCCCGACAACACGGCGGTGGCATACAGATCGCGCTCGATGATCTCCTGCTGGATCGCCGGATCCAGCGCCCCGCTCATGCCGTTGCAGGTGGTGCAGGCGAACGCCACGATGCCGAAGCCCAGCTGCTCCAACTCACTCAACAGGCCGGCTTCTTCCAGATACAGCTGCACCGCTTTCGACCCCGGCGCCAGCGAACTCTTGACCCACGGCTTGCGGGTCAGGCCGCGCGCATTGGCGTTGCGTGCCAGTAAGCCGGCGGCAATGACGTTGCGCGGGTTGGAGGTGTTGGTGCAGGAGGTGATCGCGGCGATGATCACCGCGCCATCAGGCATCTGCCCAGGCACCTCGTCCCATTGCCCCGCGATACCGCGTTGCGCCAACTCAGTGGTCGCCACGCGCTTGTGCGGGTTGGAGGGCCCGGCCATATTGCGCACCACGCTGGACAGATCGAACTGCAGCACGCGCTCGTAGTGCGCGGTCGCCAGGTCGTCCGCCCACAAGCCGGTGTGGCGTGCGTACGTTTCCACCAGTGCCACCTGCGCATCGTCGCGGCCGGTCAGACGCAGGTAGTCGATGGTCTGCTGGTCGATGTAGAACATCGCCGCGGTGGCACCGAATTCCGGCGTCATGTTGGAGATGGTGGCGCGGTCGCCGATGGTCAGCGCACTGGCGCCGGTGCCGAAGAACTCCAGGTATGCCCCCACCACGCGCTGCTGGCGCAGGAACTCGGTCAACGCCAGCACGACGTCGGTGGCGGTGATGCCCGGCGCCGGCCGCCCGGTGAGTTCCACGCCGATGATGTCCGGCAGGCGCATCCACGAGGCACGCCCCAACATCACGTTTTCTGCTTCCAGGCCGCCCACGCCCACTGCGATGACGCCCAACGCATCCACATGCGGGGTGTGGCTATCGGTGCCCACGCAGGTATCCGGAAACGCCACGCCATCCAGCGTGTAGATCACCGGCGACATCTTCTCCAGATTGATCTGGTGCATGATCCCGTTGCCTGGCGGAATCACTTCCATGTTCTCGAACGCACGCTTGGTCCATTCGATGAAATGGAAGCGATCGGCATTGCGGCGATTTTCCACGTCGCGGTTCTTGGCGAACGCCTGCTTGTCGAACCCCGCGTATTCCACCGCCAACGAGTGATCCACGATCAGCTGCACCGGCACCACCGGGTTGACCTGGGCCGGGTCGCCACCCTGTTCGGCAATGGCATCGCGCAGGCCAGCCAAGTCCACCAGCGCGGTCTGTCCAAGGATGTCGTGGCAGACCACACGCGCCGGAAACCACGGAAAATCCAGCTCGCGCTTGCGCTCGATCAGCTGGCGCAGGTAGGCCTCCAGCATCTGCGGCTGCGCGCGACGCACCAGATTTTCCGCGTGCACGCGCGCGGTGTACGGCAGCGCCACATACGCGCCGGGCTGCAACGTATCGATGGCGGCGCGTGCATCGAAATACTCCACCGAGGTGCCCGGCAGGGGCTTGCGGTACTGGCTATTCATGGCTGGCGATATCACGAAGCGGGCGGGATCTGTTGCTGTTGCTGTTGCTGGCACTGCTGTTCACCACGTACTGCTCGGCACCCTCCCTTCTCCCGCACGCGGGAGAAGGTGCCCGAAGGGCGGATGAGGGACGCTCGCACGCAGCAACTTTCAGGAGCGCTGCTCCAGCGGCACGAACACCTGATCCCCCGGGCCGGTGTAATTGGCAGAAGGCCGAATGATCTTGCCGTCCACGCGCTGCTCGATGATGTGTGCGCTCCAACCAGCCGTACGCGCAAGCACGAACAACGGGGTGAACATCGCCGTCGGCACGCCCATCATGTGGTAGCTCACTGCACTGAACCAATCCAGGTTCGGGAACATCTTCTTGATGTCCCACATCACGCTTTCCAAGCGTTCGGCGATGTCGTACATCTTGCGGCTGCCCTGCTCATCGGAGAGCTCGCGCGCCACGTCCTTGATCACCTTGTTGCGTGGGTCGGACACCGTGTACACCGGATGCCCGAAGCCGATCACCACTTCCTTGCGCTCCACCCGCGCCTTGATGTCGGCCTCGGCTTCGTCCGGCGTGTCGTAGCGCTTCTGCACTTCGAACGCCACTTCATTGGCGCCGCCATGCTTGGGGCCACGCAGCGCGCCGATACCACCGGCGATGGCGCTGTACATGTCGCTGCCGGTGCCGGCAATCACGCGGCAGGCGAACGTGGATGCATTGAACTCGTGCTCTGCATACAGGATCAGGCTGGTGTGCATCGCGCGTACCCACGACTCCTTGGGCGCAAACCCGTGCAGCAAATGCAGGAAATGCCCACCGATCGAATCGTCGTCGGTCTCCACCTCGATGCGCTTGCCGTTGTGGCTGTAGTGATACCAGTACAGCAGCATCGAACCCAGCGATGCCATCAACTTATCGGCGATGTCGCGCGCGCCCGGATGATTGTGGTCGTCCTTTTCCGGCTGCAGGCAGCCCAGCACCGACACGCCGGTGCGCATCACATCCATCGGATGCGCCGACGGCGGCAATTGTTCCAGCGCCGTCTTCACGGCCGCCGGCACGCCGCGCAGCGAGCGCAGCTTGGCCTTGTAGCCGCGCAGTTCGCCGCTGTTGGGCAACTTGCCGTGCACCAGCAGGTAGGCGATCTCCTCGAACTCGCTGGTGGTGGCCAGGTCGAGAATGTCGTAACCACGGTAGTGCAGGTCGTTGCCGCTGCGGCCCACGGTGCACAGGGCGGTATTGCCGGCGGCCGTGCCGGACAGTGCAACGGATTTCTTCGGCTTGAAGCCAGGAATGGCGGTGTCGTTCATGCGATGAGCTCCCAAACGGTGGCGTGTTGCGATGTCACGGACGAAGTAAAGGAATCGGCGCGCAGCAACGCGCGATCATGCGCCTTTGCGTGCGAACAACGCATCCAGCCGCTGCTCGTAATCGTGATAGCCGATGCGCGCGTACAGTTCCTCGCGCGTCTGCATGCTGTCCAGCACGGCCTGTTGATGCCCATCGCGACGGATCGCGGTATAGACCGCCTCGGCGGCCTTGTTGGCCGCACGGAAGGCCGACAACGGAAACAGCTGGATCGCCACACCGGCCTGCGCGAGCTGGTCGCGGGTGAACAACGGCGTCTTGCCGAATTCGGTGATGTTGGCCAGCACCGGCACCTTCACCGCCTCGACGAAGCGCGCGTAGGTTTCCAGATCGTAGGCGGCCTCGGCAAAGATGCCGTCCGCACCGGCTTCCACGCAGGCGATGGCGCGCTCGATGGCCGCATCCACGCCTTCCATCTGGATTGCATCGGTACGCGCAATGAGGAAGAACGCCGCATCGGTCTTGGCATCGGCCGCCGCCTTGACCCGGTCCACCATCTCGCCCTGGCTGACGATCTCCTTGCCCGGCCGGTGCCCGCAGCGCTTGGCGCCCACCTGGTCTTCGATATGGCAGCCAGCCGCGCCGGCCTTGATCAGGGACTTGATGGTGCGTTCGATGTTGAACGCGCTCGGCCCGAAGCCGGTGTCCACGTCCACCAGCAGCGGCAGTGCGCAGACGTCGGTGATACGCCGCACGTCGATCAGCACATCTTCCAGCGTGTTGATGCCCAGGTCCGGCAACCCAAGCGACCCGGCCGCCACGCCGCCGCCTGACAGGTAAATCGCCTGATAGCCGGCGCGTTGCGCCAGCAGCGCATGGTTGGCATTGATCGCGCCAATCACCTGCAGCGGCGACTCGGCAGCCAGCGCTGCGCGAAAGCGCGTGCCGGCGGTGGTGGTGGACGAAGACATCATGACGATTCCTGCGATGAGATGAAAGATCAGGCGCAAAGGCCGTGCCAACGGCAAGTGGTTGATTTTACTATCGCGCGTAGCCCGCAATGTTGCATGAACGCAACATCTGGCGCAGCATGCAACACTACTGAAACATGACTTGCCAGTGCCCAGGATCCCACCCACCGACTCCATGGAGTCCACCCAGCCCACCATCTGGACCGTCAGCGTCTCGCGACTGACCGGCCTGCTGGCCGACGTCATTCCGGAATTCGACCAGCGTGCGCGCATCGAGCAGATCAACCTGGGCTTTGCCGACGCGGTGGAGGTCATCAGCCAGCGCCTGCGCCGCGAGCGCTGCGACGCGCTGGTGGCCGGCGGCTCCAACGCCGCCTATCTACGCAGTCGCCTGCCACTACCGCTGGCGCCGATCCAGGCTACCGGCTTCGATCTGATGGAAGCGCTGGCGCGCGCGCGCCGCATCGCCCCGCGCATCGGCGTGGTGACGCATGCCAGCGACGTTCCTTCGTTTCATGCCTTCCAGGCCAGTTTCGATCTGGACATCGAACACCGCCGCTTCGTCACCGCCGAAGATGCGCGCGACTGCATTGCCGACCTGCGCACGGCCGGCATCCAGGTCATCGTGGGCACTGGCATGGCGATCGATTTCGCCGAGCAGGCCGGCCTGCCCGGCGTGCTGCTGTACTCAGCCGCATCGGTGCGCCAGGCCCTGGAACAGGCCATCGCGCTGGGCAGCGCCTCCACCAGCCCGCCGCCGCGCACTGCGCGCAGTGGCACGCGCCGCGTGCGCCGCAACGACGCCCTGCTTGGCGAAGACGCCCCCATGCTGCAGGCACGCGAACTGGTGCAGCTGTATGCCCCCCATTCGGGGACGGTACTGATCAGCGGCGAGACCGGCACCGGCAAGGAACTGGTCGCGCGCCAGCTGCACGCCGGCAGCCGGCGTCGCGGCCGCTTCGTCGCCATCAACTGTGGCGCCATCTCCGAATCGCTGCTGGAAGCGGAATTGTTCGGCTATAGCGATGGCGCCTTCACCGGCGCACGCCGCGGCGGCCACACCGGCCTGATCGAAGCTGCGCACGAAGGCACCTTGTTCCTCGATGAAATCGGCGAGCTCCCCACGCCGCTGCAGACCCGCCTGCTGCGCGTCCTGGAAGAGCGCGAGGTGTTGCGCGTCGGCGCCACCCTGCCAGTGGCAGTGGACGTACGCGTGGTCGCCGCCAGCCTGCAGGACCTGCATGCCCTGGTCGAGCAGTGCCGCTTCCGGCGCGACCTGTTCTATCGCCTGGCGGCACTGCGCATCGCCCTGCCGCCGCTACGCAATCGCCCCGATGCCATTGCGCTGCTGCTTGCGCATTATTTCCAGCAACTGGGCAATAGCGCCTCGCCCCTGTCCGAAGACGCCTTGCAGCGGCTGCAGCAGCACACCTGGCCCGGCAACGTGCGCGAACTGCGCAATCTGGTCGAGCGCCTGTGCATTCATTGGAAAGCGCAGCCGGGCGAGAGCTTGCGCCTGGAACACCTGCAACGCTGGGCGCCCGAGCTGTTCGAAAGACACCCCGATCATCAGACCGCTCCAGGCACGCAGACAGACCTCGCCGTATCGCGCATGCAGCTCACCGCCGCAGCGGTACGCACCGCACTGGATCGCGCCAACGGCAACCGCGCCATTGCCGCACAGGCACTGGGCGTCTCGCGTACCACGCTATGGCGCTGGATGCAGGCAAACCGACACATGGCAGACCCATAGCCCTCAGCCCGCGCTTGCAATCACGCTGACGACGCGCCTTCAGCAGCGTCGGCCAGCACGCGATGACCCAGCATCTGCAGCGTTTTCCTTGGCAACCACGCCTCCGATGGCACCGCAGCGCCACCAACCCCGGCGTCACTTGACCCGCGTGTACTCGGTATCACCAGTGCTCAAACGCCCGGTCGCCTCATCGATCGCATAGTTGACGGTGCCGCTGCCACTGGACACCTGCAGCACGCCCTTGGTCAGCAGCGCCGGGTAGTTCCTGGTCTTGGCGCCATTGCCAAACAGTTCCGGCATGGTGTCGCGGATGATGAAGCTCTCGCCATTGTGCTCGATGCTCAGCACATTCTTCTGCGACTTCACGTTGACCCACTTGCCCACGTACTGCTCGCCCACATCACGCGCGCAACCGGCCAACAGCAACGTCGCAACCAGCGCACTTCCCAGCAGCGTCTTCATCGCCACTCCATCTCGAACAGGGGCCTTGCAGGATGGCAAGTCCTTGTCGAGCTCGCAAGAAGACCGCTGTAACGAAAAGGGCTTAAGTCCCCCGCCCGCACAACGCGACGCACCGCTGGCGACGATGCTGGCGCACCACTCCGCATCGATGCCAGGAACAGATCGCACGGCCAGGTCCTGCAGGCAGCGCATCCTTCCCCAGGCCTGCTGACGGCACGCGCGATGCCGCTGGTGAATCCCAGCCGTTCACCACCAACAAACGCACATCGCACACTCCAGCCGACGATAGATTTCCGAACGATCACCGCATGATCGTCTACAAGGTCGAGAACGGCATCTTGCTGATTGCGCAAGCGCGCTATCACTACGCCTGATCTTGGTCTCGCGATTCGGCGGCAACGCTTGCACGCGCGCGCGCTCTGGAACGGCACAAAAACACCAGGCAACAAAAAACCCCTTAGGACAGGGGTTTTCGAGATCACGTCATGGTGGGCGGTACAGGGATCGAACCTGTGACCCTTGCCGTGTGAAGGCAATGCTCTACCGCTGAGCTAACCGCCCGGTGACGCGAGCCGCACATTATAGGGCAGCGGCAGCAATCGTCAACAGGTGTTTACCTGGCCCTGTCATGCGACGACACCGCGGCTGCATCGGCTTGATCCGATCGCCGCGGCGCAGCGGATGGGCCTTGCGTCTCACGCGCCACCCCGCTACGCCAACGCCCCGTTTCACATGGTGTGCGTGGGCTTGTCCGAGGTGGTCAGGCCGGCCAGCAGGGTTTCGATCTTGTTGCGCACTGCCTCGCCTTCCGGGCCGTCCGGGAACTGCACGCCGATGCCGGCGGCGCGGTTGCCCTGCGCACCGGCGGGGGTGGTCCAGATGACCTTGCCGGCCACCGGCAGGCGCTCGCTGGAATCGGGCAAGGTCAGCAGCAGGAACACCTCATCACCCAGCATGTAACGCTTGGGCGTCGGCACGAAGATGCCGCCCCCTTTCACGAACGGCATATAGGCGCTGTAGAGCGCCGGCTTGTCCTTCAACGCCAACGACAAAATGCCTTGGCGTGCATTCATTGCACTCATCGAGTTCCCCTAGAACGTGCCTGGCGCTCTCCCTCGCGCCAGGCCAGCAGCAATTCCGTCACTGCCAGGTCGGCGCGGACGGTGGTACGCAGCAGATCGCGGGTGCGATTGGCGGCGTCGAACCAGGTCGCCAGCTTGTGCAACCGCGATGGATCGGTCAAGCCGGCCGATGCCTGCGCCAACGCCAGGTCAGCCGCATGACGCAGACGCTGATCGGCCTGGCCGTCGTTGGTCCAGCGCTGCGCAACCTCCACTGCGCCGGCGCGACCACTGGCGATCTGCTCCAGATCCTGTGCCACAGCGCGTCGCACCGTCAGGCCATCCTCGCGCAACCACTGCGCGGCCAATCCGGGATGACCGCGTGCAGCATCCAGCGCCTCCTGCGCGGCGCGCGCCTCGACACCCTGCGCCAGCAACCACTGCAGCGCCTCGTGCGCGGGCGGCAGCTTGAATTCCAGCCGCTGGCAGCGGCTACGGATGGTGGCCGGCAAACGTGCCGGCTGCGCACTGATCAGCCACAGGTAGCGGCCCGGCGAGGGTTCTTCCAGCGTCTTGAGCAAGGCATTGCAGGCGGCGCGATTGATCGCATCGGCCGGGTCGACGATCACCACCTGCGCGATGCCGTACTGCGGCGTCAACGACAGCTTCTGCGAAATCTCGCGCACCTGCTCGATGATGATCTCGGTACGCAGCTTGTCGCCGGTACGGTTGGGAATGAAGGAGATCAGCTGCAGGTCCGGATGGGTGCCGGCGGCGATCAATTGGCGCGTGCGCTGCGCCAGCGCCGGGTCGGGCGAGCTGGCCAGCACGTGTTCGGCCAGCGCCAGGGCCACCTCGCGCTTGCCCAGGCCTTCGGGGCCACAGATCAGCAGCCCGTGCCCGAGCCGACCGGCATCCAGTGCAGCCACGGTCTGGTCGAAGGCGCGCTGCTGCCAGGGCGAAAACACAGCGGTCATGGCGTGGGCTCCTTCTGCGGCAGGGTCGGCTCGCGGCGACGCTGCAGGTAGCGCGCCACCGCGGCGTTGTGCTCGGCCAACGTGGCCGAGAAGGCGTGGGCACCGGTGCCGTCACCCACGGCCACGAAGTACAGCGCATCGCCGGGAGCCGGGCGGACCGCCGCCAGCAGCGCCTCGCGGCCGGGCATGGCGATCGGCGTCGGGGTCAGACCGGTGCGCGTATAGGTGTTGTACGGCGTGTCGGTGGTGAGGTCGCGGCGGCGGATATTGCCGTCGTAGCTGCTGCCGATGCCGTAGATCACGGTGGGGTCGGTCTGCAGCTTCATGCCCATCTGCAGGCGACGCAGGAACACTCCGGCGATCAGCGGCCGCTCGCTGCCCAGCGCGGTTTCCTTCTCGATGATGGAGGCCAGGATCAGCGCCTGCTCCGGCGATGCCAGCGGCAGGTCGGCCGCGCGCTGCGCCCAGGCCTGCGCCAGCGCCTTGTCCATCGCCGCATGCGCGCGTTTGAGCACATCCAGATCGCTGTCGCCGCGCTGGTACAGATAGGTTTCGGGCAGAAAGCGTCCTTCCGGATGCTGGCGGGCCACGCCGAGCCGCGCCATCAGCGCCGCATCGTCCAGGCTGCCGATGGACTGCTGCAACGGCGTGGCGGTGGCCAGCGCGGCGCGCAGCTGGCGGAAATTCCAGCCCTCCACGATCGTAAAGCGGTACTGGATGACCCGCCCCTGGCGCATGCGCGTCAGCAGCTCGCGCGGCGACAGTGCCGGTGCCAGTGCGTATTCGCCCACCTTGAGCTTGCCGGCGGCATCCACCTGGCGCGCGAGTAGCTGCCATTCCAGATCGGTGCCCTGCTCCAGGCCGGCCGCGCGCAACTTGCGCAGCGTGGCCTTGAGTGAATCGCCAGGTGCCACCACCACGCTGGGCGCGGTGGCCTTGGCCGGCGTGTCGGCGAACTGCAGGTAGTGCCGCCATGCCACCAGCGCGGCAATCGCCGCCAGCACCACAAGCAGCATTGCCGTGCCCAGCACGGCCAGACATCCGCGTTTGCCAGTCACCGCCACACCCACCTCGTCATTGCCCCAGCGCCGCGCAGGATACCGCGCGCCGGTGATGTCCCGTTGAAGCGCTCATGCCGGATCCAGTGCGCGCAGGACGCCGCGCGCCTTGGCACGGGTCTCGTCCAGCTCGCGCTGCGGATCCGACTCCACCACGATGCCGGCCCCGGTACGGAACCGCACCTGGTTGCCGGCCACCTCGGCGGTGCGGATCAGGATGTTCAGGTCCATGTCGCCATCGCGATTGAGCCAGCCGAACGCGCCGGTGTAGGCGCCGCGCGCGGTGCGTTCGAGCTCGGCGATGATCTGCATGCAGCGCACCTTCGGGCAGCCGGTGATGGTGCCGCCGGGGAACACCGCCGCGATCACCTCGCCCGGGGTGACGCCGGCACGCAGGCGGCCGCGCACGTTGCTGACGATGTGGTGCACGTGCGCATAGCTTTCCACCGCCATCAGCTCGTCCACCTCCACCGAGCCCGGCGCGCAGATGCGGCCCAGGTCGTTGCGCTCCAGGTCGATCAGCATGACGTGCTCGGCGCGTTCCTTCGGATGCCCCACCAGTTCGCGGATGCGCGCCGCATCGTCGTCGCCGGCAAAGCGCGCGCGGGTGCCGGCGATCGGGCGCGTCTGCACTGCATCGCCCTGCACCGACACCAGGCGCTCGGGCGAGGAACTGGCCACTGCCCGCCCGGCCGCAGCGAAGACTCCGGCAAACGGCGCGGGGTTGGCCGCGCGCAGCCGCGCATGCAGCGCCGCCGGGTCGACCGCGTCGGCGAACGTGGCCTGCCAGGCGCGCGAGATATTGGCCTGGAACACATCGCCCGCGCGTAGGTAATCGAGCACCCGCTGCACCGCGTCGGTGAACCGCTCGGGCGCGTCTTCATCGACTGCCACCGGCCCGACCCAGGCCGGCAACGGCGGCAACGCAGCGCACGCGGCGATGTCCTCCACGATGCGCGCCAGCAAATCCTCGCGGCCCGGTTCGGCCAGCGCGATGCAGCGGCCCTGCACACGATCGCGCAACACCGCTGCAGGCGCGCGCAAGGCCAGTGCGATGGGCAGGCCATCGGCGCGCGTGGGCAACTGCAGGATCGGCTCGACCTGGGCGGCCAACTCGTAATCCAGCAACACCGCCCAGCCACCACGAAAGGGCCAGGGGCTGTGCGCCTCGCGTGGCACGCGCTCGGCCTGCCAGGCGGCGTCCAGCGCAACCAGGAAGCTGCTTTCCAGCACCCTGCCCTCGCCATCGCGGGTGCGGCCATCGGCGTCCAGCCGCAGGCTGTCGCCGTCTGCCAGCAACAGCACGTCCCAGCGCCCATGTTCGGTGCCGGAGGCGGTGGATTCCAGCAGTGCCGGATAGCGCTGCGGCGCCAGCCGATGCAGCGCCAGCAAATCGATGTCCGCGTGCAGTGATCTGGTGAGCGTCATCGGTCCGGCTTGGCGAGGGTGCGGAAATTCATGGCGCTGCCGAAACTGCAGCGCGCACGGGAGTGGCGGGAATGGATCAACCATCGATCAGGAAACGACCGATCAACCACGGATCGAACGACAACCGGGCGGCGGCGGCCGCGAAAGTGCCGCGCACCACCGTCGTCCAGACGCACGCGGCGCGGTGGCACCGCCACCGGCGCGCAGGCTCAGATGCGCTTGAACACCAGCGTGCCGTTGGTGCCGCCAAAGCCGAAGCCGTTGGACATCACCGCATCCACCTTGGCCTCACGCGCCACGTTCGGCACGTAATCCAGGTCGCAGCCTTCGCTGGGCTCTTCCAGGTTGATGGTCGGCGGAATGATGCCGGTGTGCAGCGCCATCACCGAGAAGATCGCTTCCACGCCGCCGGCAGCGCCGAGCAGGTGGCCGGTCATCGACTTGGTCGAGCTGACCATGGTCTTGTAGGCGTGATCGCCCAGCGCGCGCTTCATCGCCAGCGTCTCGGCCAGATCGCCCAGCGGCGTGGAGGTGCCGTGCGCGTTGAGGTAGCCGATCTGCTCGGGATTGAGCTTGGCATCGCGCATGGCCGCGACCATGCTGCGCGCAGCGCCTTCGCCGTCTTCACTCGGCGCGGTCATGTGGAAGGCGTCGGAGCTGGCGCCGAAACCGACCAGCTCCGCATAAATGCGCGCGCCGCGTGCCTTGGCGTGTTCGTATTCCTCCAGCACCAGCACGCCGGCACCGTCACCCAGCACGAAGCCGTCGCGCTGCTTGTCCCACGGGCGCGAGGCGGCAGCGGGATCGTCGTTGCGGGTGGACATGGCCTTCATTGCGCAGAAGCCGCCGACCGAACTCGGCGAGGAGCCGCGCTCGGCGCCGCCAGCCAGCATCACGTCGGCATCGCCGTACTGGATCATGCGCATCGCCGTACCAATCGAGTGATTGGAGGTGGCGCAGGCCGATACCGCCGAGAACGTCGGGCCTTTCAGGCCTTTGATCAGGCTCACCTGGCCCGGCAGCATGTTGATGATGGTGCTGGGCACATAGAACGGCGAAATCTTGCGCGCGCCGCCCTCATGGAATTTGATGGTCTGCTCTTCGATACCGAGCAGCCCGCCGATGCCGGAGCCGAGGATGGCACCGATGCGTTCGGCATTGCTTTCGTCGATCTCCAGCCCGGAGTCGTCCAGCGCCATGAACGAAGCGCCGACACCGTAGTGGATGAACGAGTCCATCTTCTTGACGTCCTTGGCGGACACAAAAAGCGTGGGATCGAAATTCTTGATCTCGCCGGCGATCCTGGTGGTGAACTGCGAGGCATCGATCTGCGTGATCGGGCCGATCCCGGAGCGCCCGTGGATGATTCCATCCCAGCTGCTGGCCAGATCATTGCCCAGCGGCGACACCATGCCCATGCCGGTAACGACAACACGACGACTCATTGCAGATCTCCTCACCACGGAACGGACGGTGCTTGCGGTTAGCGGGTGACGCTTGAAAAACACAGGGCCGCATCAGCGGCCCCATGGGATGTCTGACGCAGCAGCGGCATGACGCACGCCACCGCCATCAGGAACAACGCATCAGCTCTTGACGTGCGCCTTGACGTAGTCGATCGCCTGCTGGACCGAGGTGATCTTCTCGGCCTCTTCGTCCGGGATCTCGCACTCGAACTCTTCTTCCAGCGCCATCACCAGCTCGACGGTGTCCAGCGAGTCGGCACCCAGGTCATCGACGAACGATGCGCTGGTGGTGACTTCCTCTTCCTTGACGCCGAGTTGTTCGACGACGATTTTCTTGACGCGTTCTTCGATGGTGCTCATTGGGGATATCGCTCCAGCTGGAGTAGTGGTGGTTCGAGTTTCAGGATCCCCACACACGGATGTGCGGTGCTCCTGTGAGGGACTCACAAACGCCATCGCCGCTGCGATGGCCGCGTTGGATAGTGTAGTGGAAGCGCCCGGGCCTTGCATTGCATCACAAGTCCCGGCCGATCAGCCACTTAGCGCCTCCCGGCGGCGCACGCTCACGGCATGTACATGCCACCGTTGACGTGCAGGGTCTCACCGGTGATGTAGCGGGCGGTCGGCCCCGCCAGGAACGCCACCGCATTGGCGATGTCCTCCGGCGCACCCAGATGGCCCAGTGCAATCTGCTGCAGCAACGCGGCCCTGGCTTCGTCCGGCAGCGCCTTGGTCATGTCGGTATCGATGAAACCGGGCGCCACCACGTTCACGGTGACCCCGCGCGAGCCGATTTCCTTGGCCAGCGACTTGGAGAACGCGATGATGCCGGCCTTGGCCGCGGCGTAGTTGGTCTGGCCCGGATTGCCGGTCACACCGACCACCGAGGCGATATTGATGATGCGGCCCTTGCGCGCCTTCATCATGCCGCGCATCACCGCCTTGGAGGTGCGGAACACGCTGGTCAGGTTGGTGTCGATGATGGCCTGCCAGTCGTCGTCCTTCATCCGCATCAACAGATTGTCGCGGGTGATGCCGGCGTTGTTGACCAGGATCGAGATGGCGCCCAATTCCTTGCCGATCGCATCGATCAGGCCATCGACCGCCGCGGCATCGGTGACGTTGAGTTCGCGGCCGTGGCCACCGCCGGCGGCCAGGCGCTTGCCGATGGCCGCCGCGCCGGACGCCGAGGTGGCGGTGCCGATGACGGTGGCGCCCTGGGCGGCCAGGGTATCGGCAATGGCCGCACCAATCCCGCGACTGGCGCCGGTGACGAGGGCGATTTCGCCCTGCAGTGGCTTGCTCATGACTACTGTTCCTCGAAGGGAGACGTCGCGATCATCGCCGCGAACGTCGAGGGGATCTGCATACCGCGTGCGCGCGCTGGATCAGTGCGTCCACGCGTCGAGCGCGCCGGCGTAATCGGCGGGTGTGGCCAGCGCACGGGCGTCCAGACGCTTGTCGATGCGCTTGATCAGCCCGCTCAGCACCTTGCCGGGGCCGCATTCGGCGACGCGGGTGATGCCCCGGGCGGCCAGCGCCTGCACGCAGCCGGTCCACTGCACCGGCAGGTACAACTGCTCCACCAGCGCCTGGCGGATTGCGGCGCTGCCCTCGTGCACGCGCGCGTCAACGTTCTGCACCACCGGGATCTGCGGCGCCTGCCAGCTCAGCCCGGCCATCGCTTCGCCCAGCTGATTGGCCGCATCGCGCATCAGCGGGGTATGCGAAGGCACGCTCACTGCAAGCTTGACCGCCTTGCGCACGCCGCGCTCGGCCAGCAGCGCCAGCGCGCGGTCCACCGCTGCGGCATCACCACCGATCACGATCTGGCCCGGCGAATTGAAGTTGGCCGGCACCACCACCTGGCTGCCGGACGCCTCGGCACAGACCTGCTGCACCACCGCATCCTCGGCACCCAGCACCGCCGCCATCGCGCCGACACCGGCCGGGGCGGCCGCCTGCATGAACTGGCCGCGCAGGCGCACCAGGTGGGCGCCGTCGTGCAGCGACAAGGCGCCGGACGCAACCAGGGCGGTGTATTCACCCAGGCTATGCCCGGCCAGCAGCGCCGGGCGCTGCCCGCGCTGCGCGTTCCACAGCCGCCACACCGCCACGCCCGCAGCCAGCAGCGCCGGCTGGGTGTACTCGGTGCGGTTGAGCATCTCTTCCGGGCCGCCCTGCGACAGCGCCCACAGATCGACACCGGCCCCATCGGAGGCCTCGACGAAGGTCTCGCGGATCTGCGGGTGCAGTTCGGCCAGTTCGGCCAGCATGCCCAGGGACTGGGAGCCCTGGCCGGGAAACACGAAAGCGAGCGTAGATTCGGTCACGCGTTGCTGCCTACGAAAATCGAGCCGGGATGATACGTGCGAAATCGCCCGGCCGTCTGTACTGACGCGTATGCAAGAGTCGCTTGGACTTGGCCCGAGGCCGCAAACCGCGCACCAATCCGATCCCGACCAGGCGCGCAACCGCATCAGCCGCGCGGCCGCGCAGCGATCCAGAATCGATGTCGAAAAACGCCGCCGGCGAATGCGGCGGCGCTTGGGAACTCGGAGCGGCTACCAACACGTAGCAAGCGGTCGTCAGCCGGCTGCGCACGGCGCGCAGGAACCGGAGTGTAGGCGAGGCACATGCCACACCGAGCATCGGGCGCGCGCCTGGCGGCCGCGCAGCAGGCTGGTTAGCTGCGCTCAGTAGCGCAGCAGCGCCGAGCCCCAGGTAAAGCCGCCACCGAACGCTTCCAGCAGCAGCAATTGACCGCGCTGCACGCGGCCCGAGCGGACCGCCTCGTCCAGCGCCAGCGGCACCGAGGCCGAGGACGTGTTGCCGTGGCGATCCACCGTGACCACCACCTGTTCCATCGGCAGCTCCAGCCGCTTGGCGGTGGCCTCGATGATGCGCAGGTTGGCCTGGTGTGGAATCAGCCAGTCTAGGTCGTGCTTGTCCAGGCCGTTGGCAGCCAGGGTCTCATCGACCACCGAATCCAGCGCCTTGACCGCGTACTTGAAGACGTCGTTGCCCTTCATCAGCAACGCACCGCCGCCATTCTTGCCTTCGCCGAAGCCGACCGACACGCCCACCGGGTCCCACAGCAGCTCCTTCTTGCTGCCGTCGGCATGCAGGTGGGTGCTGAGGATGCCGGTCTCTTCGTCGGCCTTGAGGATCACCGCGCCGGCACCGTCGCCGAACAGCACGCAGGTGGTGCGGTCGGTCCAGTCGACGATGCGGGTCAGGGTTTCTGCGCCCACCACCAGCGCGGTCTTGGCGTCGCCGCTGCGCACGAACTTGTCGGCCACGCTGAGCGCGTAGACAAAGCCCGAGCAGGCCGCGTTGACGTCCATCGCGCCGCAGCCGACATTGCCCAGCCGCGCCTGCAGCAGGCAGGCCGTGGACGGGAAGATCAGGTCGGGGGTAGTGGTGCCGACGACGATCAGGTCGATCTCGTCGGCGGTCACACCGGCCGCTTCCATCGCCTTCAGCGCGGCGAAATACGCCAGATCGCTGGTGGTCTGGTCGTCGGCGACGATGTGACGCTCACGGATACCAGTGCGCGAGAAGATCCATTCATCGCTGGTGTCGACGATCTTCGACATGTCGTCGTTGGTCAACACCTTTTCGGGCAAATAGCTACCCGTGCCCGCGATTCTGGAATAGATCCGCTTGCTCATACTGTTTCCTGGTGCAAGAGCCGCGGTGACCGGCGGCTCCGGAAGAATCGAGGGTCGCCCGGCCGCGCCTGGCGCGGCGGGCGCCACGGATCAATCTTCTTGGACGGCCGACGACTTGGTCGTGATCACCTTCTTGCCACGGTAGTAACCGTCGGCGGTGATGTGGTGGCGCAGATGGATCTCGCCGCTGGTCGGGTCGGTCGACAGCTGCTTGGCGGTCAGGGCATCGTGCGAACGACGCTGGCCGCGGCGGGACGGGGTGACACGGGATTTCTGCACAGCCATGGGATTGCTCCAACTTTAGTTCGATAACTTGATCTGTTGAGTCGAACAGCACGCTCTACGCCCGCGTCGACCTGTCTTTCCGCCCTTAACAGCGGCGGTTACTGTTTCTTCAACGCTGCCAGCGCCGCGAACGGACTGGCCTTGTCTTGCTCTTCCTGGCTCGGAACCCACTCGGCCTCGACAGCCTCGCTCCCCGGCGCCATCGGCACGACCGGCACCGACAGCACCAGCTCGTCCTCCACCAGATCCATCGCCCGCAGCATGCCGTCGTCGGGCACCAGCAAGGCTTCGTAGTCGGGCGGCAACGCGGCCTCTTCGTCCTCGTCGCGGATCAGTCCAAGACGCTGCCTGACCTGCACCGGATACAGAAACCGCTGCAAGGTGCGCTGGCAGGCCAGCGGCAGCTCGACATCGATGCTGAGTTCGACATAGGCGACCTTGAGCAGAGCGTCCTGATCGAATTGAAGCGAATAGACGCATTCGCCCTCGGTATCGACCAGACTTCCCTGCAAGCGAGTCATCGCAGATAGCGGGATGCGGCCATCGAAGCGCCTGCGCGCTGCGACCATCCGCCAAGCATCCAGCATTTCGGGTACGTTCGCGGACATAAGCCACAGAATGTTAAAGACCCGCCGTAGCCATGTCAAATGCACCCATTCACAGATGCTGCAACCGGTGCAGGCTGGCAGACTCCCCTGCCCGCCCTTGGCCACGCCCATGATGCCACGCCTGATCCTTGCCTCCACCTCCGTCTACCGGCGCGACCTGCTCGGCCGCCTGCAACTGGAGTTCAGCACCGCCAGCCCGCAGGTCGATGAGCAGGCACGGCCGGGCGAACGGCCGGCGGCCCTGGCCAGCCGCCTGGCTGCCGAAAAGGCCGCTGCAGTGGCGGCCGGCGCCCCCGACGCCTGGGTGATCGGCTCGGACCAGGTCGCTGATCTGGACGGCGAGGTCCTGGGCAAACCGGGAACGCTGGAGCGGGCGCATGCGCAACTGACTGCGATGTCCGGCCGCATGGTGCGCTTCCATACGGCAGTGAGCTTGGTCGGCCCTGGACGCACAGCGCACGCGCTGGACCTGACCGAAGTGCAGTTGCGCCCGCTGACGTCGGCAGGGATCGACCGCTACCTTGCCGCCGAGCCTGCGCTGGATTGCGCAGGCAGCTTCAAGTGCGAAGGCCTGGGCGTCAGCCTGTTCGACGCCATTCGCACCAGCGACCCCACCGCATTGATCGGCCTGCCGCTGATCGCGTTGACGCGGCTGCTGCGGCAGGCGGGGTTCGTGCTTCCCTGATACCCGCTCCGGCCGCAGCGTGCGGCAGGAGCATCGGCCGGCAGACGCAGGACAGCGGCAACAGCACCGCCCTGCTAAATGTCAGGCCGGCCAAACCACCGAGCCACTCCCTGGCGATGGCCTGCCCCGCCCCTGCCGATCCTTGCTACGGACGCGCCAGTTCGCAGAACTGATAGGGATAGTCGGCCTGCCCGACCTGCGAGGACAAGGTGCGGCAGCGCGCCGGATCCAACGTCAACCCATACGCAGCAAGACGCTGCTGCGCAGCCTCGCGCACCGCGCGGTCCGCAGCGGCGGTATCCAGCGCCTTGCCCTTGGGCACCGTGAGCAGACAGCGTCCTGGCTGTACCTCCGCCAGCCCGGCACGCAGCCCGCGCGCGATCAGCCAGCGCAGCCGCGTGCACTGCGGCTGGACATCCCAGCCCAGCTGTTGTGCCAGGTGGTTCATTCGATCGACACGCAACTGCTGCTTGTCGCGCGCCGCACCCAACATCGCATAGAGCCGCGCCCGCTCGGCGATCAACGCACGCACGCGCTGGCGATACGGATCTGTTTCGGAGATGTTGGTGGCCACCCCGATGTAGCGCGCCTGTTGCGGCAGCAGCGGCACGCGCCAGGACTGCGGCTCGTCGCCGACCAGCAACACGGTCGCGGCAGCCGAATCGCCAAGTTCCGGCTGCTCGACCCGAAAACTGTCGCGCGCCCAGGACTCGTGCCCCCAATCCTTCCATCCCACCACCGCCACCAGCGCGCACAGACCGATCAACCAGGCCGCCTTGCGCTCAGGCCGAGTTGCAAAGGCGCGTCGGCACACGATCCACAGCACCAGCGGTGCCAGCAGCTCCAGCACCACCAGGTAGCGATGAATGCTGAAGATCGCCTGCCACAGCACGTAGGCAACGCCGAAGAAGACCAGCAGCACGACACCGGAGCGATCGAGCTCACCCGCCCGCACCGGACGCCGCAGCACGCTGCGCCCCAGCGCGATCACGACTACCGCATACAACACCGCCCAACCTGCCTGCACCAGACCGAGATCGCCGATCCGCTGTGGCTTGAGCGTAAACAGCAGCGGCCAGATCAGCTGTTCGCCGAGGTTGCGTGGCAGCCAGCGCACATCGGCAATCGACACCGGCGCCGCCAGTGGCGATTGGAAGATGCCGTTGAATTGCGGAAACAACGGGTTGCCCAGGTGCTGCCACACCTGCCAGTACCAGGGACCAACCACCAGCGCCACCACCAGCAACGCCGTGCCCGAGACAATGCCGAGCGCAATCACGCGCGAGCGCCCGCGCCCGCCATCGCAGAGCATCGCCGGTGCCAAGGCCAGCGCGTACAGTGCGTTGGTGAGCTTGAGCGACACCGCCAGCCCGATCAGCGCGCCGGCCATGACCCATAACCGCCCAACGCCCGCACCGTTGCGCGCCCTGGCCTGTGCCCACAGCATGGTGGCCACGGCCCCCAGCACCGGTATCGCACTGGCGGTATCGCCCATGGTGCTGCCCAGTTCGGACAGGAACACCGCACTGCACATGCCGGCCAGCGCGAGCAGCGGCGCCCACTGCGCGCGCCGGGGATGGGTCGACAGCACCCGCCACGCCACCGCCGCCACCGGAATGAAGACCAACGCGTGCAAGGCGCCCAGCAAGGCCCCCGCCAGCGGCCCCGGCAGACGTAGCATCAATCCGGCATGCAGCGCATCCAGCAGCGGGCTGAAGTAGCTCTGCATCTGCGCAGGCGCCAGATCCACGCCCAGGCGCTGATTGACCCACGCATCTCCGATGTAGAGGTGGTAATTGCGCAGATCCCAGTTGGCATCCTGGCCGAGGCCGAGCGACAGCAGCGCGCCGAGTAGCACCACAGCACAGACCGCCGCGACGACATGCCGCGGCGAATGAAAGCCGAACCGCCGGTCCGCCCAGTGCAACAGGCGCGCTCGGCGGGCAATGGTCGCGGAGCCGGTCGCGGCTGCCATCAATGCGCATCCCTTGCATGCGACATCGCCTGCAGACTCCCCACGCCCGGTTCGGCGAGGTAGGCCAGATGCTTGGCTTCCACACGCCCGCGCGTGACCGTGTCCAGGATCAAGCCGCAGGCCAGCAGCAGGAAGCCCAGCAACATCAATGCCACGCACAGGATCGCCGTGGGAAAGCGCGGCACCAGGCCGGTCTGCAGGTAGGTTTCCAGCAAGGGGATCGCCAGCACGATCGACAACGCAGCACTGAGCACGAAGCCGATCGAGAAGAACAGCAACGGCCGCTCGGCCTTGAACAACTTGGCGATGGTGGTGAGGATGCGCCAGCCATCGCGCCAGGTATTCAACTTGCTTTGCGAGCCTTCCGGGCGCACGCCGTAGGCGGTTTCGACCTCGGCAACCGGCATGCGCAACTGCAATGCGTGCACGGCCAGTTCGGTTTCGGTTTCGAACCCCTGCGCATGCGCAGCGAAGGACTTGACGTAGCGCCGCGAGAACACGCGATAGCCGGACAGCATGTCGTCGAAACTGCGACCGAACAGCAGCCCCACGCAACGCGTCAGCAATACGTTGCCGACGCGATGACCGGGCCGATAAGCGGCCTGCTGCTGATCGCGTCGCGCGCCGACCACCATGTCCAGCCGTTCGTCGACCAGCTTGCGCACCAGCACAGGTGCAGCAGCGGCATCGTAGGTGGCATCGCCATCGACCAGCACATAGATGTCGGCTTCCACATCGGCAAATCCACGCCGCACCACATTGCCCTTGCCCTGCAGCGCGACGCGGCATACCTGTGCGCCGGCGTCGGCCGCAATCGCGGCAGTCGCGTCGCTGGAATTGTTGTCCAGCACGTACACGACAGCGCCCGGCAGGGCCGCGGCGAAAGCGCCGACCACCTCGGCCACGGTCGCCGCCTCGTTGTGGCAGGGCACCAGCACGGCGATGCGAATCCCGGACGCAAGCGCGGGATGGGGAAAGAGGTTATCGGTCATTGCGGGATCTAGGGTGCGGAAACGGTGACGGGTTGTTCCCACCAGTCCTCGACGCTGCCGTCGCGGCCGTGCAGGCGCAGTCCCAACCAATGCGTGCCGGGCGGCAACGCCTGCGTGTCGAGCGTGGCGGAAAAGCCGACATTCGGATGCTGCGGGTCGGTGGAGATTTTCCAGTACGGGCGCACGTCCAGCGCACTGCCATACTCGGCGTTCGCCACCGGGCGGCCGTCGAGCAGCAGCTCCACATCCGCCAGCCCGATGCCATCCTTGAAGGCCCAGCCGCGCACCTGCACCCGGCCAGCGACGTTCGCATCCGGCAGCGGCGTATCGATCCACGCCATCGCCGGGGCCACGCATGGCCCGGGTGCGCGCTGGGCCGGCAATGCGAACAACAGGAAGCGTTGGTAGCCATGATCGGTGGAGACCACGGTCGGCGGCGGCAACGGCCCGACCATGTCGCAGATGGCGTGATAGCGCGCGAGCAGATCGCGGTAGCGCTGATCGCTGGGCGACAGCACCAGCAATCGCGGTCCCTCACGCGTGCCGTCGCTGAGCAGGCCCCACTGCTGCAGCTGCGCGCTGCGCCCGTGCTTGTCGTTCAACTCGGCATGCAGCACCTGAATCTGCGCATTGCGCAACTGGAAACCGAGCTCGGCGCCGACCTTGAAATTCTCCGCCAGCACGCGCGTGCCCGGCGGCATCTGCGCCAGCTGGCGCTTGACCGCACGCGCCAGATCGTTCCAGCCGGCAAAATTGCGTGGGTAGTATTTTTCGCCCGCCGCCTGCGCGCGAATGGAGGGTACCGACACCGCCAGGTAGTACCCATACGCGCCGAGCATGCCGAGCAGCGCAAGCAGCCAGGCGGCACGTCGCAGCGGATGCGGCCAGCGCATCAGGATCATCGGCACCGGCACCAGCAGCGCGAGATAGCCAGGCAGCGGCCAATGGAAGCTGATGCGTTCGGCATCGCTGAAGAAGCCGACCACGAAGATCGCCACGGTGGAGATGCCGCCCAGCAGGCCGAAGTAGCGCCATTGCGCGCGTGACCCACCGCCGGTGCGGGTGCCGGCCAGGCCCACCTTGAGCATCGCCCACGCCAATAGCGGCGTCACGGCCACCGCCTGGATCAGCAGGAACCACAGACCGCTGATCTGGAACCGCCACGGATGCCGGTCGACCAGCTGGAAGCGCAGCCCGGCCTCGTCATGGTCGGTGTTCCAGAACAACAGCGGCAGCCAGCTCACTGCGCCCACCGTCAGCGCCATCCAGATGCGCGGGTCGCGCAGCACCGCGCGCCCCTGCGGGATGCACAGCAGCGCAATGCAGCCCACCCCGATCACGCCGACGAAGCGGTAGTGGCTGAGCGCACCGATGACCAGGCCGATGGCGAGCTCCAGCGCACTGGTGGCATCGACCTCGCGCAACAGGCGTGCGCCGGCATCCATGCACAGCACCGCGGCCAGGGCCATCGGCACGTCCGGCACCGCCAGGATGCCCAGCGTGGCCGACAGCGGCATCAGCAGGGTCAGGCTGCCCGCCTGCCACCCGAGGGTGGAGCCGAACCAGCGCGTGGCGATGTGCGCGATCAACCACGGCAGCAACGCGGCGATGGCCAGAAACGGCAGCCGCAACGCCAGCAGATGATGTCCACCGAGCTCGACACCGAGCCGCGTCAGCCAGGCGGTCATGCCCGGCAGATCCGAATACGCCGCGGCCAGATGCTGGCCTTCCTGCCAGTAGAACGCCTCGTCCACGAACAACGGCAACCGTGCAGCGATCAACAGCTTGACGGCAGTGGCCAGTGTCCACAGGATCACGAAGGTGCGATGTGCGCGTTGGTCCCCCTGCATTGCCCTGTGCACTCTTCTCTCACCTACGGAATTGTGATGTCGACACCGCTGCGTTCCACGGAAATGCTAACCGATGCGCTGCGCCAATCGCTGCGGCGCGCGCAGGACCAGGTCAATTCGCTGCTGCTGGGCAAGGCGCAGGAAGTGCGGCTGGCGTTCGTGGCACTGCTGTCCGGGGGACATTTATTGATCGAGGACCTGCCCGGCCTGGGCAAGACCACCCTGGCCCACGCCATGGCCTCCAGCCTGGGGCTGGGTTTCCAGCGCGTGCAGTTCACCTCGGACCTGTTGCCGGCCGATGTGCTGGGCGTATCGGTCTACGATGCCGCCTCGCGCCAGTTTCAATTCCATCCCGGCCCGGTGTTCACCAACGTGCTGCTGGCCGATGAAATCAATCGCGCCCCGCCGCGCACGCAGAGCTCCTTGCTGGAAGCGATGGCCGAACAGCAGGTCACCCTCGACGGCGTCACGCACGCCTTGCCCGAGCCGTTCTTCGTCATCGCCACGCAGAACCCGGTGGACCTGTCGGGCACGTTTCCCCTGCCCGATTCGCAGCTGGACCGCTTCCTGCTGCGGCTGAGCCTGGGCTACCCCAGCGCCGATGCCGAACGCGCCCTGTTGTCGGGTACCGACCGGCGCGAATTGATCGCCCAGGCCACACCGCAGCTCAGCGATACCGACGTGGTGGCGCTGCGCGCCGGGGTCGGCCAGATCCACACCAGCGATGCGTTGATCGCCTATGTACAGGCGCTGCTGCTACGCAGCCGCCAGCATGCCGGGGTTCGGGTGGGGCTGTCTCCGCGCGCCGGCATCGCGCTGCTGCGCGCCGCCAAGGCTTACGCGCTGCTGCTGGGGCGCGAGCATGTACTGCCGGAAGACGTGCAGGCGCTGTTCGTGGCCGTGGCCGGGCACCGGCTGGTGCCGGAAACCGAATCCTCGTCCGGACCGGCGCTGGCCAAGGCGCTGCTGCACAGCGTGCCGGTGGACTGATACCGGTGCGTGCGTCATTGCGCGGCATTGGCCGCCGACTCAGCCTGCTGGCCCGTCCGCGGGGCGCGGAAGCCTTGCCGATCGTGCTGGATCGGCGACGGATCTATGTGCTGCCGACCCGCTTCGGCCTGTTCGTCAGCGCCTTGTTGCTGGCGATGTTGCTGGGCGCGTTGAACTACAACAACAACCCGGCACTGCTGCTGGCACTGCTGCTGGCCACCGCCGGGATCGCCAGCAGCATCATGGCGCACCTGCAGTTGTCGGCGCTGCGCGTGGAGGCAGTCTCGGCCGAACCGGTGGTCGCCGGCGAACCGCTGCGCATGCGGGTCTCGCTGGCCCGCCGCGACACCCGCCTGCGGCGTGGCCTGCGCCTGGATCACCTGGACAGCAGCGGCTTCTGTTCGCTGCTCGATCACGACAACGCCGAAGTCGACCTGCTGGTGCCCACCACCCGGCGCGGCTGGCAGGACATCGAACGCATCCGCCTGTCCAGCACCCAGCCGCTGGGGCTGGTGCGTGCGTGGTCCTGGGTGTGGCCGGAAACCCCGCTGCTGGCCTACCCCCGGCCCGAGGATCACGGCCCCACCCTGCCGGATGGCGCCGGCGCGCCCAACCAGACCCGTCTGCACGCCCAGGGCGAGGAACTGCACCAACTGCGCCCGTACCGCGCCGGCGACGCACCGCGCACGATCTCCTGGAAGCATTCGGCCCGCCGCGACACCCTGCTGGTGCGCGAGTACGAACAGCCGCTCGGCAACGAAGTGACGCTCGACTGGCGCACGCTGCACGCACTGCCCTACGAACGCCGCATCGCGCGGCTGGCACGCTGGATCAACCTGGCCGAACGCGACGGGCGCCGCTATCGCCTGCTGCTGCCCGGCCAGCCGCCGCTGGGGCCTGCGCAAGGGCCCTCGCACCATCATCTGTGTCTGCGCGCCCTGGCACTGCTTCCCCATGACTGAGCCGGCCCTTCCCATTTCACAGGCCAGCCGTGGCTGGGTGCTGGCCACCAGCTGGCTGGCGCTGGCGCCGCTGCTGCTGCAGTTGCCTGGCCTGCTCGCCGCCACCATTGCGGTGGCCGCGGTGTTGGTCGGGGCGATGAGCTGGCGCGGCAGCCTGCTGGCGCCGTTGCGGCTGTTGCTGGTGATCGCGATGCTGGCGGCGGTGTACTGGCAGATCGGCATGCGCTTCGGTCGCGATACCGGCTGCGCGGTGCTGGCCGCGATGCTGGCGATCAAGGCATCCGAACTGCGCAGTTTGCGCGACGCGCGCAGCCTGCTCGGCTTTGCGCTGTTCGCTCCATTCGCCGCATTCCTGCTCGACCAGGGGCCGGCGACGATGGCCCTGGCACTGCTGGCCGTGCTCAGCGCCCTGCTCAGCATGCAGCGGCTGGCCGACGAGGAGCACCGCACCACCACGCCTACCCTTCGCCTGCAGTTGCGCGGCATCGGCAAACTGGTGGCGATCGGAGTGCCGCTGGCACTGGCCACGTTCTGGCTGCTGCCGCGCCTGAGTTCGCCGCTGTGGGGCGTGCCCGAACGCGCACTGTCGCGGCCCGGCCTGTCGGACACCATGTCGCCGGGCGAATGGATCGACCTGATGGCCGACGACAGCCCGGCGCTGCGCGTGCAGTTCACCGGCAAGGCGCCGCCGCCGCCGCAGCGCTACTGGCGCGGTCCGGTGATGTGGGATTTCGACGGCCGCAGCTGGCAGCGCGCGCGCTGGACCGGTCGCGGCCAACCGGCATCGGTCACGCCCGGCCCGCAGACCTATCGCTATCGCATGGATTACGAGCCCACCGATCGTCGCCAGCTGGTCTCGCTGGACCTGCCGACCCAGGGCGTTGCCAATGCCGATCTCTCGCCCGACTACGAACTGTTTGCGCAGCGCCCCTTGAGTGCGCTGACCCGCTGGGAGCTGCAATCGGCACCGCCGGCACGGTTCGACACCGACCTGCCCGGGCAGCTGCGCAAACGCGCGCTCGCGCTGCCGCCCGGCTTCAATCCACGCACGCTCATCCTGGCCGGGCAATGGCGTGCCGAGGCTGGCGGCAACGACGATGCCATCGTGCAACGGGCGCTGCAGTGGATCACCCGCGAATTCGCCTACACGCTGGACACGCCGCTGCTGGGCCGCAACAGCGTCGACGAATTCCTGTTCCAGCAGAAGGCCGGATTCTGCGAGCACTTCAGCTCGGCGTTCGTGGTGCTGATGCGCGCCGCCGGCATCCCCGCGCGCGTGGTCACCGGGTATGCCGGCGGGACCTACAACAGCTTCGGCAATTATTGGGTGGTGCGGCGCATGGATGCGCATGCCTGGACCGAGGTGTGGCTGGCAGGCCGCGGCTGGGTGCGCGTGGACCCCACTGCCGCAGTGGCGCCCGAGCGCATCTACGACACGCTGGAGGATCGCCTGCAAAGCGGTGGCGGCAACGACTTCGCCCAGCTCGGCGCCTGGGCCAGCCTGGGCCAGGTCAGCGACTGGCTGCGCCGCGGCTGGAACGATCTGGTGCTGTCCTTCAACGCCGACCGCCAGCAACGGTTGCTGCAACCGTTCGGCATCGAGCGCCTGGATCCCACCCAGCTGGCCGCCATCTTCGGCGTGTTTGCCGTCGGTGCCCTGGCCTGGATGGGGTGGCTGCTGGCGCGTGGCGAACGCGAACGCGATCCGCTGTTGCGCGCCTGGCATCGGCTGGGCCGCCGTTACGGCAAGCTTGGCCTGGCGCGCGAACCGCACGAACCGGCCATCACCTGGGCACAACGCGTCGCCCGCACACACCCCGACACGCCACTGTTGGCACTCAGCCAGCGTTTCGCTGCCGCGCGATACGCTGGCGCTGATTCGGACAGCGCCTCACTTCTGAAAGACCTGCTGCAGCATCGCCCGCGAACCGGAGCTTCCTCATGAGTACCCGATTTCTGATTCCCATTGTCGCTGTGCTCGGGCTCGCAGCCTGCGCTACCGCGCCCAAGCCGCTGCAGGGCCAGTTCCCCACGGTCAGACCGAACGATTCCACTGCCAGCGCACAACTCGGCACCTCGGTGCGTTGGGGCGGCAAGATCATCCAGACCAAGCCCAGCCAGGGCCAGACCTGCTTCGAGTTGATTTCGCGTCCGCTCAACGCCAGCGGGCGTCCGGATCGCAATGCCGTCGATGCCAGCGATGGCCGCTTCCTGGCCTGCCGCGCAGGCTTCTACGACCCGGCAGTCTTCGAGCCCGGCCGCGAAGTCACCTTCATCGGCAAGATCGAGGGGTATGAAACCACCAAGATCGGCGAGTACGACTACAAGCTGCCCAAGGTGGCGGCCGACGTGGTCTACCTGTGGCCGGAAGTGCGCGACGTCGAGGTGATTCCGGCCTACCCGTACGGCCCGTGGGGCGACCCGTGGGGTCCGCGCTGGGGCGGCGGCTGGGGCTGGGGCCGCGGCTGGTGGTAATCCACCGCTGAGCCAGCCGTGATGCAAAACGCCGCTCTTGAGGAGCGGCGTTTTTGTTTTCGCGCAATATCAAGCGCGATGGCCAGCCGCGTTACGTTCTCCACCTAGCGGTCAAGGCAACCCTGGAGCGTCCCAGGATCAAGGCGTACCAAATCGCCCCAACGGCGCCCCGGCCAGCAGATGCAGATGGATATGGAACACCGTCTGCCCGGCATGCTCGCGGCAATTCATCACGATGCGGTAGCCGTCCTGCGCCAGGCCCTGCTCACGTGCGTACGCGGCGGCGGCGAGCGCCAGCTTGCCGACCAGCAGCGCCTGCTCCGGCGGCACATCGTCCAGGGTGGGAATGGCGTGTTGCTTGGGAATGAACAGCACATGCACCGGCGCCTGCGGCGCGATGTCTTCGAAGCCCAGCACGTCGTCGTCTTCATACACGATGGTGGCGGGAATTTCGCGGCGAATGATCTTGCCGAAGATGGTGTCGGTCATAAACGGGATTCGGGATTCGGGATTCGGGATTCGGGATTGGGGATTGGGGATTGGGGATTGGGGATCGGCAAGAGCTTACCGCGTGCGCGGACCGGCTTTTGCCAATCCCCAATCCCGACTCCCCAATCCCCGCCCTCAAGGCACCTCACTGCGGGTGCCGAAGGCATGCGACAGGGTGCCGCGGTCCACGTATTCCAGCTCGCCGCCCAGCGGCATGCCCTGGGCGAGCCGGCTCGGGCGTACCGCATGCTGGCGGGCCAGCTGTGCCAGGTAATGCGCGGTGGCTTCGCCTTCCACGGTGGCATTGGTGGCGATGATCATTTCGGTGACCTCGCCGGCGGCCAGACGCTCGCCGAGCCGGTCCAGCCCCAGTTCGCGCGGGCCGATGCCGTCCAGCGGCGACAGCCGTCCCTGCAGAATGAAGTACAGGCCGCGGTAGCCGGTGGCGTGCTCGATCGCCAGGCGGTCGGCCGGCGACTCCACCACACATAGCTGCTGCCGATCGCGGCTGCTGCTGGCGCAGATGGTGCAGATTTCCGATTCGGTGAAATCGCGGCACTGCACGCAATGCCCGACCTTCTCCACCGCATTGCCCAAGGCCGCGGCCAGACGCCGCCCACCCTCGCGCTCGCGCTCGAGCACGTGGTAGGCCATGCGCTGTGCAGATTTCTGGCCCACGCCCGGCAACACCCGGAAGGCCTCGATCAGTTGTTCGAGCAGTGAGGACATTGGGTAACCGGGATTGGGCATGGGAGATTCGGGATTCGCAAATGCAGAAGCAATCTCGCTTCTAGCGAATCCCCAATCCCGATTCCCGAATCCCCTCGATCAGAAAGGCAGCTTCATGCCAGGCGGCAACTGCATGCCGGCAGTGGCCGAGCCCATGCGGTCCTTGGATTCTGCATCGATCTTGTTGGAGGCGTCGTTGAAGGCGGCGGCAATCAGGTCTTCGGCCATTTCCTGGTCGGAGAGGATGCTGGGGTCGATGCGCACCTTGCGGCATTCCTTGGCGCCGGTCAGTGTCACGCTGACCATGCCGCCGCCGGCAGTGCCGGTGACTTCCAGCTTGGCCAGTTCTTCCTGGGCGCGCTGCAGGTTTTCCTGCATCTTCTGCGCCTGCTGCATCAGTTGGGCAATGTTTCCACGCATGGGTCGTT
This sequence comes from Xanthomonas campestris pv. badrii, assembly GCF_012848175.1. NCBI lineage: Bacteria > Pseudomonadati > Pseudomonadota > Gammaproteobacteria > Lysobacterales > Lysobacteraceae > Xanthomonas > Xanthomonas campestris. The sequence continues at coordinate 907,369 of NZ_CP051651.1, read as the reverse complement.
ACTCGTCGTAAGGGCGGATGGAATCGGGAACCACCCGCGCGCCCTGCTGCTGGATCAGCTGCTGCACATTCGGGTCGTTCATGAAAGCGTCTTCGGCAGCGCTCTGGCGCTCGCCTTTCTGCCGGTTGGCACGCTCGTGCAAGGTCTCGACATCGGCACTGCCGGTCTCGATGACGATGCGCGGCGTGTTGCCCAGCACCGGTGACAGCGCCTGCGCCAGGTTGGCGATGGAGCGCTCGGAAGTCAGGTATTCGAAGCCCGGTGCCAGCGCCAGCCGCAGCACACCATCGCGGTGACCGATAAAGGCCGCGTTGGCCGCGAGCTGCCGCGACGGGCCGTTCAGGCCACTGCGGGTGACCAGGTCCAGCCACTGCTCGGCATCGGCGATATGGCCGTCAGCCAGCAACGGCGCCGGGGTGCCGGCCGGCGACGCTGCCGCCAGCGGCACGGCCACCGCCTCAGGTGCAGGGCCAGGATCTGCGGCATCGACCGGAGGCGCCATGGCTGCTTCCGGCGCGACCACCATCGATGCTGACGGGATCGCCGGCGCAGTGGCCGATGTGGATTCGGACGCAGAGACGACGGTGGACGGCACTGCGGGCGTCCTGACCGGTGCATCGTCCACCGCCCAGGGCGGGGTGTCGTCGGTGCGCGCTGGCGCCGCGCCAGCAGGCGCTGCCGAGGGCGCCAGCGAGACCACCGGCGCCGCCGCAGCGGCGGCCGGCGGTGCAGCAGGCACAGGTGGCGCAAATGCCGCTTCCATGGCCTGCGCCGGCTTCGTTGCAGGCATGGATGCGGCGACAGCCGGAGCAGCCGCCTGGATACCGGCGCCCTCCGCACGCGCGCCGCCGCCAACCGCGGCTCCACGGCCATCGTCGCTGCTGCCGGCCGGCACCGCTGCCGCCGGCCGGAAGGCCAGCATGCGCAGCACCGCCATTTCAAACCCGGCGCGCGGGCTGGGCGCCAGATACAGATCGCGGCGTCCATTGAGCGCCATCTGGTACCACAGCTGCACCACTTCCGGGCGCAGCTGCGCGGCAAACGGAGTCGGGTCGATACCATCGCCGACAAATGCCACCGACGGCACCAGCTGTTGCACCTGCACGCGGTGCAAGGCCTCGGCCAGCGCTTCCAGCACGCCACTCCAGTCCGGCGAGAATTCGGCCAGCGCGGCCACGACCTTGAGCAACTGCGCACCATCGCCATCGGCCAGCGACTGCAGCATGGCGCCGACCTGGGTGCGGTCCACCGTGCCGAGCATCGTGCGCACCACATCCTCGCGCAGCGCACCCCCGGCATAGGCAATCGCCTGGTCCAGCAGCGACAGGCCATCGCGCAGCGAGCCGTCGGCCGCCTTGGACAGCTGCACGATCGCCGACGGGTCCGATTCGATCTGCTCGGCGGCCAGGATGCGGGTCATCTGGCCCTGGATCTGGTCCTCGTCCAGGCGCTTGAGGTTGAACTGCAGGCAACGCGACAGCACCGTCACCGGCAGCTTCTGCGGGTCGGTGGTGGCCAGCAGGAACTTCACATGTTCTGGCGGCTCTTCCAGCGTCTTCAGCAACGCATTGAAGGCCGCCTTGGAGAGCATGTGCACTTCGTCGATCAGATAGACCTTGAACTTACCGCGCGAGGGCATGTACTGCGCGTTCTCGATCACCTCGCGCACATCGTCCACGCCGGTGTTGGACGCGGCGTCGATTTCCAGCAGGTCGATGTAGCGGCCGGCGTCGATATCCAGGCAGGCCGGGCACTGGCCGCACGGATCGGCACTGGTGCCGGTCTCGCAGTTCAGCGATTTGGCGAAAATGCGCGCGATTGTGGTCTTACCCACGCCGCGGGTGCCGGTGAACAGAAATGCGTGGTGCACACGCCCACTGTCGAGCGCATTGCTGAGCGCGCGGACCACGTGTTCCTGGCCTACGAGTTCGGCAAAACGCTTCGGGCGCCACTTGCGGGCGAGAACGAGATAGGACATCGGGCAACCAGCTTCGTCTGAATCGATATTGTGCCATGCCATGTCAAGCCGATCGTTCAGCAGGTGTCGCCTCCGCCCGCCTTCACGCAACCGACCGCCCCGCCCCGCCGGCCCCTCCATGGCCCGCATGCGGTGTGGCGCGTGCATGCTCGTCCTTGTTAACGGCGCGCGTGGCGGCTAGAATCCCGCTCCTGCCTTCGACCCGGTCGTCCGGCAGGTACGGAGAGGTGTCCGAGTGGTTGAAGGAGCACGCCTGGAAAGTGTGTAAGCGTCTAAACCGCGCTTCGGGGGTTCGAATCCCCCTCTCTCCGCCAGATTACGCAAACCCCTGAGAAATCAGGGGTTTTTTGTTAGCGTAAAAACTGGCTGCAGCTGCGCAAGTCGGAACACACGACGCCCATGCGCATTCCTCATCATCTCGTTCGAGCCCCCTCCGGACTCTGGTCGTATCGCCAGCGTGTGCCGGTCGATTTGCAGCCGATCGTGGGTCGCCAGACCTTCAAACGCACCCTCCATACTTACGACATGCGGGAGGCCCGCCTGCGCGCGCTGACCCTTGCTGCCCGGTATGCTCAGGTCTTCACTGTGTTGAGGGACCGACGCATGCAAAGCCAAGACGACGACTTGGACGCGCTTCTGGCGCGCCTGACTGGCACCCAACGCCCGCAGGAGCTGACCTTGAATCGGACGCGCTCGGCGGACGGGTCGATCACCGAGCAATGGCAGATCGACACCCCCGAAGACGTCACGCTCTTCCAGCAACTGATGGCGCTGACGGCTCCCCAGCCCAGCGCGTTGGGGGAGCTAATTCATCAGCACGTGCCTCCCCTCCCAACGCCGCGGCGGACGACGAAGCCCGCCATCGAGACGATCACTCTGGGCAAGGCCCGTGATGCTTGGCTGACCAGCCTCAAAGGCAGCACCTTGCCCAAGACCTGGACCATCAAGCGGACCGCCGTCGAACTGCTGACCAGCTTCCTTGGCGAGAAGACCAAGCTGCACACGGTCACCCGTTCGGACCTGGCCCGGTGGTATCAAGACATGCGCGACAAAGGTGCCTCCACTCCAACGCTAACCAACAAACAGAGCTACATCGGTGGCAAGGGCGGGTTCTTCGAGTGGGCCCAAGCGTCCGGCCACTACCCCCGGGGCGACAACCCCGCGTCCGGGCACGTGAGCTACTCCACCCGCGAGAAGCGGGCCCGGCGCAAGTTCGGCTTCAAGGCCTACGACGCCCACCAGGTCCAGGCCTTGTTCGCGCCGGCTGCTTTTGAAGCCCTGCCCTTGGCCGCGCGATGGGCCTCCCTTCTCGGGCTGTATACCGGCGCCCGCGCCTCGGAGGTCGGCCAACTGCTGACCGCCGACGTGGTCGAGGATGGCGGCCTCCCCTGCATCCAGATTTCGGACGAGGGCGAGTATCAAAAGGTGAAGACAGACGTGAGCTTGAGGACGGTGCCTATCCATCCCGACCTGCTCGCCCTGGGCTTCCTGGACTGGGTCCAGCAGGCGCGGGACAAAGGGCAGGAGCGCTTGTTTCCAGCGGCGAAGGCCGACGCTAAAAATGGGCAAGGCAACTGGATCTCCAAAGCCTTCAGCCGGCACCTGGCCGAGGTGGGCAAGAACTGGCCCAAGGCCAAGCGCGGCTTCCACTCGCTCCGCAAAACCCTGATCCAAGAGCTGCAGGGCGCGGGCGTGGTGTCCGAGCTCCGGGCTCAGTTAGTCGGCCACGAGCTGGACGACGAACACCACGTCACCTACAGCCGAGCCTTTACCGCCAAGGAGAAGCTTGACGGGCTCAGGGGCGTCTCTCCGGGCCTTTCGGTGCTGGCCTACGGGCTCAGCCTGGACGCGCTGCGGTCCCTTGTCGCCCCCAACCCTCCCCCCTGTTGGGAATTTGCCCTAAGAGCTCTCGCTTGAACGAGAAGTTATATGGTCATTGGTGCCTAGACCACTACTCGAAACGCTGGCAAAGTCAGAGCCAATAACCAACCCATACAGCTAGGAGAGCAACGTGGCCAAGATCGAATTCGAGGAAAAGGAATACGAGACAGCACTTTATAGAGTCGTCTCTGAAAAATCCTTTTCAGACGCCAATTGCGAGCTGTGACCGATCCATGGCGCCCAGGGATAACTGCGACATGGCACGGATCCAGGCACGCAAAAGCGCGATCCAGCGCATCAACCAGCGCAGGTTGTAGCCGGCGGCGCAGCCCAGGACATGCAGTGCATCGCCTTGGGTGCCCTTTAATCTGCAGCGGCGCAGCCGGCAGTCGTCTTTCAGATGGCCGATCACCGGCTCCACCGCTTGCCGTCGCTTGATCCAGTGCCACTGCCGGCGCGTCAGCGTCTTGGCTTTCCCACGGTGCAGCACCTGTACCCCATCGACCTCGCGCCCGCGATAGCCCAGGTCCACGATCGCTACCGTCGGGGCGACAGCCACGTCTTGCAGCAATCCGCGTGTCTGCTCCAGTTGCTCGGCCAAGGTATCGCCGTCGTACGGATTGCCA